>JAVBTG010000030.1:0-22009 GCA_031556275.1 Opitutales bacterium
TGATCGTGATGTCGTCCGAGCGCTCCGTGCCCGCCGTGTTCGTCACCGCGCAGCGGTAGGTTTTGCCGAAGTCTTCCGGCGTCAGCGCCGGCGTCGTGTAGGTGGCGGCCGTGGCCTTGTCGATGGCCGTCCAGGTGATGCCGTCCGTCGTCGACTCCCACTGGTACTTGATCGCGGTGCCCTTCGCCGTGACGGCGAAGACCGCCTTGTAATTGGCGAGCGCCAACCCCGGAAATTCCGTTTGGCTGAAGGCGTTGGGGTTGTGCGTCGCCGCAAAGGCAACCGTCGTGCGCGCGCACAGCGTCACCACAATGTCCTTGGAGACGACGACCTTCGGGTCGCCTTCCGTGTCGCGTCCGCTCCAGACTTTGCAATGGTATTTCATGCCCTTCACAAAAGTCGCGGCGTCGATGTCCAAGGTCAGCGTGCCCGTGGGCTGGTCGAGGCTGCCGTCTTCGCATGCCGTCCATTGCTTTGTCACCGGATTGTAGACTTCCCAAAGATATTCGATGGATTTTTCCGCCTTCGCTTCCACCCGCAGTTGGTTCTGCCCGCCTTCAAACAGCAACACGGCCGTCAGCGGGGCCACGGCTTCGGTCTTATAATTCACATTGAGCGTGGCCGCCGCGCTGGGCATGTTCGCCCCGTTGTTGTAGACGCGGCAGCGATACTGGTTGTTGTCGAGGGCCTTTGTCACCTTGACCACCGTGTAGGTCGCCGCGACGGCCTTGTCGACGTTTCTCCACTGACCGCCGGGCTCTAAAACTTCCCACTGGTATTTGGGGGCGTATCCGCCCCCCTTGACCGTGAAGACGGCGTTTTCGCCCTCTTCCTTTGTCAGCGAAACAGGGTCGGCCGCCACATAGGCCGCCGCGTTGACATTCAAGGCCACCGCCGCGGAATTGACGGTGTTGCCGATGCCGGTGCTCCATGTCTTGCAGCGCACCTGCGTGCCCTTGGGATAAGATGTGTCGATGTTTATCGTCACAGTCGCGTTGGTCGCGCCGGCGATGTCCGTCCACTGCTTTGTCAGAGGGTTGTAGATTTCCCACTGGTATTGCAGCTCGTACCCTCGTGCGCCCACCGTGTAGGTCGCCGAAAGATTCTCATAGGTGGTCACGGCCTTGGGCTGCGTGCCGACTATGGCCTGGGCGCGCACGGTGAGCGTCGCGGCCCGGCTGACGGCCGCGGGGGGCGGGTTGTTTTTGGGCGTGGCCGCGTTGGAGACCGTGCAGCGGTATTGGTTGCCGCTGAGCGCCACCGCGGGCTTGCTCACCTTGAGCGTCTGCGCGGCACCCGCCGTTTTCCAGGTCGTCCCGCCGTCAAAGGACACCTCCCATTTGTACGTGAGTTTCGCGGGGTTGCCGCTGAGCGCCGATGGCGTCACGGTAAATTCCGCAATATCGGTGTTTGCGCATGTGACGTCCGCGGGCAGCCTGTCGCCTTCCAGCGTGGCCACTTGCATCTTGGTGATCGTGATGTCGTCCGAGCGCTCCGTGCCCGCCGTGTTCGTCACCGCGCAGCGGTAGGTTTTGCCGAAGTCTTCCGGTGTCAGCACCGGCGTCGTGTAGGTCGCCGCGACGGCCTTGTCGATGGCCGTCCAGGTGATGCCGTCCGTCGTCGACTCCCACTGGTACTTGATCGCGGTGCCCTTCGCCGTCACGGCGAAGACCGCCTTGTAATTGGCGAGTGCCAGCCCCGGGTATTCCGCCTGACTGAAGGCGTAGGGGTTGTGTGTCTTGGCAAAGTCGACCGTCGTGCGCGCGCAGGTCGTCACCACGATGTCTTTGGACACGACGATCTTCGGGTCGCCTTTCGTGTTGCGCCCGCTCCACACTTTGCAGCGGTACTTCATTCCCTTCACAAAGGTGTTGGAATCGATGTCCAGCGTTAGCGTGCCTTGAGGCTCCTCGAGGGTGCTGTCCTTGCAAAGCTCCCATTGTTTTGTCGCCGGAGTGTAGACTTCCCACGTGTATCTAATGGACTCGTCGGCCTTCGCCTCGACGGAAAGCTCGTTTTGCCCGTCGGCAAACAGCAGCACGGAGGTCAGCGGCGTGACCACGCTTGTCTTGGAGTTCACGTTCAGCGTGGCCTCCAGGCTGTATGTCGGGATCCCATCGTCGTACACGCGGCAACGGTACTCGTTGCCGTCAAGGGCCTTGGTCACCTTGAGTGCCGTGTAGGTCGCGGCCTTGGCTGTGTCGATATCCTTCCATTGGCCGCCGGGCGTCAGCACCTCCCACTGATATTTGAGGGCGATGCCGGTGGCCTTGACCGTGAAGACGGCGTTTTCGCCTTCCTCCTTCGTCAGCGAAACAGGTTCCGCGACGATCGCCGCGGCGGCGGTTTGCCCGAAGGCGAGCGCGCCGGTCAGCAGCAAAAGAGTCAGAAATATTTTTTTCATGGTGGTGTCTTTCCTTTGGGGCGTTGCAAATGGTCGGTTATTCGAGACTTGGCGCTTCAACCGTGTTCGCGAAATAAATAATATTATTTAATTCAAATTAACCAATCCAGGCAGACTATTCCAGGCCGTAAAAACAATATAAGTGAAATGGAGTTAAAGCAAGATTCAATATGCCGCCACGCGCAACCCCGAAAAACAGGGTTGGTTGTCCATTTTTCAGTCCGCTTATTTTCCTTTTTCGCGCGCCTAATTCAGCGACGGATCCTCCGGGGCGTCGAGCAGGTAGGCGAGTTCCGGCTTGGCCTTGAGCGTCAGCGCGCGCCAGAGCGCCTCGCCCTCCAGCGTGCGCATCAGTTCGCGGTCGGGCTCGGCGACGATCCATGTGTCGCGCATCAGTTCCGATTCCAGCTGCCCCGCCGTCCAGCCGCTGTAGCCCAAAAACGCGCGCACCTGCGTGTGGGCGGAGCCGCTGATCACGAGGTTTTCGGCCACCGTTTCCTCGATGCCGAAGCGCATGAAAGGGCCGTCGCCCGCGAAGTCGAGCGCCGCGAACATGAGCTGCTCCGGCTGCACGGGGCCGCCGCGAAACAGCGGCACCTGCGAGAGCGGGCCGTAGGCGAAATCGGTGAGCATGTCCCCCAAGACTTTTCCCCACGGCGCGTTGAGGATGAAGCCGAGCGCCCCCTCCGCGTGCGTGTGGGCGGAGAGGTAAACAACACCGCGCCTAAAATCGTCGCCCTCCATCTCGGGGTGCGAGAGCAATAGCGACCCCGCCATCGACTTGAAAAATTCCCCGTTCACAATTGCCCGCAGGGAATGCCCGCCTCCGCGAAAAGTTCCGCGACGAGCGGGTCGTTGTTGTAGTCCAAATGGTATTTCACGCCGGCGACGCCGCAGGCGATCAGCATTTTCGCGCAGTTCACGCACGGGTAGTGGGTGACATAGGCGAGCGAGCCCGCGATGGAGACGCCCCGCCTAGCGGCGTCCGTCACGGCGTTTTGCTCGGCGTGGACGGTCGCCTGCTCGTGCCCGTCGCGCACGCACGAGCGGTGCGCGGCCCCGGGCAAAAACCCGTTGTAGCCCGCGGCCACGATGCGGTTTTTGTGCTCGCCGCCCGACACCAGCACGCAGCCCACGTGCAGCCGCTCGCAGCTCGAGCGCGAGGCGATCAGCAGCGCGGCGGCCATGAAATACTCGTCCCACGAGGGGCGGCGCGCGAGGTCTTGCGTCAGGCGGCTGATCGAGGAAAGCAAATCCGGTGCGGTGTCGTCGGGCGGTGTCATGGGGCGGGCGAGGGCGAAGGGGATTGTTGGACGGTCTGGATCACGGCCTTGGCCGTCTCCAGCGGGATCACGCATTCAAATTCGGCGCGGCCCGCGCCGTTGGTGCCGCGCAGCACGACGGGCGGCAACCGCGCGGTGTCGGCGAGTTTTTCCAGCGCGTAAGACAGGGGGGTCGCTTTCGCGCTGCCGCTTTGGTAAAAAAACACGTCGCGCAGGCACACGGGCGCGTTGATCCGCCCGCGCAAAAACGTGCCGTCAGACAGCGGCAATTCGAGGGCCCCGTGCAGGTTTTTTTCGGGATAGTTTCCGTTCCAGATCGCCGTCTCCAGCGCGCGCAGCGCGTCCTCGCGCGTGGCCGCGATCTGCGTGCCCTTTACCGTGGCGGCGAAACGCTCCGCGATCTGCGCGCGGGTGATCAGCATGGAGCCGGGTTTCCCCGGGTTCAATTCGGGCGGTTTTTTCGCGGTGAATGTGATGCCGTAGGCCTCCGGCGTCTGCTGCCCCGGCAGGGGAGGTAGCGCGCGCACGGCGGCCGACACCGGGTCGTCCTGCGAAAACGCGAAGTCCCCGATAAAATTGCCCACTTCCTGCGTGCGTTCCAGCAACGCTTTTAACACCGCCGGGTCACAGTAGCCGTCGTACACGGTCTCGGATTCCATCGTCATTTGCAGCAGCGCATAGTTGGAGACAAAGCCCCCCTCGTGCGTGCGCATCCACGCCCGCGCGAGCGCGCGGGTGTTTTCCAGCGCGTCCGCCTGCACGCCGTCGAAGTGCTTTTGGAAGCGGTTGAACAGGTGGTCGGAGTAGGCCTCGAGCGCGGCGGGGTTTGCCTTGAAGGCGACGGCCAGCGGCGCGTCGTCGGGCATCGCGCGCGCCATCGGGATGTCGCCGCCGCTGGGCGCCGAAAACAGCGCCGAAAGGGGCGTGCCCGCCTTCGGGCGGATGGCGGCCCTCAGCGTCACCTCATCCCCGGCGAAGTCCGCGCCGATCCACAATTCGTCCACGTCGCGCAACTCTTGGGCGATCTCGCCGATCAGTTTTTGGGCGTTGGGCGAGAGGGCGTTTTTCGCGGCGTCGTTGGCGAGGTTGAGCGCCATGCGGTCGTGGAAATACGGGTGCACCCGCAGCGTGATGTCGCAGTCGGGCGGCACGGCCAGCTCGGCGACGTCCTGCGCGGCGGCCGCGCGCGCGAGCAGGCCCGGGTCGTTCAACTCGGCGATGTCCACCGCCGTCCAGCCGCCCTGCATGCGGCGCACGCGCATGTCGCCGACGTGCTTTTCCAGCGCGCTGTGCGGGGAGAGCTTGGCGAACAGCACGGCGAAGGTCCCCTTGCTCGTGGGGTTTTCAAACACGCGCAGGGTGACGGGCGCCTCCGCGTCGAAATCCGCGAACGCGGGGTAGCCAAACGCCCCGAATTTGAACAGGTAGAAAAGCTGGAGCTGCACCTTCAGTTCAATGGCCTCGGCGCTTTCGAGCGTCTTTTGCGCGAGCGCGTGCGGTGAAATGGCGCGCAGGGTGAACACGCTTTGCGGCGAGGCCGCGCCGCCGCCGTGCGCCCACGGCGCGAGCGCCCATGCCGCCAAAAAGGCCCAAAGAAAAAGCCGACGTTGTTTCATCCGCGCGATAGCTTTTTGGGATTTTCACCCAAACCCGCCGTGTTGTAAATTTTGTTTTACTGCATCTGCGACATAAACAGGCCCATCATCACCGTCTGCACCGTCCGCGCGAGGCTGTCGACGGGCACGGTCAGTTGCATGGTCGCTTGGCTGTTGCCGTTGGTGCAAAGGACGGTGGCGGGCGCGTAATCGGCCCCCTCCAGCGCGGCGAACGCTTTTTTCCAAGGGGATTTCCCCGGGATTTCTTTCACCGCGGCGAGGGCCATTTGCGGGATGCCGACGGACGCCTTCATGCAGGTGCCCGCTTCGAGCGCGGAGCCGAGTTTTACGGAAACCGGATTCGTCGCGGGTGTCGCGTTTTCGATTGCCTGCATGGTCGCTTGCACGGAGTCCTTGGAGGAGCCGCTGACGGCGTAACCCTTGGCGAGGCCGATGTAAGTGGTCTGCGCTTTCACCGTGCCCGGCACGGGCGTGTTTTGCTGTTGGCTGATTTTTAACAGGGAATCGTTTTCGATGCTCTCCACGGTCGTTGTCAGCGCACCTTGCGCGGTGGGCAGTAGCGCATTCATGAGCGTGGTCATCTGTTCGTAAGCTTGGCGCAACTGCGCGAGCGAGCCGCGGTATTGGCTCACGTCCAAATCTTGGACGCCCGCCTGTGAACCGGCAGAGAGCTCGCACAGCGGCATGACCGCCCGCCGCAGGTCGTCTGACTGTTCTTTGGAAAGGGCGGGCTGTAAAACGGCTATTATGTGCGAAACCATCTTTTCGGTCATCTGCGGCGAAATGCGTGCAAGATAGGTCATCACGGCTTTGTCCGCGCCGACCAACGCGGCTTCGGGCACGTCACCACCCGAAGGCATGTTCAAAAATCCGGCCAACGACGAACCGCTCGCGGCGCGCAACGTGGTGTTCAAAACGATCTCCTTGTCCGAAAGCGCAAGGTCGGTCGTGATGTTATTGGAGCACTCCATCGCGCGGGCGATTTTTTTCCAGTCAATCTTGGGGGCCATGGCGTTGTCGCCCATGGCGGAGAGTTTCATCACGCGCGCCAGCACGGGCGGGTACACGCGCTTTTGCATCAGGCCGGGAGGGTTGCCCTCCAGCGTTTTTAGATTCGCGTTGACTTCGCCCAGCAGCGCGGGCGTCAAATCCGTGCCGATCGGCATCAGCAGCCAGTCGTTGACGCGCACGGCCCCCTCAAAGGCGGGCGTCTCGCCCAGCCCTTCGGCGAGCTTGAAGGCGGCGACGCATTCCACGTCATCCCCTTGCGCCAAAAACAAAAACCCTCCCCCCGTCTTGTCGGAAAACGCGGCGAACTGCGGATAGCCGTACGGCCCCAAGTTGCTTTGAACCACGCTGTCGCTGAGCAACAGCGGGCACACGCGCTTGCCCAGCGCCACGATCCGCGCGGCGCTCTCGCGCAGCGGGCCGACTTTGACGTAGCCGACCAGCGCGTCGGTCTGCGCGTGCAGCGCGTTCAGGCAAAGGACGGCCAGCAGAAGACTCAGGGTATGTTTCATTTTTTTTGTGAGGAGTTAAAATTAATCTTTCTGTTCGCCCGCTTCCTGCGCCAATTCGGCGGACAGGCGCATCGAGCAGAATTTTGGGCCGCACATCGAGCAAAAGCGAGCCTCTTTGGCGGCGTCCTGCGGGAGTGTGGCGTCGTGGAAAGACTGCGCTTTCTCGGGGTCGAGCGACAATGCGAACTGGTCGGCCCAGCGGAATTCGAAGCGCGCTTTCGACAGCGCGTTGTCGCGCGCCTGCGCCGCCGGGTGCCCCTTCGCCAAGTCGGCGACGTGGGCGGCGAGCTTGTAGGTGACGACGCCCTCGCGCACGTCCTCGCGGTCGGGTAGGCCGAGGTGTTCCTTGGGCGTCACGTAGCACAGCATGGCGGTGCCGTGCCAGCCGATCATGGCCCCTCCGATCGCGCTTGTGATATGGTCGTAGCCGGGCGCGATGTCGGTCGTGATGGGGCCGAGCGTGTAGAAGGGAGCCTCGTGGCACCAGTCGAGCTGGTGCGTCATGTTTTGCGCCACCATGTGCAGCGGCACATGCCCGGGGCCCTCGCACATCACCTGCACGCCGTGGTCCCACGCGCGCAGGGTCAGTTCCCCCTGCGCCTTGAGTTCGCCGAATTGGGCCTCGTCGTTGGCGTCGGCCACGCTGCCGGGGCGCAACCCGTCGCCGATCGAGAACGCGGCGTCATAGGCGGCCAAAATCTCGCAGATCTCGTCCCAGCGCGTCCACAAAAAATTCTCCTGGTTGTGTTTTTGGCACCAGCGGGCCATGATCGCCCCGCCGCGCGAGACGATGCCCGTCAGCCGCCTCGCCGCGAAGGGCAAAAATTCCTTTTTCACGCAGGAATGGACGGTGAAGTAGTCGACCCCCTGTTCCGCCTGGTCGACGAGGGTGTCGCGGAAAAGCTCCCACGTGATGTCCTCGGGAACCCCGCCCGCGCGTTCGAGCGCCTCGTAGATCGGCACGGTCCCGACGGGGACGGGGCAGTTGCGCAAAATGCGCTCGCGCGTCTCGCGGATGTGCGAGCCGGTGGAGAGATCCATGAGCGTGTCGCCGCCCCACTTGATCGACCAGCGCAGTTTTTCCACCTCCTCGTCGATGGAGGAGCTGATCGCGCTGTTGCCGATGTTGGTGTTGATCTTCACCAAAAAATTGCGCCCGATCACCATCGGCTCGGCCTCGGGGTGGTTGATGTTCGCGGGCAGGATGGCGCGCCCCCGCGCGATCTCGTCGCGCACGAATTCCGACGTGATCTCGCGCGGGATGCTTGCGCCCTTCGCGTCGCCCGCGTGCTGGAAAAACGGGCTTTTGCGCGGGTGGCCGGGTCCGCACGCGCCGCCCTCGGGCCGCATGTTCTCGCGGATCGCGGCGAACTCCATCTCGGGCGTGACGATTCCCGCCCGTGCGTAGGCCAGCTGCGTGGGCCGTTTTTCGGGCTTCGCGCGGCGGATCGCGCGCGGGGCCGTCTTCACGACCTCGGTGTCGCCGCGCTCTTGTATCCAAATTTCTCTTACAGGCGGCAGGCCCGTTTCGGGGGTTCCCTCAAAGGCCGGGTCGCCCCACGCGCCGGAGGTGTCGTAGACGAGGACGCCCGGGTTGGGCGAACACTGGCCGTCCGCGCCCTTGGTGGGCGAGAGCATCACTTCGCGCATGGGCACGCGCATGTCGGGGCGCGAGCCTTCCGCGTACACGCGGCGCGACCGGGGAAAACAGGTGTGGTTCTGGTGGGTCATTCGATCAAAAAATCCGTTGAAAAGAAAAATCAGACGCTCTCGCGCAGCTTGCGGGCGAGGTCGGTGCGCCTCGCCGTCGCCTCGGCGTTGCCGACGGCCATGGCGTACGCGCTCGGGTCGCCGACGATGAACACCTTTTTGCGCCCGCGCGTGACGGCCGTGTAGACGAGGTTGCGCCTGAGCATCACAAAGTGTTGCTTGAGCAGCGGCACGATCACGATCGGGAACTCGCTACCCTGCGACTTGTGGATCGACAGCGCGTAGGCGGGCTGCACGTCGGCGAGGTCTGCCCGCTCGATCGTCACGGGCGTGCCGTCGAAGTCGGCCACGAGCGTCCCCGCGGCGGGGTCGGCCTGCGTCACGCGGCCCAAGTCGCCGTTGAACAAGCCGAGGTCGTAGTTGTTGCGCGTCTGGATGATCTTGTCGCCCGGGCGCAGCTGCCAGCCCATCCACGGGAGGCCCGCGCCGTCGGGGTTCAGCGCCTGCTGGAGGTCTTGGTTGAACACGGCGATGCCCGCGGTGCCCCGGTGCATGGGGGCGAGCACCTGCACGTCCATCACGGGGTCGACGTTGTACCAGCGGGGCAGGTGTTTTTGGCACAGCGCGCGCACCGTTTCCACGCACGCTTGCGGCGTGTCCGCGCGGACAAAATGCAGGTCGAAAGACGGGTCGATTTTTTCCGCGTCGTCCGTCATGTAGGGCGGGCGCGTGTCGCCCTGCAAGATCGCGTGGGCGGTGGAGACGATGCCGCTGCGCTTGCCCTGCCGGAAAATCTTTTCCAGTCGCGTGACGGCCGCGCCGGAGGCCGCTATCAAATCGCCCAGCACGTTGCCCGCTCCCACGGAAGGCAGCTGGTACACGTCGCCCACGAGCAGCACATGCGCGCGCGGCGGCACGGCCCGCAGCAGCGCGGCGGCCAGCTTCGCGTCGAGCATCGAGGCCTCGTCGACGATCAGAAAATCGGTCCCCAGCGGCCGGTCGGCGTCGTAGGCGAAGCGCCCCTTGGCCGGGTCGAAGGCGAGCAAGCGGTGGATCGTGCTGGCGAAGGCGCACGCGCTTTCGGAGAGCCGCTGGGCCGCGCGCCCCGTGGGGGCGGCGAGGGTGACGCGCGCCTTTTTCGCCGCGAGGATCGCGACGAGCGCGCGCAAAATCGTCGTTTTGCCCGTGCCCGGCCCGCCCGTCAAAATCGAGAACTTGTTCTGCAAGGCCGCCTTCAGCGCCTGCGCCTGCTCGAGCGCGAATGCAAAGCCCGCTTTTTCCTGCGCCCACGCCACCGCGTTGTCCACGCGGATGGGCGGCAAGACGGAGCCGCCCTGTTTGACGAGCCGCACGGCGAGGGCCGTCTGGTTTTCCGCCCGCTCCAGCACGGGCAGTTGCACCGAGCGGTCGGGTAGGGAGATAAGGTCTTTTTTGGCGATCAGCGCGTCGAGCCTCGGCAGGAGCAACGCCGGGTCCACCTGCAACAATTCCGCGCAGTGCCGCGCCAATTCCGCGCCGGGCCAGCAGGTGTGCCCCTTGTCCTCAAGGTCGCCCAGCGCGAAAATCAGGCCCGCCTCCAACCGCGGCGGCGCGTCGCTGGAAAAGCCGATGTTCAGCGCGATCTGGTCGCAGGTCTTAAATCCAAAGCGCTCCACCTCGCGCGCGACGCGGTACGGCTCGTTCTGCAGCACCGTCTTGGCCTCGCTGCCGTAGGCGCGGATCAGGCGCAGGCACTGCGCGTTGGTGACGCCGTAGGTTTTTAAAAACACCATCAGTTCGCGCATCGCGCGCTGCTCGTCCCACGCCTGCTTGATCGCCTTGGCGCGCTGTTCGCCGATGCCCTCGACCTCGCGCAGCCGCGCCGATTCCTCCGAAATGATCTGAAACGTCTTCTCGCCGAATTTCGCGACGATCTTGTCGGCATACGTCTTGCCGATGCCCTTGACGAGCCCGCTGCCCAGATACCGCCGGATGCCGTACACCGAGGCGGGCAGGGTGGATTTGCATGTTTGCGCCTTAAACTGCCGCCCGTGGACGGGGTGCTCCGTCCAGTGCCCCGTGAGTTCGAGCGTCTCCCCGCACTGCACGGAGGGCAGCGCCCCCACGATCGTCACCCCCTTCTGCTTGGCCCCGGGGCGCAGTTCCCCTATCGTCCAATGCGTTTCCTCATTGGAGTAGATGATGCGTTCCAGCACGCCGGAGAGCTTTTCCGCCGCGCCGTCGCCGCGCTGGGCGGGTGGGCTCATTTCCCCCCACATTAACAGGCTTTGCGGCAAAAGGCATATCAAAAACACGGCGCGCGCCGCTTCCGATGCGCCCCACCACGAATTGCCTTGAACGCCCTTCTATTGGCAAACATGATAAAAAGACGCGCATTGCACCGTCTTTTGTCCGCAAAACCCGCCACATGCCCGCCTTTTTGGACACGCCTTGGATCCTCGCCGAACGCCCCGAGCCTTCGACGGTTTCGTTGTGCCTGCGCGGCACATGGGATTCCGCGCGCGGCAGGGAAATGCCGGTGTGGGAGGATTTTGCAAAAACGCTCGTCGCGGGCGGCACCTTTAAAAAAATCATTTTTAAGGCCGACGGGCTGGAAAAATGGGACTCGACGCTCCCCAGCTTCGTCCTGCGCACGTGCGAGCTGGCCAAGCAAAAGGAGGCCGAGACGGACTTGTCCGGCCTGCCCAAGGCGGCCCACCAGATCATAGACTTGGCCCTCGCCGTCCCGGAGAAAGAAGGGGCCGCGCGCACGGAGAAAAAGCACTCGCCGCTCTACCGTCTGGGCGAGACGGGCATAGCGCTGTGGGAAAAGATAGACGAGACGCTCGCCTTCGTGGGCGAGACGGCCATTTCCTCTTGGAACGCCTGTCTCGGCAAGGCGCGGTTTCGCTGGTGCGACGTGTGGTTTATCATCCAAAAATGCGGGCCGGAGGCGCTGCCGATCGTCACCCTCATCAGCTTTTTGGTGGGGATGATTCTGGCCTACGTCGGCGTCGTGCAGCTCCAGCAGTTCGGCGCGACGATCTACGTCGCCAACCTCGTGGGCATCGCCATGATGCGCGAGATGGGCGCGATCATGACGGGCGTCATCATGAGCGGCCGCACGGGCGCGGCGTTCGCGGCGGAGCTGGGCTCCATGAAGGTGTCGGAGGAAATATCCGCCTTCCGCACCTTCGGCATTTCGCCCTACGAGTTTCTGATTTTCCCGCGCATTTTGGCGGTCGTGGTGATGATGCCGCTGTTGGTCGTCTACGCGGACTTGATGGGCATCTTGGGCGGCGGCCTCGTCGCGATCTCAATGGGGCTGACCCCCTTGCAGTACAGCACGCAGGTCATCAACTCGCTCAACCTCGCGGAGTTTTCGGCGGGGCTCATCAAGAGCGTGGTGTTCGGCGGCATCATAGGCATCACGGGCTGCCTGCGCGGCATGCAGTGCGGCAACAGCTCCGAGTCGGTGGGGCGGGTGACGACCTCCGCGGTCGTCACGGCCATCACTTGGATAATAGTGGCGGACGCCGTGTTCGCCGTCTTGTTCAACATTTTCGGCCTGTAACCCATGAGCATCGCCGCGCAATCCCAGATCGAAGTCAAAGACCTCACGATGGCCTACGGCAGCTTCGTGGTCATGCGCGACTTGAATTTTTCGATCAAGCGCGGGGAGATTTTCGTGATCATGGGCGGCAGCGGCTCGGGCAAGAGCACGCTGCTCAAGCACATGCTGGGGCTGATCAAGCCCGCCAAGGGCAGTATTTCCTACAACGGCGAAAACTTCACCAAGGCCACCCCGCAGGCGCGCGACGAGACGTTGCGCACGTTCGGCGTGCTGTATCAGGGGGGGGCTCTGTGGAGCTCGATGACGCTGGCCGAAAACGTGGCCCTGCCGTTGGAGCAGTTTAAAAAACTTTCCTCCAAGCAGGTGCGCGCGATGGTCGAGCTCAAACTCGCGCTCGTGGGCCTGCGCGGGTTCGAGGACTATTACCCGAACGAGCTTTCGGGGGGCATGGTCAAGCGCGCGGGCATCGCCCGGGCGATGGCGATGGATCCCGAAATCCTCTTTTTCGACGAGCCCTCGGCAGGGCTGGACCCGATCACCTCGCGCCGCCTCGACGACTTGATCCTTCAAGTGCGCGACAGCCTCGGGGCGACGGTCGTCGTCGTCACGCACGAGCTGGCCAGCATTTTCGCGATCGCCGACCGCGCGATCTTCCTCGACACGGACACCCGCACCACGGGCGCAATCGGCAACCCCGCCGAGCTGCGCGACCACTGCGACAACCAGGCGGTGCGGCGCTTCCTCAACCGCGGCGTCCTCCCCGACGACGCCAAAAACATCTCCGGCAACCCATGAGCATCAAAGCAAAACCCACCCTGATCGGCGCCTTCATCGCCAGCGCGGCCGCCCTGTTCATCGCGGGGCTGTTCCTGCTGGGCAGCGGCAGCTGGTTCACGCAGAAGGGGGATTTTATCATCTACTTCCCTGAATCGGTGAACGGCCTGACGATCGGCGCGCCCGTCAAATTTCGCGGCGTGCAAATCGGCGAAGTCAAACGCGTGCTGATCCATTACAACCAGTCTTCGAGCGACCTTTCGATCCCCGTCATCATAACGGTGGACTACACCCGCCTGCGCAAACAGGCCGACGGCTTGGACGACGACTTCATCGACGAGGAGGACTTCCTCAACGCCATCGAAAGCGGGCTGCGCGGCAAGCTCGAGTTCCAAAGCATCGTCACCGGCGTGCTCTACGTCGAGCTGGACTATTACAAAAACGCCCCGCCGGCGCACCCCGTGCAGTTAAAACCGCTCTATCGCGAGATTCCCTCCTTGGAGAGCACCTCCAGCGACATCGTCAAATCCGTCACCGAGACGATCCGCAACATCAGCGAGATCGACTTCAAGCAGATCGCGACCCGCCTCGACAGCGTGCTGACCGAGGTGGACGGCGGGCTCAAGGAGCTGGACTTCAAGGCCATCAACGATCATCTGGTCGCCGTGCTGGCCGAGGCCGAGGGCGGGCTGAAGGAATTGGATTTCAAAACGATCAACGCCAAGCTGATCGCCGCGCTCGACGGGGCGCGCGAATTGACGACGGACCCCGAGATCAAGGAGGCCGTCGCCAAGTTCCACAAGACCCTCGGCACGGCGGACGAGGCCCTCGCGGCCGTGCGCGACACCATGCGCCCGGATTCCTCGCTGCGCTACGAGCTCGACCGCACGCTGTTCGAGCTGGGCGCGGCCGCCCGCTCGTTCCGCCAGCTGGCCGACTACCTCGACCGTAACCCCAGCGCGCTGCTGACGGGCCGTCCCCTCGAAAAAAGCCCGCAGGACAAACAAAAATAACCCCCCAAAAAATTTTCCGGAGGATCTCCCATGCGCCCATTCATTTCAAAATCCATTGTGTTTCTGGCCGCGGCCGCGCTGTTCTCCGGCTGCGGTTCTCTGCTTTCGCCCAAGCCCGACGACGCGGAGTTCTTCGTGCTGCCGCCGCGCGCGTGGTCGAGGGAGCCGGCCGTCCACCCCTCCTCGCGCAACATCGCGGTGGTGCGCGTGGAGTTCACCGAGTACCTCGACAATTCCCAGATCGCCACGCGCCCGAGCCGCGAGCGGATCGTCTACTCCAACTGGAAACGCTGGGCGGAGCCGCTGGCCAGCGGGCTGACGCGCACGCTCGTCACCAACCTGAGCTACGCCACGGGCAGCGACACGGTTGTGTCGTATCCCAACCGCCTGCCCAACTACAAGCCCGACGTGATGGTCTACGTTTACGTCGCGGGCATGGACGGGGTGATCGGCGGGGACTGCCGCCTGCTGGTGCGCTGGCGCATAACATCCGGCGACGGCCTGCGCGTGCTGATGAGCGACGACACCTACACCAAGAGCCCCTCGGGCGACACCTACGGCTCCTACGTGCTTGCCCTGAGCCAGCTGTGGAGCGATTTCGCGGACACCCTGGCGGGCAAGATCGCCGAGCTCGAAAAGCAGGGCCTGTTGAAGTAGGGCCTGCGGACGGTCCGCAAAAAAACGGCGAACAGAAAAAACTGTTCGCCGTTTTTTTGCGCCGTAATTTTCAAACGCGCCTCAGGGCGTGCCCGGCGCCTTGCGCCGCCCCGCCAGCTTGCGGCCGGGTTTGGCGGTCTTGTCCACGGCGGGTTTTGCGACTTTGTTCAAAAATTCCTTGATCACCTCCGCGCGCGAGCGTTCGCGTCGTTCCTGCGCCAGCTCATCGGAGGTTTTCGACGCGCCGGCGGCCTCGATGGCCCCGCGCAGTTTCAGCAGCGCCTCGCCCTCGATCTGGCGCACGCGCTCGCGCGTGATGCCCAGCTCGCGCCCCACCTCCTCCAGCGTGAGGGGCTGCTCCTCGTCCAATCCGAAGCGCATGCGCAAAATTTCCCGCTCGCGCTCGGTGAGCTTGAGCAGGCGGGTTTTGAGCTCCTTTTTCAGGTTGCGCTGGATCAGGCTGTCCAGGGGGGTTGAGGCGTTTTCGTCGGCGATCAGCGAGCCCAACTCGTGCTGGTCTTTCCCCACGCGCGCCTCGAAGGAGGCCGTGGGCAGCCGCATCAGCTTCAAGTGGACGACCTTTGTCGTCGGCAGGCCGGTGGCCTTGGCGATTTCCTCGTTGGTCGGGTCGCGCTCGAGCTTTTTGCGCAGCTCGTCCGTCGCCTTGCGGATGCGCGTCATCTTTTCCGTCAAATGGATGGGCAGGCGGATCGTTTTGCCCTGGTTGGCCAGCGCCCGCTTGATGCATTGCTTGATCCACCAGGCCGCGTAAGTGGCGAATTTGACGTCCTTGGTGTGGTCAAACCGCTCGGCGGCCTTCATCAGGCCGATGTTGCCCTCGCTGATCAGGTCGAGCAGGGGCACCCCGTAGTAGGAATAGTCGTGCGCGATGCGCACCACCAGTCGCAAATTCGACTGGATCATGCTCTCGCGGGCTTTGGTGTCTCCGGCTTGGATTTTGATCGCCAGCTCGCGTTCCTGCTGGACGGTCAAAAGCGGGTATTTTCCGATGTCTTGCAAATAGATGCCAAAGGCTTCCCTGTCCTGCGGGGAGGCGGAACTCGGCACTTCGGCCCTCATATCCTGCACCGGCATGGGTATGTTGGGGCGTTTTTGGGAAGACAAAGGCATGAATCGGTTAAAAATTAATAATACCGTACCAGTTTACATTGTTTTGTGATAGCGGTGGGACCGTCAAAATCCAACGTGAACCGTGAAACTTTCTTTTTCAGGGGGGGTTATAATAGGGTTGATTGCCGTTTTCGCGCAATTGGAAGGAACCCACACTGCCATATTTCTAACCTTATTATTAGGCTTTTTCAATGAATCTTTTAACGTTGCGGGCATTTTTTGAACGTCGTTGGGCGCGTTGGAGTGCGTTTATCTTGCTGCTGTCGATAGCGTTCGGCGTCGGCCGGCTCAGCGCGATCGACGCGGGGGCGGACGGGGCGGGGGCCTCGCGCATTTCCCGTTCGGCAAGCCGCGCCCAGACAAAGGCGCAGACGACCAAGAGCCTCGCCGACATGACGGCCCGTCTGCTGAAAGACCCCGCGTCGCTGACGCCGGAGGAGATCGCGGCGCTGTCCGCCCACCTCGACCGAACGCAGGCGCAGGAACTTTTCGCCGCCCTCAACGGCCTGCAGGGGCGCGAACGCGAGCGGTTGTTGCGCGCCTTCATCGGTAGCTGGGCGGAGAAAGACCCGTCGGGGGCCGTGGAGCTGCTGCAAGGCATGGGCCCCTCCCGCCTCGGCTATTCGCTGATGAGTGACGCGTTTGTTTTCTGGGGGCAAAAAGCGCCGGACAAGGCCCTGCAATGGCTCAGCGAAAACCGGGGCGTGGAGCCGACGGGGGTGTTTAACGAGCGCGTGCAGCAGGTGATACGCGGCTGGGCGGAAAAAGACCCGCAGACGGCGTTGCAATACGCGTTGAATTCCATGCCCACCGGCAGCAGGGCCGACAACGCCCAGCAGTCGCAGGCCGTGCGTATCATAGCGGCGACCATGGCGCGCGAGGGCAACATCGCGGAGGCCGTGTCGCTGTTTTCCTCGATGCCGGAGGGCGACTTGCGCACGAGCGCGCTCAATTCCGTGGCCCGCGAATGGGGCCGCAACGATCCTCAGGCGGCCCTGCAATGGGTGCAAAATTTGGGCGAGGCGGGCGACTCCATGCGCGCGACCGTCCTGCGTTCGTGGAGCGAGCAGGATCCCGCCTCGGCGGCGCAATGGGCGGCGTCTTTGCCGGCGGATGACGCCAAAAAGGGCGAATGGATGGCGCAGGCCGTCAGCCAGTGGACGCAGTACGATTTGGACACCCCGGCCCAGTGGCTTAACAACATGCCCAATTCGCCCGAAAAGGACGGGGCCGTCCTCGCCTTCACCAACCGCGCCGCGCGGGAAGACCCCGAGAGCGCGCTCGCCTGGGCGGGCCAAGTCTCGAACGGCGAATGGCGCGACCGCGCGATGGCGCTGGTGGGCGTGCAGTGGAGCCGCGAAGACCCGGAAGCGTTTAAGAGCTACGTCCAGACATCGGCGGAGCTTACCGCCGAACAGCGCACCCTCATGCAAAAAGTGTCCGACCAAGGATTCCGCGCGGTCATGCAAATGGGCATGCCCACGACCGGCATCAACGGCGGCCAGTTCAACATGGAACAACTGCGCTCCTTGGGCCTCGGCGGCGGCGGCCCGGGCGGTGCGCCCAATTTCGGCGGCGGTGGTGGCGGCGGCCGCCGAGGCCGGTAAATTCGGCATCCTATCTTTCCAAGGCGCGGGAGCATTCCTTCCGCGCCTTTTTTGTTGCTTCAAAAAACATTGAACAGGCCCGCCCGCTGCGCCACACTGCTGGGCGCAATGACTGTTCGAAAAACTTACGCGATTTTGGCCGCCGCCGCGCTGTTCGGTGCGGGCTTTTTGTGCGCGTGGGTTTTTCCGCGCGGCAACATGGAGCCTTCGCGCCTTTCAACCCCCCGCCCCGACCGCGCGGAGCATCCGCGCGCACCGGCACAGCCCGACAGGCTGACGACCGACGAAGTCTCACAGCTCATGAGCACGCGCCCCTCGGATATTTCGATCGGGGACTTTTACGTGGCCGTGGAAAAATTGGACGACGCGGGCCGCTTGGCGATGCTCTCGCACATCGACGAGATGCCGCCGTGCATGGAGAAGATGATGTTTCGCGGCCTTCTTATATTTGCGTGGTCGCAGCATTCGCCCTCCACGCTTGTGGCCTACGCCGAAAAGGCGCCCAAGGGGCAGGAGCGCGACCAGATGATTTTCATGGGCCTTGGCCAGTGGGCCAAAAAAGACCCCGCGCGCGTGCTGGCGTGGATCGGGGAAAAGGAACAGGGGGGCGCCTACGCCTCAAAGCTGGACCAATACCGCACCTCGCTCGTCAACGGATGGGCCTCCACGTCCCCTGCCGACGCGCTGGCCTACGTGCGCTCCCTGCCCGCCAACACCCCCCACGAGCGTTCCATGATGGCCGACCGAATGGGCGCGGTCGTCGGCCAGATGGCGAACGCGGGCGACATCGCGGGGGCGCTCGCCCTCGTGGAGTCCGCCGATGACAAGACCCAGCGCGACCGCATGCGCTCCGCGCTGATTTGGCCGTGGAGTTCCATGGCCCCGGCCGCCGCCGTCCAATGGGCCTCGCAGGTCGAGGCCGACGAGCGCGCGGGGCCGCTGAACAACGCCTTTAACAACTGGGCGCGCAAGGACTCGGCGGCGGCCCTGCAATGGGCGGACGCCCTGCCGGAGGCGGACACGTCCCGCGCGCGGCTCTTGGAGCAGGCCGCCCGCGAGTACGCCCGCGCCGACGTCGACGCCGCGGGCGCGTGGCTCGACGCCCAGCCCCCCTCCGCCGGCAGAGACGCGACGCTGAAGGGATTCGTGGACGCCGCCGCGAACGAGGACCCCGCGGGGGCGATTGTCTGGGCGCAGACGGCCTCGACCCCCGAGGCGGCCGCCCAGCTGCAGCGCGCTGTCATGGAAAAATGGATACGCATAGACCCGGCCTCCGCCCGCGCCTACCTCGACGCCCCGAACGCCTTCACCCCCGACGAGGCCGCTCAGTTCCGCAAGGAGCTTGAAAAGTCCGCCCAATGACGGCGCGGCGCGCCGTTCAATTTTCCGCCCCGCCAAAATCCGCATGAAAAAGGCCCTCCGCCCCGCGCTCGCTTTGTCCCTCGCCATAATCCTGTTCGGCGCGGGTTTTTTGTGCGCTCGCCTCGCCGCCGCGTCCGCCTCGGAAACCCCGCGCGCCAAGCAGCGCCTCGGGCGCAGGGAAATGGCCTCGCCGCAGGCCCCCAAAAAAGACCTGTTGCGCGCGCTGCGCGACAATCCGTCCGGCGTTGTCTCCGGCGACATTTACGTGGCGGTGTGGGCGATGGACGACACGGAACGCTCGGCGTTGTTCGCCCGGATCGCGGGGATGCCCCCCGGCCCGCGAAAGGGAGCCTTGCTCGAATCCGTGGTCCGCGCTTGGCAGGAGCGTTCGCCGCAGGCGGCACTGGAATCTCTCGGCCGTCTGCCGCCGGGGTACGCGCGCCAGCGCATGTTGGACGAAGGCGTGCGCCAATGGGCCAGAAAAGACCCCGAATCGGCGGTCCTTTGGGTGGAGGGGCAGGCGGGGGCGGTTTCGCGAGGGATATTGGACCGCTATCGTGTGGCGCTTGTTTACGAGTGGGCGCATGGCGACCCGGCCGCCGCGCTGGCCTACGCGAGAGAACTTCCCCCGCTCGACTACCATCCCTCACGCATGAACCAGGCAATTCACGCCTTGGCAAAATCCGGGAACGCGGCCCTTGCCGCCGAGGCGGCGCAGGGCACGCAGGAGGGGGAAGAACAAATTCCCATGGGGGTGATCGCGCTGGGATGGGCCTCGTTTGACATGCCCGCGGCGTTGCAATGGGCGGCGGCATTTGAGGATGAGCGGCGTAAAAACATGGCGCATAACATCATCATGAACTACGGCGCGGACGATCCGCGGGCCGTCGTCGAATGGTTTGAGCGTCTGCCGCCGGACGATCCCCTCCGCGCGGACAGGGGCGATTTCCGAAACATGTTTTCGGCGTGGGCGCATTTCGACGCCGAGGCCGCGGCGGCGTGGATCGGCGCGCGCCCTCCCTCGCCCGAACGCGATCAGGCCCTCGGCGCCTTCGTCGGGACGCTCTCGGAGAGCGACCCAACCGCGGCCATGGCGTGGGCCCAGCAGGGGGCCTCCGAAAAAACGCGCGCCGACATGCGCCGCGTTGTCATGAAAAATTGGATACACACGGACGCCGAGGGCGCCCGCGCCCACCTCGACGCCCCGAACGCATTCACCCCCGACGAGGCCGCGCGGTTCCGCAAGGAGCTTGACAAGTCCGCCCAATGACGGCGCACCGCGTCTTTCCATTTTCTTCATCGGCACACATCGCATGAAAAAAACATCCCTGTTCGCGCGGACACTGTCCGCCGCCCTTCTGTTCGGCACGGGCTTTTTGTGCGCGTGGCTTGTCGTCGCTTCGTCTTCCGAAGCCGCCGCCCAAAAGCCGTCCCGCTCCTCGCGCATCCGTCCCGCCGACCGCGCAGACAATTTCTCGGCGGAGGCCCTGAAAAAGTCCGTCCGCCAGCGTCTGCGCGACAACCCCTCCTCGGTGGCCGCGGGCGAATTTTACGTGGCCGCGTGGGCGATGGACGACGCGGAGCGCGCGGCATTGTTCACGCGTTTGCAAACGATGCCGCCCTTCGCGGGAAAAAGCACGCTGGTGGAAAAACTCCGAACCGCATGGGCCGACCGCTCCCCCGAAGCCATGGTGGCGTTCTCCGAAAAACTGCCATACGGCACGACGTCCCGCGAAATGCAGGAAATGGGAGTGCGCGCGTGGGCCAAAAGGGACCCGCAAGCACTCGCACAGTGGATCGCTAAATATCAGGAAGACGGCGATTACATACGCCCCGGTTATCAATGCGCGCTCATTCAGGAATGGGGCCGCATCGACCCTGAGGCCGCAGTGGGATATGTCCGCTCATTGCCGAAAGACACGATTGTGGGCCAACAGGGGATGATGATTTTGATGAATGCTTTGGCGCGCACGGGAAACATAGAAACCGCCGTTAATTTGATGGAGAACATGGATGGCGAGAAAGACCGCAACTGGCTACTGAGGAGCCTCGCGGAATCGTTGAGCGAATTCGACGTGACGGAGGCGGCCCGATGGGCCTCGTCTTTGCCCGAGGATGATCGCGAGCATGTACTAAAGCATGTATTGAAAGAGTGGAGCTCGCGGGAGCCGGAGGCCGCCATGCCATGGATTCTTCAGCTTTCGGCGGATGATCCCGTTCGCGAAAACATGATGAGGGACGCGGTTTGGAACTGGGCGCGCGCCAATGCGCAAGACGCGGCGGCGTGGCTCGCGCAACAGCCTGTCTCGCCCGAAAAAGACAATGCTTTGACGGGATTTTCCTACTCCCTCGCGCCGTTTTCCCCGATGACGGCTATGGAATGGGCGGGGCAGGTTGCTGACCCTGAAAAACAGAAGACGACGCAGCTATTCGTCATGAGACTGTGGAAGATATACGACCGCGACGGCGCACTCGCCTATCTCAGCGGAGCGACCCCGTTCACACCCGAGGAAATCGGCGAAATTTTAAAATCCGACGGCGATTAACTGCCGTCCCCTACGCCTTCTTCAAAAACCGCTGGCTCACGTGCAGCACGAAGGCCAGCAAGACAGTGGCGGCCGCCCAGAGGATCGCGGCTTCCTTGCCGGGCGCGTACCACGCGTAGGCCGAGGCCGCGAGCTGGACGGCCATGATGACCGCGCAGCGCAACGCCCACGGTTTTAAATGCGGCGCGCGCCGCCCCTGTCCGGCGAACAAAAAGTGCGCGTAGGCCATCACGGGAAAGGCCCCGATGACCGAGGCTCCCAAGAAAATAATCGGGTTGAACGTGCCCAGCCCCATCGCCGCGACGCCCAGCACGCACTGCGCCGCCCAGTAGAGGATGCAGAGGTTTCCGACGTGAACAACGACGGGCTTGGCGGGCTGCAAGTTCATGCGCGTTTGGCCGGTTTTTTGGGTTTCTTTTCGGCGGGTTTAAGGTAAGTCCTGCCGTCGATCAAATCCTCATACAGCCCGAGGAAGCGCATGCCCTCGCGGGGTTTCACGAGGTCGTCCTTCGTCGCGCGGTCGATCTGCTTTTTCATCACGCGCATGAGTTCGGAGCCTTCCCACTGCACCATTTCCACGACGTCCTTTACGCGGAAACCTTTGATCGTTTCCTCCAGATAAAAACCGTCCTCCTCGTCGTCCTCGAGGAACACGTGCGCCTCGTCCGCGCGGCCGAACAGGTTGTGCAAATCTCCCATGATGTCCTGATACGCGCCCACGAGAAACACGCCGACATAGTACGGCTCGTTCTTTTTGAGCGGGTGCAGCGCGAGCGTGCGGCGCACGTCCTCGAGGTCGATGAACTCCGAGATCTTGCCGTCGGAGTCGATCA
>JAVBTG010000065.1:0-3104 GCA_031556275.1 Opitutales bacterium
GCCCCCATCGCCGAAAGGGCCTCCTACGAGACGCTCTCGCGTCAGGGCATCCGCTCGCTCATCGTGACGGGCATCTGGGAGCGCGACCGCCTATGGGGCTTTATCGGGCTTGATTTCGTAAAGACGCAGCACACCTTCACCGAGGAGGACAAGCACGTCATGCAGTCTGCCTCGCGCATGGTGGAAATCGCCATGGAGCGCAAGCGCGGCACCGAAATCCTCGAGAGCAGCGAGTTAGAAAAACGCATGATTTTGGACTCGATCCAAATCCCCGTGCTGCTGTTCGACAACAAGGGAAAGCTCATCACGGTGAACCCGGCCGCGCGCGACATCGTGGGCGGCAAGCCGCTGGCGCAGGTGATCGGCGAGCCCTGCTACATCAACTACTGCGGCTGCACCTCGATGCCCGAGCAGTGCCCGGTGCAGGCGTGCATCCGCGACCACAAGGCGCGCTCCTTCGAGTTCGCCTTGGGAGACCGCGAGTACCACACCTCCACGCGCCCGATCTTCGACAAGGACGGCAAGCTCATCTACGTTTTGGAGAGCAGCATCGACATGACGGAGTTCAACGAGGGCAAGCGCAAGCTCGAGAAGGCGATGTACGCGGCCGAGGAGGCCAGCCGCGCCAAGAGCTACTTCCTGGCCTCGATGAGCCACGAGCTGCGCACCCCGCTCAACGCCGTGATCGGCTACAGCGAGATCATGCAGGATCCCGCCATCCCGCAGGCCGACCGCGTCGAGAACCTCAAAAACATCCATTTCGCCGCCAACGCCCTGCTGGCGCTCATCAACGACGTGCTCGACCTTTCGAAGCTCGAGGCGGGCCAGATGGGCATCGTCAAATCCCCGACCAATCTGGGCGAGATCGTGCGGGAGATTACCCGCGTGCTCGAGCTGCGCGCCAAGAACAAGGGGCTTGAGATGCGCGTGATCGTCCCGGAAAACCTGCCGTGGCTGCTGCTCGATTCCATGCGCGTCCGCCAGATCCTGATGAATCTGATCGGCAACGCCGTCAAGTTCACGGACACGGGCTCCGTCTGCGTCTCGGTCTCCTACACGCCCGCGAAAGACGGCAAGGGCATTCTGCGCATCGCGGTGGCCGACACGGGCATGGGCATCGCGCAGGAGTACAAGACGAAAATCTTCAACCCCTTCGAGCAGCAGCCCAAGAACTGGGTGCGCGGCCAGCGCGTCTACGAGGGCACGGGGCTGGGCCTCTCGATCTCGCAGCGCTTTGTCGCCAAAATGGGCGGCCGCATCGACTTGGAGAGCGAGCTCAACAAGGGCAGCATCTTCACGATCGTTTTGGAAAACGTGGAGGCGTGCGCCGACCCGAGCCTGCAAAAACAATTGACGAGCGACGCCCCCAAAAAGCAGCTCGCGAAGCTGGAGACGGGCCGCGTCCTGATCGTGGACGACGTGCTGCTCAACCTCAAAGTGCTGGGCGCGATGCTCGCGCGCGAGGGGGTGGCCTACAGCGCTTGCCTCTCCGGCGGCGAAGCGTTGGAGGCGCTGCAAAAAGAAAACTTCTCGCTCGTGCTGACGGACTTGTGGATGACGGGCATCAGCGGGCAGGAGCTCGCGGCCATGATGAAAAAGGATCCCAAGACCGCGCACATCCCCGTCGTCGCCGTCACGGCGGACAGCCAGGCGGGCAACGAAGACCGCCTGTTCGACGACCTCTTGCTCAAACCCATTTCCGTCGAAAAGGTGCGTTCGATTCTGGAACGTTTCGGCGCGGGCCGCCCCGACTGAAACCGCCCATCGTCCGCCTTATAGTTTCTTAGTTTCATGAACGAGTTTTCCCGTCCGCGCCGCGCGTTTTTCCCGCGCCAAGCGCCGTCTTATTCCGGCTCCCATTCGGCCCCGCAAAAGCGCGAACCGCCGCCGGGCAGCGACCAATGGCGCACGCCGTGGGTGCAGGTGAAATACTTTGCCTACCACCCCTGCATGTACCGCTCCATGCTCCGCGTGGCCTCGCCCGACGCCAAATCGGGCGACCTCGTCCACGTCTACGACAAGGAAGGCAACCCGTTCGGCGTCGCGCTCTACAACAAAGAGGCGCGCGTCCCCCTGCGCGTGCTCGCCCACGGCGACATCGAGGCGAACGAGACCCTCATAACATCCCTCGTCGACCGCGCCTGCGACCTGCGCGGGGAGGTGCTCCGCTTGGAGTCGACTGACGCCTACCGCGTCGTCAACTCCGACGCTGACGCCCTCTCCGGCCTCATCGTCGACCGCTACGCCGACACCCTCAGCATAGAGACCCACTCGCTCGGCATGTACCTGCGCCTGCCGCAGATCATAGCGCAGCTGCATACCCGTTTGGGCACGAGCCGCCAGATCGTCCACGTCGAGCCGCGCATCGCCCGCATGGAGGACATCCGCATCCGCAACGACCTGAGCGCCCCGAACGTGCGCGAGGTGAAAATCTGCGAAAACGGCATCCGCTACGCCGTCAATTTCGAGGAGGGCCACAAGACGGGCTTTTTCTGCGACCAACGCCCCAACCGCCTGCGCCTGTCGCAATGGGTTAAGGACAAACGCGTGCTGGACTTATGCTGTTATACGGGGGGCTTCGCCCTCTCCGCCAAACTGACGGGCCAAGCGGCGGACGTCACCGCGGTCGACCTCGACGAAAAGGCGATCGCCCAAGCCAAGCGCAACGCCAATCTCAACCAGACCCGCGTCAACTGGGTCCACGCCGACGCCTTTTCCTACGCCCGCCAAATGCAGCAAAACGGCGAACAGTGGGACGTGGTCATCCTCGACCCGCCCAAATTCATGGACGACCGCGAAGCCGAGGACGACGGCCTGCGCCGTTATGAGGATTTGAACATGCTCGGGATCTCCCTTTTAAAAACAGGCGGCCTCTTGGTCACCTGCTCCTGCTCGGGCCTGCTCTCTCCCGCGGAGTTCGAACGCATGCTCATCCGCGCGGCCCACCGCCGCAACCGCCGCTTGCAGTTCCTCGACTTCACGGGCCCGGGGTGCGATCACCCGGTCATGTCGAACTGCCCCGAGAGCCGCTACCTCAAAGTCGCGTGGGCGCGGCTGTTCTAGCAGATAAGGATGAGGGGGGCTGACGCTTCAGGGGCGGCATT
>JAVBTG010000060.1:0-8735 GCA_031556275.1 Opitutales bacterium
TGAGATCTTTAAGGGGAAAATAGAAAAGCCCTCCGCCCCCGCGCCCGTCCCCGCGTCCGTCTTCAACCCCGCCGAAAGCAAGGTGTTGATCGTGGACGACATCTCCACCAACCTCAAAGTGCTGGAGGCGATGCTCAAGAAAATCGGCGTGCAAGTCATGGCCTCGTCTTCCGGCGCCGAAGCGCTCGAACGCGCCAAAGCGGAGCCGCCCACCATCGTCCTGACCGACCTCTGGATGCCCGAAATGGACGGCGAAGCCTTCGCCCGAAAACTCCGCGAAATCCCCGCCTACGCCCATCTCCCGATCATCGCCGTCACGGCAGACTCCCAGATAAAAAACGACGACCGCATCTTCGACGACATCCTCCTAAAACCGATCACCTTGGAAAAAGTCCGAACGATCCTAGAAAAATTCGCCACCTCCGGCAGGGCAGTTTCGCTGAAGTCTTAAGCTGATCCTCTGGCGATTATACTTACTAAATTATTTCCCAAATTCCCTTGGGGCTCATGCTAAGACCGTGGGGATTTTCTTTTGTTGAAGCCGGCTTCATTCTCTTTTGCTTTCGAAGCTCGGTGGCTGCCCAGCGAATATCATAATTCCAAGTGTAAAATATATCCTCTGCGGGATCTAACTCATCTTTATGAGTTTCCCAAAACTTGCGAAATATATCGATCATAGAAGCCTTGCCTCCTAATGACTTGATTACTTCGTATAATGAATCTGGTAAATCTTGTCGCGTCATTTTTTGTTTTTACCTTGAGGATATTAATTTCAAACCCATCCTCACCTCAAACCGGCGAGCTCCTGCTCCACACCCTGCGCCGTT
This sequence comes from Opitutales bacterium, assembly GCA_031556275.1. GTDB lineage: Bacteria > Verrucomicrobiota > Verrucomicrobiia > Opitutales > JAKPNF01 > JAKPNF01. The sequence goes on from JAVBTG010000060.1 coordinate 828, forward strand.
CGGGCAGATACTTTTCCAGCACGCCGAAAATGCCCTTCATCGTGATGGGCTTGAACAGCAGGCTGTCGAAAACTTTTTCGGGATCCTCCACCTGAATGTCGGCGGTGACGGCGATGACGGGGATGGCGGACGTCGCGGCATTCGCCTTCACGCGCTTGGCGAGCTCCTCCCCGTTGATGTCGGGCATCCACAGATCCGTCATGATGAGATCGGGCGTCGTGGTCTTTAAAATCTCCAACGCCTCCTGCGCGCCATAGCTGTCGAGCACGTTGACGCCGAAATTTTTCAAAATATTCCGGATGACCTTCACGTTCAGCGGCACGTCGTCGACGACCAGAACGGTCGCGTCAAACGTCGAGTCGTCCATGCTCGCGGCGACGGGCGCGGAGGCGGCGGCCTTGGCCGCGGCGCCGTTGTAGATTTCTAGGCTCTCAAAGTGCAGCGTGAACGTGCTTCCCATGTCGGGCTTGCTTTCCACGCTGATGGTGCCGCCCATTTTTTCGAGCAGCCGCCGCACGATCGTCAGCCCGAGGCCGGTGCCCTCAAAGCCGCCGCGCGCGCGCACGCGCTGGGTGTTGTCCTGCTCGAAGGGGTTGAATATCCGCTGGAGGTTTTCGGGCGCGATGCCGATGCCTGAGTCCTTCACCGAGACCGTGAGCGCGCCGCGCTCGTTCGGCTTTCTTTCAAAGGAGACCTTGACCGCCACCGCGCCTTGGCTTGTGAACTTTACGGCGTTGCCGATCACGTTCATCAAAACCTGCTTCAGACGCAGCAAATCCATCATCAGCATGGGCATGTCCTGCGGCACGTCCATGTCCAGCTGTATGCCTTTCTTCTTGGCCTCGAACTTGAAAATGTTCGCGAATTCCATCGCGACCGAACGCAGGCAGATGGGCACTTTTTTCATCTCGAGCTGGCCCGCCTCCAGCTTCGATAAATCAAGAATGTCGTTGATGAGGTTCAGCAGCGTGTTCGCCGCGAAATTGATGCTGCGCAAATTCTCGACGCGGTCCTCGACGCTCAGCTTCGGGTTCTGCGTCAGCTCGGAATAGCCGATGACGGCGTTGAGGGGGGTGCGCAGCTCGTGGCTCATCGTCGCGAGGAAGTACGACTTCGCTCTGTCGGACTCCTGCGCGGCCTGCATCGCTTTTTCCAGCTTCTTGCTGGCCTCGACCAGCTGGGTGACGTCGGTGGCGCTTTCAATCACGTTCATCACGCTGCCGTCCTTGTCGAACACGGGTATGGCGTTTGCGATGAGGTCGCGGCCCCATAAGTTTATCTTTTCCTGCATCGGGCGCTTTTCGCGGATGGCGCGCTCGATTCTTGTGAGAATCGAATGGCGGCACGCCGCGGCCGAGGCCGACTCGGAGGTGTCGCCCCCCATGATGCGCTCGATGGGCTTCTCCATGAAATGCGCGGCCGCGTTGTTCAGCAGCATCAAACGCGCCTGCGCGTCAAACAGCATGATGGGGGTGTCCACGGAATCCAAAATCAGCTTGCGCTGTTTTTCCCCGATCCTGACCTTTTCGGCTTGGGCGTTCTTTTCAAAATCGATTTCCGCGACCTTTGCGACGCCGCGCAGCAGCGACTCGTCGCTCTTGGTGTAATCGTGGTATTGGGTGACGTAGTCGGCCCCCATGAAGCCGCAGATCTTGCCGCTTTCAAAAACACCGACGACCATGCTGACTTTTATCTCGTCCTCCCTGTGCAGCTTGAGCAGCCCCGGGAATTCGGGGTTTTCGTGCCCGGGCCCGGTGTTGTATTTTATCACCTCGCCGTTGGCGAACTTTTCCATCATCAGCTTGCCCTCGTCGGGCGGGACTTTTCCGATTTTAAACTCCTTGTCGCCGATCCTCGGGTCGTTCCAGTATTTGAGGCTGGAGAAATCCCCGTTGTCGGGGTTGAACTTGTACATGAACGCGCGGTCGGAGCCCATTTTTTTGGCGAGCGACTCCAGCATCCTGTCGACGTTCGCCTCGTGGTCGTCCGAGCGCAGCGCGAAGCTCAGGCAGTCGATGATGACCTCCTGGCTCCCCGCGTAGGAAGTGATCTGCTCGCGCTGCAAATATTCGCGCGTGACGTCGCGGAAGACAAGGATCAGCCCCTCCGCCTTGCCGTCGATGACGATGGGCGAGACGCTGTCGGCGATGTGCATGCGGGCGCCGTCGCCCGTGGGCATGTAGCGGCTGTTGATGGGGATCGCGCACTCGAGCCCCGCGATCCGCTGTGTGGGAGGGGGCAGGGGAGAGGAGTCGGCCTGCGAATAGATTTTGTAAATGTCGTCGACGCGCTCGCCGATAATGTCGGTCCCGCTCTTTCCGAGCATCCTGCGCGCGACGGGGTTGACAAAGGTGATGAGCCCGTTCTGGTCGGTCGCGATCACCGCGTCGCCGATGGAGTTGAGGGTCGTGCGCATCCGGTAGGCGAAATCCTTGAGCTCGTGCCGGGAGTCTCTCAGCAGGGTCGAATTGCGCCTTGAAGCGATGATGGAGCGCAGCGCCACGGCCAGCAGCGCGGCGAAAATCAGGGCCAGCAGGGCGAGTCCGCCCGAGACATACCGGAAGTCGAGCACCTCCAAAACGCCGTGGCTTTCGTGGTAAAATATCGTCGAGGGCGGCATTATGTCCGTGGAGAAGCCCTTTTCGGAAAAGACATCCCAGTTTATCCTGAGCGCGCAAATCTCCTTCGCGTCGGAAAACTCGACCGTTTCCCCGCTCAAAATGCGCTTGGTTTTTTGGCCTATGTAGGCCGCGTATTGCAGTCCGCTCACCATGTAGCCGCCGAGAATGGAGTCGGACACGTCGTCAAAAAACACGATCACGTTCTTGTCCGCGATCTTTGAGACCCGCTTTGCGAATTCGGCGAGGTCGAGCGATTCCCATGTGTTGTCCTTCACGCTGCTCCAGCTGTAAAACAGCACGCACACGGGCTCCTTTGCGATGGCGGACAGCTTCGCAAGGGCCTGCGTCGTGGAATAGTCGCGGCCGTTTATGAAGGTGAGCTGCGCGTTTTCCACGCCGATCTGCGCCTTGTCGTCCTCCATGTGCGCGGCGACGCGCTTAAGCTCCTCCTCGCAGACAACGCCGTCTATGCCCGCCTCGAAAAAGGCGACGATGTGCCCCGTGTTGGGATACATCCGGCGCGCGAGCCGCAGGTTTTCCTCGAAAGGCACGTAAATTTCCGCGACTTGGACGTCGGGCCTGCCCTCAAGGCCGGGCAGGTTCGGGTCCGACGCGCCCGCCAGCACGATTTTGAGGTCTTTTGGGAATTTGTCCAAATGCTGCGCCACCATGTCTATGGCGAGCTGGTCAAAGGCGACCAGAATGTCATATTTTGTCTTGGCGACTTTTTCCAATATGAGCCCCAAACTTTTTTCCGTCGAGATCGTGTCGGGGTTGTCCCAGTTGCCGATGCCGACATAGGAGATGGCATACTGCTCGATCGGGAACGCCGAATTAAACCCCTGAACGAGCGACCGCCCCCAGTCGGTGTCGAGGTTGAAGGAGGAGACCATCAATATATTCTTATGCGCGGCCCCCTGCGCGAACGCGCCCGTTGCCGCAAACAAAACGATGCAGACACGTAGTAGAAAAAATCTCATTTTTTAGCGTATGGCGTGTTGTATCCGCGGCGACTGGGCCGCGAAAACCCGTTTTTTTGTTTTTTTAAGAAAAAAGCCTATTTTTTACGGATTTATAGATATCAAAATACTGACAAATCGCGCTCTTTTTGTCAATGGTAGCAAAGCATTTATGTTTTTTTGCGGGGAACGCCCTCGGGAGCATTCGGGAGAGGGAGTGGTGGCTTTGTGCTTTGCCGCAGGCGCAAATGGCCGTTTTGTCTAAAACAACCAAAACCCAAGTATCATAAGATACTTGGGTTTTGGTGCGCCGCGCGGTAGGGTGTGGGTTACGATTTGCCTCGGATTAGGTTGTGTTTGAAAACTAAGCGTAATGGATACGCGGGTTGGTTTTGAGGCATTTTTCTAGGGACTGAGCCGAGGCGATCTGCAGCATCGTCGAGGCGAAGCCCTAGGAAAATGGCCAAAATCCAGCCTGCGGAGCCGTTGTGGGTAGTTTTCAAACACAGCCTAGCGCCCATGCGCAAGTTTCGCCCCATTACGCGCGCAGAAAGGCTACTTTTCCTTTATCACACGGAAGCCCACGTTGCCGTATTTCTCGGAAGGGTTGCGGCCTTCGCCTTTTTGTTCGGTACGGCAACTTGTTCTGCTGGAGTCATAAGCCCCTCCCTTGACGGCCATGACTTTTTTGTCCGGAGCCTTGCCCTTTTGCGCCGCGATCGCGGTGGAAGTCCATTCCCAGCAATTACCCCACATATCGATCGCGCCGCAAGCCGCCAATGTTTTGGCATAGGCGTCCACGGGGGTTGTGGCGTTCGTTTCGCCGCAGTTGAAATCGGCGTCTTTTGGCATGTGCCCGGCCGCAAGCTCCCATTCCGTTTCCGTCGGCAGGCGGTAAGTGGCATTGCCGTCCTTTTGCGTGAGCCATTTGCAATAGGCCACGGCGTCGTCGTACGACACTTTTACCACGGGGTGCATCGCGTCGGCAGTCGATATCTCGGGGGCACTTTTTCCTGTTGCCTTAAGGAACTCGCCGTAATCGGCGTTCGTCACCGGAGTGCGGCCGATATACACATTCTGCGCCGCCCCGAGCACGGGCAGATACCCGTCCTTGGAGTCGCGCGCCCCCGGACGAAAGCGCGGGTCCGCAAAACTGCTCATGGTCCGTTCCACGGTCTCATTTTTGTTTTTTATCATGTCGTCCACGATATCCTGCATTTCCCGGACCTTTGAGCTTTCCTTGGCGGTTTTTTTCAGGTCTTCGAGCTTCGCCTTCTTGCGCTCGAGCACTTTGTCGTAATTGATTTCCACCTGCTTTTTCAGCGCCGCCCTGTTTGCCTCGGAAGGATTCCTTTTATAAGCGGCAATCAGCCGCATCGTCTCCTCGTCGAGTTTGGGGCGTTCCTTCTCGATGGTGGTGCTCAATTTGTGCAGCTTTGCCTCCGGGTTCGCAGCGGCAAACCCGACGCAGGTTGTGACGGCGATTAACGAGGCAACCAGAATGCGCTTTGCGGTTATGTTCATAGTTTTAACTTTTGCGTTATTGTTTATGAGGCATATGCCCGTCGAAATTTAAAAATTTCAGGAATGTCTGACGGCGGGCATTTTCATATCTTAAACTATTTAACAGGCATAAAGTTTCATTTTTATGGCATAGGGGGAAGGAAGTGCCTTTTGCATTTTGCATGCCCCATTGCATTAGTCAAAGCGCCCGCTCCACGAACACGATGGGGCTCAAATCCGTTTCATTGCCATGAGAGGCGATATGTGTTTTCCCCGCTTCTGAAAAAGGTAAGAAGTCCGAAGAAAAGAGAGGGATTGGACGCGCGTGCGATTCGCACGCTTAGGGGTCGCCCTTGGCTCACCCTCCATGACCTATTAAAACAGAGCCAAACGCCGCCTGTGAATTACTCCGAAATTTTCGCCCTGATTTCCCGAATAGTAAAACGTTCCCTTTGCAGTTCCCGAATGCGGCGCACCGTGTCCATCGCGTCTGGGCGGTACAATTGATAATTGCTCGGTGTCGCCCCCGCCACTTTCAGCAGACCTTCCTTTGTCCAGTAGCGAAGGGTGGGCGTCGTCTCGCCGGTCAGCTTGGCCAACTGCCCGATGCGCAGCAGCGATCTTTCATCTGCCTGCGTCTGCGTTTTTTCCGATTTTCCGGTGGCGGCATTGAGGTAAATATCCAAAGACCGCTCGACCGCCTCGCGGATAATGCCATAAAAGGCTTCCTTGCTTCCCCCCAACTGCGCGGTTTCCAGCGATTGAATGTATTTCAACCGGTCGCGCGCGCGGATCAGCGCGGGCGGGTAACCGTGCTGCATCAGGATTAGGTTCATGAGCAGTCTGGCGGTGCGCCCGTTTCCGTCCACAAACGGATGGATGGTGACCAACTGGTAATGGGCCTCTGCCGCCAAGAGAACCGGATGCGATGTCTTGTCCGAGGCAAGCGTCCGAATGAATTGCTCCATCAACTCAGGCACCTTACGCGGATTGGGCAATACGACCATCGAGCCGGATATGCGCACGGGGACAGAACGGTAACGCCCGGCATGGCTGTCGGCAACGCCGCGCAAAATGGCGTCATGGATGTCCAACAGCGCCGATTCGGTCAGTTTTTTGGTTTTTGACCGCGCCAAAGCCATGATATGCCGAAGGGCGGCCGCGTGATTAGTCGCCTCAAGGTGTTCCGCCAACGATTTGCCGCTTACGGTGAGCCCCTTTTCCACCACCAAGGCCGTTTCTTTCCGGGTGAGGGTGTTGCCCTCGATGGCGTTGCTCGTGTAAGTCAGCTCGACCAGAAACCACTGCTCCAAATTCTTGACCAAAGCCGGAGGCAACGGACGATAGGTGTCCAGCAAAGCCTTTTTACGCGTGAGGTCGGAGAGGTTCATGTGTAAAGCTTAAAGTGATGCTTTAAGGTTTGCAAGGAGTTGTTGGGGGGGGGTATTTTAGGCTTCTGAAAAAGGCAAGACGTGCGGGGAGAGATAGGGATTGGACTCGCGCGGATAAATGCGCTCGGGGTTCGCCCTTGGCTCACCCTCCATGCCGCTAAGCGGCATGTCTCCTTCCGCTCGCTCAAGCGCTCGCTACACGAACCCATTGGGTTCAAATCCCTCTCTTTGCTATGAGAGATTTCGTCGAGACTATAGGCCTTGCGGTGTAAATGGCGGAGAGAGAGGGATTCGAACCCCCGGAGCCCTTGCGAGCTCACCTGATTTCGAGTCAGGCACAATCGACCACTCTGTCATCTCTCCTTGAAAATCAAACTCTTATTCACTCATAGCCAGCGCCAAATGGCAAGTTTGTTTTCCTCGGGGCGGCATTTCCCACGCCCGCTGCCCGCCATTTTCGCCCCCGCCCATGGTAAGCATTGACATCGCCCCGCGCGCCCCCGAAAATCCGTCCGTCAATCCTGCGAAACATCCCTGATTTTTAACCACCGAGTCCTCCACATCACATGGAACAAAACCACAACGAAAACGATTGGTTCGAGCATGGCGACGGCGCCATTCTTTTTAGGAAATTGAAAAAATCTTTCGCGGTGAAACTGGTTGCGCTGGGTGTCATCTGCCTCTTGCTGCAAATCCCCGTCCTAATCATTTCCGGGCTCAAGTCGGAACGCGTCGACCGGCAGCGCGAGGTGGTCCGCGAGGTTCAGCAAAAATGGGGCGAAGATATTCGGATATGCGGCCCGTTCTTGGAACTGGAGTCCGGCATGGAGCATGTCCGGCAGGGCATGACGCAGACCCGCTACCAGATGTGCCACGATTTTGAAGCCGTGGCCCAGCTAGACCCGCAGGTCAGATACCGCGGCATCTATCAGGCGGTTGTCTACACGGCGGACGTGACACTGCAGGGCGTTTTTGAAGGCACGCCCCTAGGCGCGGCCGACAAGCGCCGGATCTTTTTGGAGATTTCGGATCTGGACGGCCTGCGCGACGTCTCGGCGACCCTGTCGTACCCCGACAAGGCGGCATCCACCGCGCAGCGCATGCCGCTGGCCTTCGCCGCCACGGATTCGCCTAGGCGCGGCATCGCGGCGGTCGTCCCCGACGATTTCGACATGACAAGGGCCTTCGCCATTGAAATCAACCTGAAGGCCAAGGGCAGCCAGTCCTTCATGGTCGCCCCCATGGGCAAAAAAAGCCGCATCCATATCCAAGCGCCGTGGGGTTCGCCCAATTTCGTCGGCGACATCCTGCCCGACGAGCGCTCGATCGAGCACGGCGCCTTTTCCGCCACATGGCAGGGCGGCGAATACGGCGGGCGTTACCTCAAAAACGGCTCGACCGCCTATTCCGCCTTCAGCCGCGACTTCGTGGGGG
>JAVBTG010000087.1:0-4199 GCA_031556275.1 Opitutales bacterium
CTTTCCAAAATGTTTTCAAATGGCGCTGCTGGGCGCACAGGTAGTGGCTCATCACAAACACCAGCGCGAGTTTGGCGAACTCGGAGGGCTGCAAACGCGCGGGGCCGAAATCGAGCCAGCGGCGCGCGCCGTTGACCTCCCTGCCGATCGAGGGGATCTTTACCAAAATCAACATCACCACCGCCACCGCGAACAGCGGCCACGCGAAGCGCCGCAGTTTTTCCAGATCCAAAAACACCACCAACGTGCCCGCCACGAGCGCGGCCACCAGCCACACCATCTGCTTGCGCAATGCAAAATAAGCGTCCGAGGCGTTCAGGGACTGGCCGGCGCTCGAAAGCATGACCAGCCCCAGAATCGTCAGCAACGCCGCGCAAATCCCGACGACCAACACGGGATTGACGCCGCTGATGTTGCTGAAAAACGCTCGGACACGACGAAACATCCTTTAGTTTCGGATAATATTTTCAAACACACCCAAAGTTCCAAGTCCCGCGAGAAATCAGAGTTCCTCGATGGGGGCGGTCTGGACCGTGGGCACGCTGTCCGCCGACTGCACGGGAACGATCGGGACTTCCGGCGCGTCTGTGACGGGGACGACGGGGATCTCGGGAACCGAGGGAGCCTCGGGGGCCGTGGGGGTCGGAGCGACGGGCGCGGAGGGCTCGATCACCGGGGCGGAAACAGTGGAAACGGATGTCGTCTTCGCGCCCGGCAGGACGATCACTTGGCCGATCTGCAGGCGGCGCGAGTCAACAGAGGGATTGGCGGCCATCAGGTCGGCCAGCTTCACGCCGTTCTTGGTGGCGATGGAGCCCAAGGTGTCGCCCGCGGCGATCGTGTAGGTGCCCTGCCCCGCCGCCGGTTTGGCGGAGGAGACGGGCGCGGCGGCGGAGCCGGAGGCGGGCACCGTCAGCTTTTGCCCCTGACGGATGGCCGTGCCGGAGAGGTTGTTCAGGCGCTGGATCGCGCCGACGCTCGTGCGGTACTTCGTGGCGATCTTGGAAAGGCTGTCGCCCTTTTGCACGACGTAGACGGATGTCTCGCCCGTGGGCGCGCCGCTGCCGGCGGGCTCGAGGACGACACCGCCGGTGGCGCGAACTCCCTTGCCGGAGGGAACGACGAGCGTCTGGTTCAGGCGCAGCATGTCGGTCTTCTTCATGTTGTTGGCGTCGGCCAGAGCGTCAACCGTCACGCCGTGCTTCTTGGCGATCTTGGAAAGGTTGTCGCCGCGCAGCACCATGTAGGTGACGATCTCGGACGATTCGATGACCGCTTGGCCGTCCTGCGAGACAATGGTCTCGGAGACTTCGGCCGTTTCCGTCCACGTGGGACGGGTCGGGGATTGGAATTCGGGGACGACCGTCGCCGCCGGTTCCGTGGAGGAAGGCGGCTGCAGCTGGCCCGTGGCGGAACCCGTGGGCGCGGCCGTTTGGCCGACGATGACCGGGTCGTTCGAGCTCTTGCAGCCGGGTTGCAAAAGGATGAAGCCGAGGACGGCCACATGGACCGACACCACAAGCGCGAAGGTGATGGATAATTTGGACAGTTTCATGGACGTGGGATGGGTGGATGGATGAAGTGAAAAATGGAAAATGGTAATCTGTATAAATCTAACGCTTCAGAGCGCCCTGCTTCAAACCCAAAACGCAGGTTTCGAAGCATACGCCGCGCTCGGCGTAATTGGCAAATTGGTCGAAGCTGGAGAAGCCGGGGCTGAAGAGCACCGTGTCGCCGGGACGGGCCGCATGAAAGGCCGCTTTTGTGGCCGCCTCGAGCGTCGGGTGCACCTCGTGCGGCAGGGCGTGTTTGGCGCAGTAATGGGCGAGCGCCTCGGCCGTTTCGCCCACCAAAAAGGCGTGGGAAACGCGCGGGGCGATGCGCCCGACAAAGGCGTCGAGGTCGCCGCCTTTGGATTTGCCGCCGCCTATCCATAAGACAGGCTTTTCAAAGGTGCGCAAGGCCGCTTCGACCGCGTGGAAATTGGTGCCCTTGGAGTCGTTCCAATAGGACGCGCCCCCGATCTCGGCCACTTTGCACAGGCGGTGTTTGCGCGGGCTGAAGCGTTTGGCGGTTTCCTCCAGCACGGAGACCGGCAGGCCCTCGGACTCCCAATAGGCCCGCGCGATCAGGTAGTTTTCCTGCTGGGGATAAGTGGTGAAAAAGCTGTTTTGCGGGATGAGCGAAGCCCCCCCTTCGCGGCGCACGACCTTCGCGAACGGCGGCAGCACGTAGCCCAAGCGGCGCGCCCACTGCTCCACCTGCTCGCCGATGAACAGGCGCGGGCGGGACAGGCGCTCGACGAGGTTCCACTTGGCCGCGAAGTAGGCCTTCATGTCGGGATAGCGGTCGAGATGGTCTTCCTCGAAATTTGTCCACAAAACGGCCTGCGGGCGCAGGTAATGCAGGCCCTCGGCCTGAAACGAGCTGACCTCGCACACCGCGACGCAGCCGCGGCTGCGCGAAACTTCCGGAATATTGGAAAGCGGCTGGCCGATGTTGCCGACCGCCACGGCCTCGCCGCCGTTGGCGCGCAGGGCCGCGGCCAGAAAATCCGTCAATGTCGTCTTGCCGTTGGTGCCGGTGATCGCCAGCAAAATGCCGTGCCAAAAAAGCGCCGCGAAATCCATCTCGCCGAGGCACAAAACGCCCGCCTGACGGGCCGCCGCGAGCCACGGGTGGTCCTGATGAAACCCGGGGCTGTAGACCACCAAATCGTGCAGTCTGGCCTCGCGCTCGCCGAAGAGCGGGTGCACGCCCGAGCCCATCTCCGGCTTTTCATCGTAGGCCACGCAATGCGCGCCGTGGGATGTCAGGCAGGAAAGCATCGCCTTGCCGCTGACACCCATGCCGAAGACGGCCACGGGGCGGCGCGTGCAACTGCGGATGATTTCGGGAAGGGTTTCCATGGGGGTTTGCTTAGCGAATTTTGAGGGTCGCGAGGCCCGCCAAGGCGCAGGCAAGGGAAAGGATCCAAAAGCGAATGACAACCTTGGTTTCCGACCAGCCGCCCAGCTCGAAATGATGGTGGATCGGCGACATGCGGAACACGCGCTTGCCGGTGCGCTTGAAGACGAACACTTGGATCATGACGGAGAGCGCCTCCATCACAAACACGCCGCCCACGATGACGAGCGTGAAGGGCTGGTGCACGAGGAACGCGACCGTGCCGATCAGGCCGCCGAGAGCGAGCGATCCGGTGTCCCCCATGTACACGTCGGCCTTGGGGGCGTTGAACCATAAAAACGCGAGCCCGGCGCCGACCACCGTCGTGCAGATAACCGCCAACTCCCCTGCCCCCGGCACGAAGTTCAGGGCCAGATATTGGGAAATGATCGCGTTGCCCGCGCAGTAGGCGAAAATGCCGAACGTCATCGTCGCCGTGATCGTGCAGCCGATCGCCAGACCGTCCAAACCGTCGGTGAGGTTCAGGGCGTTGCTGGAACCGGCCATCACGAAAAAAAAGAAGATGACCGCGACCCACAATGGCATCATCGCCCACACCGGTTCCGCGACAAAAGGCACGCACAGGGCCAGCAGGTTTTCGCGCGTGGACTCGTTTAAATAGAGCGCGCCCACAACGAGCATCGCGAGCGCCGCCTGCCCCGCCAGTTTCCAGCGGCCGGGAAGCCCCTTGCTGTTGCGCTTGGTGACTTTTAAATAATCGTCGGAAAAACCGATGAGCGTGAGCGCGGTGTAGACCAGCAAGGAGACGCCCACGAACAAATTCAACTGCGCCCACAAAAGCGCGGACACCATGACGGACGTGAAAATCATCCAGCCGCCCATCGTCGGGGTGGCCTTTTTGTTTTCGTGCAATTCCGCGAGGCGGCCTATTTCTTTGGCGTTGCGGAAGGCCTGCTCGACTTTGAACGTGCGCAGGCGGCGGATGATCCACGGGCCCACGATGAAGCCGACGACCAGCGCCGTCAACAGCCCCCCCGCGCAGCGAAAGGACAGATAGCGGAACAGGCGCAAGGGCCCGAACAAATATTCGAAGTCTGCGAGTTCGTATAACATCAGTGGGAAATCTCCTCGAAAAGTTCCTGCGGCAGCAAGCGTTCCAAACCGACGCTGCGCGAGCCCTTGAAAAATAAGACGCCGTCAAAGCCCTGGGTCGCTTCGCGGGCCTGCTCGATGTCGCAAGCCTGTGAAATTTGCGCGGCGGCATTGCCCGCCTGCATCAGTCCTTCGGCGAT
>JAVBTG010000013.1:0-6882 GCA_031556275.1 Opitutales bacterium
TTCGAACAGCATGCTCTAAAAGGACCCCCCCCCCCGAGGCCACCCACCGCGACGCCCCCGACTCCCAGCGCATGAAGCGCGTGGCGCAGGGCGACGAATCGGCCTTGCGGGAAATCATCGAGCGCTGGCAGGGGCCGCTGATCAACTTTTTTTACCGCTCGATCAACTCGCTGGAACAGGCGCAGGATCTGGCGCAGATGACGTTCATCCGCCTCTACCGCTCCGCTCCCTCCTATCGGCCGACGGCCCGCTTTTCCACCTACCTCTTTCATATCGGCCGCCGCCTGCTCATCAACGAATACCGCCGCCGCCAGCGCAAACCGGCGGATCCCTGCGACCCGGCGGACCTGCAGGCCATAGCGGATACCTCGCACGAAACCCAAAGCGACCTGCACGACCTCGAGGAGGCCTTCCAAAAGGCCTTGGAAAAACTTTCCGAAGACCAGCGCACGGCGATCCTGTTGCTCAAGCAGCAGGAGCTGAGCTACGAGGAAATCGGAAAAATCATGGGCCAACCGCTCTCGGCGGTCAAAACCCACATTTTCCGCGCCCGCCAAAAGCTCAAATCCCTGCTGAAAGACCACTTAGCGGAAGGGAATTCGTCGTCAAATCGGTGAAACTTTTTCCCAAACGCGGTTTTTTACACGCAACTTCCTCCATTTTCGGACATGAACTCCCGGCCCTCAAACGACATTTTTGACCGCACGCTCGACGAGCTGTTGCGCCGCCAAAGCGTCGTCGCGTCGGCGGATTTCACGGCGGACACGTTACGCCGCATCCATGCCGAAGCCGCGCTCGATCCCGCGGACCCCTGCGAGGCCCGCTTGGAAGCCCTTTTGGAAAGCCAGCCGATCCCTGCCGACGACGCGTTCACCGACGCGGCCTTGGAAAAAATCCGCAAGGAACGCTTCACGCGCCCCGTCTTGTTGCGCTTCCCCGTCTGGGCCTCGTCCTTGGCGGCGGCCTTGGCGATCGGCCTGTTTTTCTCCGTGGGCTCCTTTTACGGCAACGGCGCGGAAGCCGACGTACGGCCCGCTATTTCCTCCGACGACGCCGCGCAAATCGCCTATTTCTCCGAGCCCTTTTCCGACGCCGCCGCCTTTTTGGACGCGGACAACCTGAACACCTTCGCCATGGTCGCCTCGCTCCCGCTGTGAGCCGGCCAACCCTCGCCTTTCGATGAACGCACTGGGACGACTCACACATATCGCGCTTGCGGTTTTGGCAAGCGCCGTCTGCCTGTGCGCCGCCGACACCGAAAAACCGCCCGTCCCCGACGCGCCCAAGGACGATCAGGCCATGCTCAAAAGCCTCGGCGGCAAAGGCGTGAACCCGGGCGACCTCATGTCGATGGAACGCTTTTTGTCGATGCCCTCCGACCGCATCCGCGAGGTGGTGAAGGTGATGGAAAAGATAGCCGACATGCCGGAGGAAGAGCGTCTCCAACTGCGCGACAAACTGCGCGACTTTCGCCTGATGAACGAGGAAAAACGCAGGGCGCTTTTCTACGAGTTCCAAAACACAAGCCCCCGCAACCGCGACATGGTGCGCCGTTATTTTTCCTCGCTTGAGAAAGAGGACCAAAAAAAGATCCGCGAAAACTTTTCGGGCATGAAGGGCCAAGAGCGCGTGGCCTTCCACCTCGAGATGCTGGAAAAGGCCAAGGAAGCGGGCATCGCCCCCGACGAAAAATTGTCCGACGTCCCGGGAACGGACATCCCCGGCAACATCAAAGGCGGCCCGCACCGGCGCCCGCCCAATCCCGACGGCCCTCCGCCGGGTCCTGTCGTCCCGAAAGACGCCCCCTAATAACGCGGGTCCCCAAGAACGGAATTGCCAAACTCCCGGGGGCACGTTTTCATTAGGGACTATATGCATTTCCGGTATTTTTCAAAGGCGGCGGCACCCTTTTTCGGCCTGTTAAGTTTGCTGTTTGTCTGCGGGTGCTCCGGCGTCAGCCACACGCCCCCCACCCCCCTGCGCGTCGCGGTGGCCGACAGTCTGCGCCCGGCGATGCTCGAGATCGCCCAAGCCTACGCGGACAAGCAGCCGTTTGTGCGCGTCGACGTCATTTCCGGCAACGCCCTCTCGCTCACGCGGCAGATGCTCCAAAAAGTCCCCGCGGACATGACGATTCTCGACTCGTCCACCCTGATGGACGAGCTGGCCGCCAAAGACATTATCGTGGCCAAGAGCCGGACGACCTTGCTCGTGAACGGCCTTGTGTGCTTCGCCAAGACGGATTCGCCGTTTCAGGACTTCGCCTCCTTTGAAAAGGACGCCAAAGCCATGCTTGCCGTGGGAGATTTGAAGGAAACCGTCGTTGGCCAATACACCGCGCAGTGCATGGAACGCCTGAAAATGGACGCGACGTTCAAGGACCGCCTGATCCCCGTGAAAAGCTCCGACGCAGTGGCCTCGGCGGTGCTCAACGGCACGGCGGCGGCGGGCATCGCCTACCAATCGACGGCGGCCTCCTCGCGCGGCGTGCGCATCATCACGAACTTCCCGATGAATTCCTACGGCATGATCACCTACGACGCGGCGGTGCTGCGCGCGGCCCCCTACTACGGGCAGGCATGGGAATTCCTCTCCTTTTTGCGCGGCGAGCAGGCGGCTGAAATTTTCCGCCGCCACGGCCTGACGTCCCCGCTCAAGACCCATTCTTTCTAATCCCCCATCATGGATGTTATCCGACTCAAAGGCGGCCGCACGCTTCGCGGCGAAGTAACCGTGGGGGGCGCCAAAAACGCCGCCCTTCCCATTTTCGCGGCCACGCTGCTCACGGACGAGCCGTGCATACTTGAAAACGTGCCGGATCTGCGCGACATCCGCTCGATGGTGGAGATCATCCGCTACCTCGGCGCCGAGATAGAGCAACAAGGCCCGCACACGTGGCGCATCCACGCCAAAAAAATCGGCACGCGCGCGCCGTATGAGCTGGTGCGCAAAATGCGCGCCTCAATCTGCCTGCTCGGGCCGATGGTCGCCCGCATGCGCAAGGCGGAAATATCATTCCCCGGCGGCTGCGTCATCGGCCCGCGCCCCATCGACCTGCACATAAAAGGACTCGAAAAACTCCACTGCGACGTCAAAACGCAGGGTGGCTACGTCTTCGTCGACGCCGCGCGGCTGGCGGGCGGCGAAATCTTCCTTGGCGGCCGCCAAGGCAGCACGGTGACGGGCACCGAAAACATTTTGATGGCGGCCGTCCTCACGCCCGGCACCACCTGCATCGACAGCGCGGCCTGCGAGCCGGAGGTCGAGGATCTCTGCCGCATGCTCATCGCCATGGGCGCGCAAATCGAGGGCGTGGGCAGCCACCGCCTCATCATCCACGGGGTTAAAAAACTCAACGGCGTCACCCACAGCATCATCCCCGACCGCATCGAGGCGGGCACTTATCTGATAGCCGCGCTCATGACCAAGGGCGACATAACAGTCCACGGAGCCCGCGCGCGCGACCTCTCCGCCTTCATCGACAAGCTGGAGGAGGCGGGCCAACCCGTCTACGTGGAGAATGAAAACACCATGCGCATCCGCGCCACCGGCACGCAACTGCGCCCCGTGGACATCATCACCCTTCCCCACCCGGGCTTCCCGACGGACTTGCAGGCCCAGATGTGCGCGCTGATGGCGCAAACGCCGGGGCTTTCCATCATCACCGAGCGCGTCTATCCCAACCGTTTCATGCACGTGCCCGAAATCCAGCGCATGGGCGCGGACATCGCGATCGAGGGCCCCAGCGCCATCATCAAGGGCGGCCGCCGTCTGAGCGGCGCGCCCGTCATGGCGTCGGACTTGCGCGCCTCGGCCGCCCTCATTCTGGCGGGCTTGGCGGCGGACACCGGCGAGACGTGGGTGCAGCGCATCTACCACCTCGACCGCGGCTACGAAAAGATGGACGAAAAGCTCCAAGCCCTCGGAGCCGACATCGAACGCGTGCCCGAATCCGCCATGCCCAAAGAACTGATGGGCGAAGAATAGGAACGCACACATTTCATGCCCGAAAAGCCCCCATCCGGCGCCGAGAACTTGGCGGACAATTTCAACGCGCACAACAGCGCGCTGGAGGCCGTCCTGCGTCCGCCCAAATTCGAGGATTTCACGGGGCAGGCCAAGACGGTGGAGCGTTTGCAGGTCATGGTCGGGGCGGCCCGCGCGCGCGGCGAGCCGCTCAACCACATCTTGCTCAGCGGCCCCCCGGGCTTGGGCAAGACGACCCTCGCGCTCTTGATGGGCAACGAAATGAACGCGACGGTGCGCATCACCTCCGGTCCTGTCGTCGACAAGCCCAGCGACTTGGCGGGCCTGCTCACCAATTTGGAGGAAGGCGACATTCTTTTCATCGACGAGATCCACCGCATCCCCAAGGCGGTCGAGGAATACCTCTACTCCGCGATGGAGGACTTCCGACTGGACATCCTCATCGACCAAGGCCCCAACGCGCGCAGCGTGCGCTTAAGCCTGCCGCGCTTCACCCTCATCGGCGCGACGACGCGCACGGGTTTGCTGACGGCGCCGCTGCGCAGCCGCTTCACGCTCCAAACGCGACTGGACTATTACGACCACGCGCAGCTCACCCACATCGTGCTGCGCACCTGCAAGCTTTTGAAAGTGCCCGTTGAAAAATCGGGCGCGCACGAGATAGCGTCCCGCGCGCGCGGCACCCCGCGCATCGCCAACAACCTCGTGCACTTCGTGCGCGACTACGCCCAGCAGCGCGGCAAGGGCGTCATCACCGGCGAAAACGCGGCGGCGGCCTTGGAACTTTTGGAAATCGACCGCCACGGCCTCGACGAGATGGACAAACGCGTCCTTCGCCTGATCGCCGAAAACTACAAGGGGGGCCCCGTCGGCCTCGGCACCGTGGCAGTGGCCGTCGGCGAGGAGGAACACACCCTCGAAGAAGTGCACGAACCCTTCCTCATTCAAGAAGGTTACCTCCAGCGCACCGCGCAGGGGCGCGTGCTCACGGACAAAGGCTGGGCCATCATAGGCGGCCGCCCAAACCAACTGTTTTAATTGCGCCGCAGGGTCAACGCGATTGACCTGCGGGCGGCTTAAATGCCACGCGCGCGGCGCATTGCGGCCGCGCAAAAGCCTTCGGCGTGCGCCGAAACGGCCGCCCCGCATGCGTTTTTTCGAGGAAAACGCGCCTTATCTGGTACTAAAATGTTACCAAGAATAAATGCTTTATAGTGGCAATGGGGTACGATAACAATGATGCAGCGTCATTCTTGGCAAGTTGGATTTATCCTCCACCCTTAACTTTAATGACATGATCCCAAACCCCTTAAAAAGCGAGGCGCAGCGTCATCACCCCGGACACCTCGGCCTGTCCGGGGGACCGCCTGCCGATGGAAATTTCCCCGCGCAGGCGGCGACGGGCGGGCGCACGCGGATGGGGTTCAGTCTGATCGAGCTGCTCAGCGTCATCGCCATCATCGCGATATTGGTGGCCATTCTGATCCCCGCCACCAGCGCGATCCGGGGCAAGGTCAAAAACGTGTGTTGCGCCTCCAATCTCCGCAACATCGGAACGGCCTCGCTATTATATTCCCAAGAAAACAACGGCCTGCTGGTCATGGGCAGCACGGGCACCGCCGACGCCTCGCTTCCCTACAATCTCGTGTGGTTCCATTTGCTGCGCCCCTATTTTGAACACGGCGAACAAAGCCGCGCGTACGCGGGGACGGCCTTCATGCCGTGGATCGTCTGTCCCGGCGATCCGGCGGAAGGCGGGCGGAGCATTTCCAAAACCCACATCGAGCGCCGCAGCTACGCGGTGAACCGCGACATCCTCACCTACCGCCAGACCAAGGGCGTCTGGCCGAGGACGCAGGACGTGGAAAAGCCCGCGGACTCCATTTATTTCACCGACCACGACCACGAGGGGACGGGCTCGAAAACATGGGTCGATGCGGCCCTTGTCGTCTCCTCGCCGGAACTGAAATTCTGGCATCAGGGCGATGTCAACTGCCTGATGGTCGACGGGTCCGTCCAGATGATACCCATCGCCGAGCTGCGGACCAACGGCGAGCGCGCCGATTTTTGGAAACTCGAAAAACCCATAACCACCGCCGCGCGCTGAGCCCCGCCCGCGCGCGCGATTTTATTCCCAAGAGACAAAAAAACCGCCGACAAAAACCCCAAAAAACACAAACCCTATGAGAAAAAAAATCATACTCCCGTTGCTCGCCGTTTTGCTGACGGCGGCGCTCCCCGCACAAGTCACCACCCTTCTGAACGAGACGTTCGACCCCGCCACGTTCAGCCCCTACGGCGGCGGAGACACGCATCTGAACCCCAACACCGGAACGATTGCGTGGTACGCGCTGAGGACGACGCAGCCCAATTTTTACGTCACCGACGACGGCGCACTGTTCTCCGGCGGCGGATTCGGCGTGGACGCGGGTTTCGAGAGCTTCACCCTGAACAAGGGCGACTCGATATCCCTCACGGTCAAGGCCAAGGGCATGGAAGACGCCGCCACCGCGACCAACTACGCCTTCAGATTCGGCTTGGGCAATCATTCGGTGACGGCCAACACCACGGCCTTCCCCACCAACGGCAGCGCGATCATGGCGCATATCGGGTATTCCGACAGGACGGAAACCCGCGACAAATCCCGCTACATGATGGTCAAAGAGGGCGACCAGATCAGCGCCGGAACGGTGAAGGGGTCGGAATGGTGGGGCAGCACGCTGACGCCGGATTATTCCACCATCACCCTCACCATCAAGCGCAACAATTCCGACGGCTTGGACGTCACGATCTCGATCAACGGCGTGCCCGTCGACGGCGCCACGCAGAGCATCGCGGCCGCGGACGTCCCCGACGGAAATTACACCTTCAGCAATCTGGCGATCTTGGCCACCA
>JAVBTG010000089.1:0-5536 GCA_031556275.1 Opitutales bacterium
GCGGACGATTATCTGCCAAAGCCGTTCGACAGCCGAGAGCTTTTGTTGCGCGTGGCTTCTTTGTTGAAACGCTCCGCGCGCAAGAACGGCGGGGCCGAAGTGCGCCGCGAGCCCGTCCATGTGGGCGACCTGACGCTCGACCCCGACCGCCACAGCGTGAGCGCCCGCGGCGAGGACGTGGAGCTGACGGCCACGGAATTCCGCCTTTTGGAATTGCTCATGGAGCGCAGCGGCCGCGTGCAAACGCGCGAGCACCTCTTGACCAACGTCTGGAAGTACGAGGCCGACATCGAGACGCGCACGGTGGACACCCATGTGCGCCGCCTGCGTGAAAAGCTCGGCCCCTGCGGCGACTACATCGAGACCGTGCGCGGGGTGGGGTACCGCATCCGCGAGGACTGAAATCGCCGCGCCTTTTTGTTTGCGCTTGTTCGCAGGGGCGCGAAACGGTTGAATAAGGATGCCGTATGGAGGCCCTCATTTTCATCCTGCTGCTTTCGGGCGTCCTGTTTTTTATCTGGAGGCTCTACCTGCTCAAGCGCACGCTGCGCGACATGGCCCGCTCGGCGTGGGAGGCGCGGCCATTCATTTTGGAGACGCCGGAGAGCCTCAATCGTTCCTACCACCTGCGCCCGCTTCAGGCGGCCATCGCGGAGCTGGTGCAGGAGAACAAGCTGGCGCGCTTCGGCGAGCGCGAGAGCAAATGGCGCATCGAGACAACGTTCGGCCACCTGCGCGAGGGCGTTCTGCTGATCAACGAGAAAAACCGCGTGGTGTTCGCCAATGCCGCCGCGCGGATGCTCTTGCCGGAAGGCGACCGCCGCAGCCTTTTGGACATGCAGGCGGAAACGCTGGTGCCGGCGGCCTCCTTTCAAACCTATGCCGCGCGTCTGCGCTCGGGGGAGCAGCCCCCGCGCGAGGAGATCCGGATTGAGAACGAGGCGGGGACGCGCTGCTACGAGCTCTCCGGCAGCCTTTTTCGCGACCCCAATTACGGGGCCGAGACATTTTTGCTTTTCGTGCTGCACGACATTTCGGAACTGCGCCGCCTCGAGGAGGTGCGCCGCGAATTTGTGGCGAACGTCTCGCACGAGCTGAAAACGCCCATCACCATTTTAAAGGGGTTTTCCGAGGCGGTTTCAGAAGACTTCGACGCGATGCCGGACGCGCAAAAGCGGCAGTTTGTCGAAAAGATAAACAAGTCCGCGAATCGCCTGCAGTCGATCGTCGAGGATTTGCTGACGCTTTCGCGGCTGGAGGGGAACCCGGATTCCGTGCGCTTGGAGGAATGCGGGCTGCACGCGTTTGTCGGGCAGTTTTTGGAGGACTACCGCGAGCGCTTTTCGCAGCACGGCATCGCGTTGGTTTTTGAGCCGGGCAATTGCGTCGACCGCGTGCGGATCGACCCCGTGAAATTTTCGCTCGTGTTGCAAAACCTCCTCGAAAACACCTTAAAGCACGCGCGGCAAGCGAGCAGGGTGCGCGTCTTCACGGAGCCCGCGAACGAGGGGATGATACGGCTGTGCGTGGAGGACGACGGGTGCGGGATTCCCGAGACGGAGCTGCCCCGCGTGTTCGAGCGTTTTTACCGCGTGGACAAAAGCCGCAGCCGCGACAGCGGCGGGACGGGATTGGGGCTGAGCATCGTGCGGCACATCGTTTCGCTGCACGGCGGGCAGGTCCACGTCGCGCGCGCCGAGCCGCGCGGGACTAGATTTTCGCTGACGCTGCCGTTGGTGTAAATTTTCGACGGCTGGACAGTTTGCAAAAAGCTCACCGTCGCGCCATCTGTTTGTCACATTCGCCCGGTAGGATGGGATGCGAGACGCTTGGATGCGTTTCAAACCCTACACAAACATCCTACCACTATGAGTAAACGTTATTTAAAACTGTTGGGCGTTTTGCTGGCAGGCGCGAGTCTGAGCGTCTCCCAAGGAATGGCCCAAGACAAGGCGACGCTGGATCTGCTCGTCAAAAAGGGGCTGATCACGCAGACGGAGGCCGACGAGACGGCGAAGCAGTCCGTCGTCGTCGTCGCCCCCAAGGAGAAGACGACCAAAAAAATCACGATCTCGGGCCGCGTGCACACGCAGTTCGACTACCTCGACACCGACGATCAAAACGCCGGGCATCTGCCCACCACGCAGGAGTTTTTCATCCGCCGCGCCTATGTGGGGATCGGGGCCGATCTCGGCCATGGGGTGAAGGGGGAGGTCGAGATGGATTTCGCCGCGGGGCAGGGCGGAACGACGCAGGGCACAGGCGGCACCCGCAACAATTTTAGCAAGGTCTACATCTCGAAAACGTTCGAGGATGTCGGCACCCTGAAGGCGGGCTACGACAAGGTGAACTTCGGGCAGGAGGAAAACACGTCCTCCACGAGGATCAAGACCGTCGAGCGTTCGCTGGCCACCCGCTATTTCGCGGAAGACTGGAACGGGAACGCGGAAACGCGCCGCCTTGGCTTTGGCTCGCGCCACACGGGTATTTTCTGGCAAGGGAACGTCAGCGACATCAAGGGGCTTGAATACAGCGTGGCCGTCACCAACGGCCAGCAAAGCGAGGCCAGCTTCGGCGCGGGCAACGGCGGCATGGCCTATTGGGCGAGCGTCGCGTACAACGGCGCCGCGGGCGAGGTGAAATACAGCGTCGGCATCAACGGCGGCTACAGCCAAAACGGCAATTCCACCGCGACCTCCACGCCCATGAAGGACATGTGGGGCGTCAATCCCTACGCCTCGGTCAAGTGGAAGAAATTCGAGATGCCCTTCGAATTCATCTGGGGCAGCGTGCAGGACGGCCGCGCCGGCGGGGGCGACGCCCAGCCTTGGGGCCTCAACATCACGCCCTCCTACAAGCTCTCCGACGAGTGGGAACTGGTCGCGCGCTTCAGCTATCTCGACACCAACGGCCGCGGCATCCGCCTGAGCGACGGTATCCGCAACGCCCCCTCGGCGAGCATCAATTACGACCGCGCCTATTCCGCCTACGCGGGCTTCAACTGGTACATCATCGGTAACGCCCTCAAACTGACCGCCGGTTACGAATACGCCCATTTCGAGAGCCCCCTCAACGGCATGACGGGTTCCGCCGATTCCAACGGCGCCCGTGTGCGGTTGCAGCTGCTCTTCTAGGATTTTTAGAGAGTTGTGTTGTTGTCAAAGTCCTGGGACGCGTCCCGGGACTTTTTTTGGTGATTTCTCCGTGGCGCTCAGACAAGGCTGCCTTGCAAAATACGAAAAGATACTCTACATTGCCCGCCAACAACCTCAAAAAATTTTATGAAACGCTACCGTCTGGACAAACCCAACAAAATCCGCCTGAAAGATTTCGACCCGGGCGACACCGCGTGCGCCCCCAGAGGCAAGGACTGGGCGTTGGCAAAACTTGAGAAGATGAAGGAGCGCATCTTCGAGCTGCAGGATCTGCTCTACGCCAACCAGAAGAAAAAAATGTTGGTCGTTCTGCAAGGGATGGACACTGCCGGCAAGGACGGCACGATCGCCCACGTCTTCTCCAGCGTCAACCCGCAGGGGGTGCGCGTGGCCTCGTTCAAAAAGCCCACACGCATCGAGCTGGCGCACGACTATCTCTGGCGCATCCACTTGGCGGCCCCGCGTAGCGGCGAGATCGCGATTTTCAACCGCAGCCAGTACGAGGACGTGCTGAGCGTGCGCGTGCACAAGGAAATCTCCGAAGCCGTCTGCGAAAAGCGCTACAAACAGATCAACCATTTCGAGGAAATGCTCGCTGAGGAGGACACCCTGATCCTCAAATTTTACCTGCACATCAGCAGGGAGGAACAAACCGAGCGCCTGCGCTCGCGCCTTGAGACCAAGGAGAAACAGTGGAAGCTGAGCGCCGCCGACCTCGCCGAGCGCGCCTATTGGAAGGACTACATCCGCGCCTACGAGGCCGTCCTGAACCACTGCAGCACCGCGCACGCGCCGTGGTACGTCGTCCCCGCCAACCACAAGTGGTACCGCAATGACGTGATCTCATCCCTGCTCGTGAAGGCGCTGGAGTCGCTCAATCTGAAAACGCCGAAGCCCGAAGACTATCCGGCGGAGATTTTTTTGAAGTGATATTTCGCCGCTGCAATCGGCCCTTGACGCGAAATGCTATTGCACCAACTCAAACAATTGAAAAAGCACATAACTTTGATATTAGGCATTCTGGTATTGTGCGGTTGTATGTCTCGCGGGGTATTGCTTGATCCGGAGGATATCGAGATAGATGCTTTTGCTGAGAAAACGACGATTGTATTTTTGTATAAAAACATATCGACCAAGCAGGGATATTTTGCGCTTCCCAATTCATTTGTGCAGCAAATTGAGGATGAAAGCCAAGATGGTCCGACAGACTTGCAATTTCCGTTTTTGTTTCTGGCGGTGACCATAGAAAATACGCAAAAGGCTTTTTGCTACGTCCCTAGCAATCATGATGGTTCTCCTGCATACTCCGAGTCGCTTAAATCAAATGAAACGATGGTTGCCAGATATAAAACTTCTCAGTTTCGTGAATTGAGGGGACGATTCGTCCCGGCTGAGAAGACATTGGCGGATTATGATATCGCGGGTGAGGGGATTAAAATCCAAGCCAGTTATGTGTGGGCGGATGATAACAAGAAAATCATAACAGTTCATCTGCGCGACAAAGGGAAGAATCCTTCTCTAAACCAACCCTAGGCGAACGGCGCTTCGAACTTTTATAAGATGAAAAATATTAAGCACATAGATATACTTATATTTTTGGTGCTTATTATCCTTTCATTGTTTCTAGACTTGAACGGGTGCTTTAATTTCGGGGCCTTCACGCTTCCCGAATGGCTCACCACAGCCATTTTTGTGTTACTTTGGCTTGCGGGAATGATTGTCAGCGTTCGGCAGATCATAAACCGTAAGTTTGTGCTCAGAAGCTGGCTTTTTGTTCTCGTGTACATTCTATGGATAATTCCACTGTTTGCTTGAAATTCTAACGCAAAAGGAGGATTCAGATGAAGAAATCCATATACGCAATAAACGCGGTTTTGATCTTTTTGGCCGCGATTCCCTGTTTGCTTTACTTTTTGAATTGGTTGCCGGGCAATGTTTCTACTGTTTGCCGGATGTTTGAATTTTATCTTTTTATGCTCGCAGCATCATCGGCCGTATTATGTATGTCAATAGGCTATATCGCATATCTTCTTTTCCAGAAAGAGCGGGCTCCGCTTAAAAATCTCTCGGTCTTCTTCATATCATCGCTTGTCTTATTCGGCCTTATTTTATGCATCGCCCTTTATATGCTGGGCGTTCTGGCGACGGCTGTGACGTAAGAGATCCCGGATGGGTACCTCTGTGATACGTGGAATGCGATAGGGAAAAACGACTGTTTAGCTGAATCCAAAAAACGAAAAATGAAATTGGCGCTATATCTTATTGCCCTGAATTTTTTCACATTTTTCATAGGCATTATTAAAGGCTTATTTCGATGGTAATATATTGACCGCTGGTTCGCCAGCGGGAGCTTTATAATGCTGCACATCACCGCGCCATTG
>JAVBTG010000022.1:0-21940 GCA_031556275.1 Opitutales bacterium
GCGGACGAGGTCCAAACGGGACTCGGCCGCACGGGCAAAATGTGGGGCTTTGAACACTGGGGCCTCGACCCCGACATCATGACCGTCGCCAAGGCCCTCAGCGGCGGCTATGTCCCCGCCGCCGCCATCGTCGCGCGCCGCGACATTTATCAAAAGACGTTCTCGCGCATGGACCGCTGCGTCGTGCATTCCACGACCTTCGGGCGCAACAACCTCGCCATGGCGTGCGGCTTGGCCTCGATCGACGTGATCCAATCCGAGGGTCTCGTGGAAAATTCCGCCCGCCGCGGCGCGGAGTTAAAAGCCAAGCTCCAAGCCCTCCAACAAAAGCACGACATCATCAAGGAAGTGCGCGGCCTGGGCTGCGTGCTGGCGATCGAATTCCAAGAGCCCAAGTCGTTAAAACTGCGCATGGCGTGGAAGGCCATCCACGCCGCCGACAAGGGATTGTTCCCCCAAATGATCGTCACCCCGCTGCTGCAAAAGCACCGCATCCTCGCGCAGGTCGCGGGCCACAACTCCGACGTCGTCAAAATCCTTCCCCCGCTCATCATCGGCGACACGGAAGTGGACCGCTTCGTCAACGCGATGGACACCGTGCTTTCCGAAATCGGCAACATCACAGGCCCCATGTGGACCTTCGGGGCCAACCTCGTCAAGCAGTCCATCTTCGCCCGCAAGGAAAAGGAACAGGGTATCTAAAAAAAACGCGCGCGACCCTTTTCGGAACGCGCGCTGTTTTTTAAGAAAAAACTCCACCACACAAAAGGGCAGGTATTTTCTATGTCTCCCGCGCTCAAAACCGTCCTGTTGCTGGTCACTTCCAACGTCTTCATGACGTTCGCATGGTACGGGCACTTGAAGAATTTCAAGTCAAAGGCCCTGCTGGTCGCCATCCTCGTGAGCTGGGGCATCGCGCTGTTTGAATACTGCTTCCAAGTCCCCGGCAACCGCATCGGCGCGACGGTGATGACCCTGCCGCAACTGAAAATCCTGCAGGAATGCATCACGCTGGCAGTATTCGTCCCCTTCGTCGTCTTCTACATGGACCAGCCCGTGAAACTCGACTTCCTCTGGGCGGGCCTATGCCTCGTCGGCGCGGTGTATTTTATCTTCCGCAGCTAATCGCTCACGGTCACCTAGCCTCGGCGGCCCCGTAATATTTCGTCTCAATATCTTTGCCCAAAGCCTTGATCAAACGCATCCTGATCCCGTCAAAATATGCGTTTATCCCGTGCGGAAAAAGACGATACCCCCTGATTTTCGTTCCGTCAAAATCCACGTGCAAGACAAGGGGTGCGTCGAAAACAACAGCCTCCGACTCCAATGCTTCCGGATTGAGCCCATCGATCATCCCGGCTATCTCGGGCGTGACACTTGCCTTCCTCCATCCTTTCACCGGAGGATGTCTTAAGATTTTTAAATATTCCTCGCTTTCATAAATATTTTTTCCGTCATATATCCGGTAAAGCTCCGTATAATGAACTTGCCCGTCCGCGACGAGAAAAACGGGATCCACCATGACCATCCCGCCGGAATAAATGGCGAGAAAATCAATTTTTTTTAATTTTTCCTTTTCTATATAAGCGGCGACATGATCATTGAAGCGCACGAGCATGTCGCAAACGACCTCATCAGAGATAAAGGGAACTTTTCCCCCGGGCGCTTCCAGCCGCATACGCGCGTTTCGATCACTCTTTGAATCCCCCTCTTCCTCAAACCAACACCCCCCGCATGCGGCGGCCATCAGCGACAATGCGACCAAGAGAGGATAATGGCATGGTTTCATGGGACTTTCCTGCGAAATTAGAACGGCTATTTTTCCGCGGCAACTTCCTTTCACACAGCATGCCGAATCGGTTTCGCAAACGCAAGAAGGAGCGTTTCTGCGCTCGCAAGGTCACTCTTTCCCAAACAACGCCTTCGCCGCGTCCGACGGCTGCAACGCGATTTCCGGTTCCTTGAGGCAACCGTCCTCCAAATGGATCAACCGGTCGGCTACGTCCAAAATGCGCGGGTCGTGCGTCACCAAAACAATCGCGCAACGCGACTCGCAGGCCAGCTGCTGGATCAAATCCACCACCTCGCGGCCCGTCTTGCTGTCGAGCGAGGCCGTCGGCTCGTCCGCCAAAATAATGCGCGGATGATTGACCAGCGCGCGGGCGATCGCCACGCGCTGCTTCTGTCCGCCCGACAATGTCGCGGGCTTTTTGTCCACATGCTCGGACAGCCCCACACGTTCCAAAATCTTCAACGCCCGCCCGCGCGAGGATGACGCCGTCTCCCGCGCGTCGAACGACAACGGCATCTGCACATTCTGGCACGCCGTCAGCGCCGCGAGCAGATGGTGCGACTGAAAGATGAACCCCATGTGGCGGCGCAGCTGCACCAGCCGCTTTTGCGACACCCCCGCCAGCTCGTGCCCGTCAACGCGGATGGAACCGTGCTGGAGCGAACGCTGCCCTCCTATCAATTTCAATAACGTCGATTTCCCCGAACCCGACGGCCCCATGATGATCACGATCTCCCCCGGCCAAAAATCCACGTCAATCCCGTGCAGCACCTCCTTGCGGCCGGTGCCCTCATCAAACGAATAGCGCAGCTCGCGCACGCTGATGGCGGGTGGATTTTCAACGGTCTCTGGCATAAGCACCCAGTATGAAGGCGGCCCAATACGTATTCAAGCCGAACCGAAAACAGCAAACAACTACCCCCTTGGGTGAAACCGCCTATGCGTGTCGGCCAAAACCGACGGATTGACGGCGGTGTAAATCTGCGTCGTGCCGATGTCGGCATGCCCCAGCATTTCCTGAATGGCGCGCAAATCGGCCCCGCCGGAAAGCAGATGCGTCGCAAAAGAATGACGCAGCAAATGCGGTTTCACAGACTGCGAAATCCCCGCCGCCGCCGCGTAACGTTTGATAAGCACCCAGAACATTTTTCGCGAAATCGCCCTGCCCCACTGGCTCAAAAACAATTCCGACCCCGTCCGCGGTTTGAGCAAACGCGGGCGACCCTCTACCAGATACTGCCGCAGCGCCGTCAATGCCGGCCCGCCGACGGGGACGATCCGCTGCTTGTTGCCCTTGCCCTTGACCACGCGCAAAAAACCCTGCTCCTGATCCACATCGTGCAGACTCAGCCCGCACAACTCCGACACGCGCAGCCCGCTGCCATACATCAGCTCCAGCATCGCCTTGTCGCGCACCCCGTGCGGGGTAGAAAGCGCGGGAGCCGTCAAGAGCCGCTCCACTTCCAGCGGGCTCAACGTCCCCGGCAGTCTCCGCGCCAGCTTCGGCGCGCTCAGCAGTTCCGAAAAGTCGTCGGGGCGCACATTCTCCTTCACCAAAAATCGCGCCAACATCCGCACCGCCGAAAGCTTCCTTGCCAGCGACGACGCCTCGTAGTCGTCCTTCGAAAGCGAGCCGATCCACCCCGCAACATCATCCGCCGAAACGGCATTCCACCCCGCAACCCCCGCCTTCCCCAAAAACACCGCCAGCTGCCCCAAATCGTTCTCATAGGCGGCCGTCGTGTGGGCGCTCAGCCCCCGCTCCAAGGCGACGAAGGCCAAAAAAGCGTCTATTTGCTCCAAAAAATGATCCGGTTTAGCGGGCGGCATTTTCTCTTTCTAAGGGGACAGCCCGACGAAGGAAAGCGCAAATGGCATTGCAAAACCCGCCCGGTTGCGCTCAGATAGCAGGAAATTCCATTGCCATGAGCGAAAGCGCAAAGCCCAAAGCCATTAAACCCACCGACTTGCGGGGTATTTTAGAATACGTCCCCATGTTCCGCGGGCATGTGTTTATCATCGCGCTCGACGGCAGCATCGTCGCGGACGAAAACTTCGCGAACATCCTCACCGACATCGCGGTGCTGCGCTCGCTCAACATCAACGTCGTCATCGTCCACGGCATCGGCCAGCAGCTGCGCAACCTCTCCAAGGAGCGCGGCGTCAAAATCACCGACGCCTACGGCGAAGGCCCGACCGACGAGGCCACGCTCGGCCTCGCCATCGACGCCACAGCCCAAGTCAGCCAGCAGATAGTGGAGGGCCTCACCCTCTCCAACCTGCGCTGCGCCCTCACCAACGCCGTGCGCGTGGCCCCCATCGGCATCCTCCACGGCCGCGACCAAAAGCTCACCGGCAAGGTCGAAAAAATCGACATCGACTTCGTGCGCACCCTCATCGCCGAGGGCGTCGTCCCCGTCGTCACCCCCATCGCCTGCGACCGCGAAGGGCACTCGCTGCGCGTGAACTCCGACTTGCTCGCGGCGGAGCTCGCCGCCCGCCTGCAGGCCTCCAAGCTCATTTATCTCACCCCCCAGCCGGGCCTCGTGCTCAACGGGGCACCCGTCGTCAACGTCCCCGTCGAACGGCTCGAGGAAATCCTCAAAAAGAACGAGAGCGCCATCGACGAGCGCCTACGCTCCAAGGCCCGCTACGCCGCGCGCACCCTCGAATCCGGCACCCCGCGCGCCCACATCCTCGACGGCCGCGTCTTCGGCGGCCTGCTCACGGAGATATTCGACAAGGTCGGCCTCGGCACCATGATCCACGCCAACGACTACCAGCAGATCCGCTCCGCCCGCCGGCGCGACGTGCAGGCCATTTACGACATCACCAAAAACGCCGTGCGCAACGAGTCCCTCAAACTGCGCACCAAGCAGGCCATCGAGCGCGACATCGAACGCTTCTTCGTCTACGAGATCGACGACAGCATCATCGGCATCGCCAACCTCTCCCCCCTCTCCCCCTCCGTCGCCGAAGTGGGGGCCGTCTACGTCCAGCCCTTCTACCAAGGCAAGGGCGTCGGCAAAAAACTCGTCGACTACGCCGCCCTCGACGCCTCCCGCAAGGGCTTCAAAAAACTCGTCGCCCTCTCCACCCAAGCCTTCACCTTCTTCGAACAAGCCTGCGGCTTCGTCCCCGGCGACGAAAAACTCCTCTCCCCCGAACGCGCCGCCGAACTGCGCAAAAGCGGCCGCCACTCCCGCGTCCTCGTGCGGACACTTGCTGAACGTAAGGCGCGTAAAAAAACGTAAGCTTTATTGGGAGGGCTTTTTTGGAAAAAAGCGCCCTCCCAAACCCTCCGCAAAAACTTTTAACGTCCACCCGGAAACAAAAAAAGCGCGAAAATCGCGCCTTTTTTGTTTCCGGGATGGTTCCCCGCGCGCGGGAGCGCGCGGCTAGCGGGATGCGCATAAGGAAGCACACTTGGCAATAATCCCGTCAAACGCCCCATTCGAAAAGAATACGCATAATTGCGGCCCATCTCCGTTGCGCATGGATACCCACGCCAAATCCAACACTTCCGCATTTGTCGCGCAGGCATGGCAGATGCCGCCTTTTTTCACGACTTCGCGGGCGACTTTCGGCAGGTCGAGGCGTTGGTCGGGCGGGAGTTTCTCCGCGCGGTGCACCGGGCCCATGAACGACTCGTCCGCGAGACCGAGCGCCCCGGGCAGCGCGGCCTGAAAGACGGTTGTGCGGGCCGTGTTGCTGCGCGGCTCGAAGCACGCGAGGATGCGATGTCGCGGGAAACGCGCCCGCAAAGAAACCAACGTCTGCTCAATGGCGGTCGGGTGATGCCCGAAGTCCTCGACGACCACGCGCTTGTCGTCCTTGTATAAAATTTCCTGACGGCGGCGGATGCCGCTCACCTTTTCCAAAGGCAACAGGCTGAGCTTTGTGGGGTCGTTTCCAAACAACGCCAATGCCGCGCCTGTCGCCGCCATCGCCGCGTTGCGCGCGTTGAACAATCCGGGCAGCGCCCAATTGACAGTCCCCCACAAGGCACCCTTCCAATACAACGAGAAGGAAGCCTCCTCGGCGTTTTCCGAAAAGTCCGCGATGCGCACATCGCAGTCAGCCCCCATGCCCACGCGCACGACCGGCGCCCACGACACGTTCGTGACAAGCGCCTCCACATTCGCGTCGTCGCCGTTGGCCACAACATACCCCGTGCGCGGCACCAAGCGCAGGAAATGCGAAAACGTCCGCATGACGTCCGGCAGATCGCGGAAAATATCCGCGTGATCAAACTCCACGTTGTTCACCAGCGCCACGCTCGGCAGGTAATGGATGAACTTGCTGCGCTTGTCGAAAAACGCGCTGTCGTACTCGTCGCCCTCGATCACAAACGGATGGGCCGCGTTCCCCGGAAAGGCCCCGCCCTCCAAGTCCTTGGGCACCCCGCCGATCAGATAACCCGGGTCACGCCCGCTGCCCTTCAACAAACACGCGCACAGTGTCGTCGTCGTCGTCTTCCCGTGCGTGCCCGAAACGACAATGTTGGTGCGCTTGCCCAGCACATGCTCGCGCAAGAGTTCCGGCAACGAGCCGTAACGTAACGCCCGCGTTTCCAAAAGCCACTCCACTTCCGCATTCCCGCGCGAAAGCGCGTTGCCCACCACCACAAAATCGGGCGCAAGCTTTTCCAGCCGCGCGGGATCATACCCCTCGAACACTTGAATACCCGCATTTTTCAAAACATCGCTCATCGGCGGGTAAATCCCGGTGTCCGCCCCGCACACCTCATGCCCCAGCCGCGCCATCATCACGGCCACATTCCCCATCGCCGTCCCGCAAATTCCCATGAAGTAAAGTCGCATATCCCAAAATCCTTTCCCATTCCCCTGAAAAACTCAAGCTCACTGAAGGTCGTACCTCTCTTGGGAGGGCTTTTTTAAAAAAGCGCCCTCCCAAAGCCCTCCGCAAAAACTTTTAATGTCCACCCGGAAACAAAAAAGGCGCGATCTTTCGCGCCTTTTTTGTTTCCGGGATGGTTCCCCGCGCGCGGGAGCGCGCGGCTATCAGTATTTTGCGTTGCCCGAGTTTATCATTTTTTTGAAAATGGTCTTTATGAGCGAAACGCAGCAAACGCCCATGATGCAGCAATATTGGGACTTTAAAAAGAGTCTGCCCAAGGACTGTCTGCTGCTCTTTCGGCTGGGGGATTTTTTCGAGATGTTCCACGAGGACGCCCACGAGGGGGCGCGGCTTTTGGGCATCACGCTGACCAAGCGGCAAAACTACCCCATGGCGGGCATCCCGCACCACGCTTTGGAGAGCTATCTGCCAAAACTGTTGGCGGTCGGGAAAAAAGTGGCCATCTGCGAGCAGACGGAAGCCCCCGTCGTGGGCAAACTCGTGCGCCGCGCCGTCACCCGCATTTTGACCCCCGGCACCACGATCGACGACCGCCAGCTCGACGCGGGGCGCAACCATTACCTGCTGGCCCTGAACTTCGACAAGCACGGCCTGCACGCCGCATGGCTCGACCTTTCCACGGGAGACTTCGCCGTGGCCTCCGAGGAGGATTTTGAAGCCCTCTTGCCCGTGCTCTCGGCGCTGGACGCCAAGGAAATCCTCGTGCCCGAGGACGACGCCAAGGCATGGACGCACTTTGACGGCACGATCCCGCCCGAGATTTCCGAAAACTGCAAGCATTGGGCCGAGGCGTTTTCCCATCTGTGCCAAGGCAAGCCCGTCACGGGAATGCCGGATTATTTCTTCGACCCCGCCGCGGGCCGCACCCAGACGGAAGAAGCCCTCCACGTCGCGAATTTGGAAGGCTTCGGCGTCACCGCCGGGCATCGCGGGCTTGGCCCCGCGGGCGCAGTGCTGGCCTACGCCTCGGAAAGCCTGCGGCAGATGCCGCAAAACTTGAGGGGCCTGCGCCCCTACCGCGCGCAGGCGAGCCTGCTGCTCGACCCCGCCACCCTGCGCAGCCTCGAAATTTTCGAATCAGCGCGCGGCGGCGACGAGGCGACACTGCGCAACGCGATCGACCGCACGGTCAGCGCCGCGGGCGCGCGTCTGCTCGAACGCTGGCTCGCGGCCCCGCTGCTGGAACTCGGGGAACTCCAACGCCGCCAGACGCTTGTGGGCGAGCTCATGAAGGCGGGGGCCGTCGCGGGCGAGCTGCAGGGCTCGCTCAAAAAAGTGCGCGACATCGAGCGCATTTTGGCGCGCCTGCAAAACCGCGTGCGCAACCCGCGCGAGCTGGGCGGCATCCGCGAGACGCTCTCCGCCATGCCCGAGATTTGCGAGCTGCTGGAAAGCTTCGACTCGCTCGACATGCCCGCGCTGCGCAAGCGCGTCCACCCGCTGCCCCACCTGCGCAAAGTCCTCACCGAGGCGTTGGCCGACGACCCGCCTTCCGACATCCGCGAAGGCGGCGTTTTCCGCGAGGGTTACGACCACCGCCTCGACCAGACGCGCGCCCTTTCGCGCGACCACAAAGGTTGGCTGTCCGGCTTGGAGCGCGCCGAGCAGGAGCGCACGGGCATCCGCAGCCTAAAAATCCGCTACAACGCGGCAGTCGGCTATTTTATCGAAATCACCAAGGCGAACTTGGCGTCAGTCCCGCCGGACTACATCCGCCGCCAGACGATGACCAACGCCGAGCGTTTCATCACCGAGGATTTGCGCAAAAAGGAAAAGGAAATTTTGCACGCTGAAGAACGCGCGTTGGCGATCGAGGAGGAACTTTTCCAAACCCTCATCGCTTCCGTTTTAGAACAAGCCGCCGCCCTGCGCGAAACGGCAACCGCCCTCGCGGAGCTCGACGTGCTCGTCGGCTGGGCGTTTTTGGCGCGCGAGTGGGACTACTGCCGCCCGTCTCTCGACGAATCCGACCAGTGCCATATTGAGCAGGGCCGCCACCCTGTCGTCGAGCAGATGCTACGCGGCGGGCGCTTGGGCTCGGGGTCGGCGCAGGGCTTTGTCCCCAACGACACCGATTTGAGCTGCTCGCACAAACAAATCGCGCTCATCACAGGCCCGAACATGGCGGGCAAATCCACCTACATCCGCCAAGTGGCCCTGATCGTGCTGATGGCGCAGATCGGCTGCTGGGTGCCCGCCAAAAGCGCGAAAATCGGAATAGTAGACCGCATCTTCTCCCGCGTGGGCGCCAGCGACGAATTGGTGCGCGGCAACTCGACCTTCATGGTGGAGATGAACGAGACGGCCAACATCCTCAACAACGCGACCGACCGCAGCCTCATCATCCTCGACGAGATCGGCCGGGGAACCAGCACTTACGACGGCCTGAGCATCGCGTGGGCCGTGGCGGAAAACCTGCACGGCAGCGGCGAAGGGGGACCGCGCACGCTGTTCGCAACCCACTACCACGAGCTGACCCAACTTTCCAAAACGCTCCCGCGCCTGCACAACTACGCCGTGGCCGTGCGCGAGTGGAACGACCGAATCGTATTCGTGCGCCAAGTCGTCGAGGGCGCGGCCGACCGCTCCTACGGCATCCACGTCGCCCAACTGGCGGGGCTACCCTCCGAGGTCATCACCCGCGCCAAGGAAGTCCTCGACCTTTTGGAAAAAGAAGGCAACGCCCTCCAGTCGAACCTCCGAGAAACCCTCGCCAAAGCCGGCCGCCCTCAACGCTCCCGCCGCGCAAAGACGCAGGACATCAAAAACCAGCTCTCGTTTTTCTGAGATCACTTTTTCCCGCCGCCTTGGGCGTATCGCTCCAATTCGGCGAGCAAATCGTCCGGAGTGTCGCTTACGGCGGGAAACCACCTGCGCTTGTCGGCCTGAACGGCCAAGTCGCAGGGGCGGCAGGCGCGCACCAGCTCCTTGTAAAATTTGTCCGCGTATCGGGGGCTGCGCGCCTTTATTTTCTGGGCGCCCACGATCAGGAGTTTCGCCTTCAGCTCCTTGTCCTGAACAAGCGCCGCCGCCCGCCACGCGTATTCGGCCGCGAGATACTGCGGGTGCTTTTCCATGGGATATTGGGCGCGGGCGAGCGGGTTGACCGCATCCGCCGCCGCGTCCGCGGTCGCGTCGGCGCAGAAGTCTTCCACGATGATTGATTCGATGTATTCCGGCCAAAAAACATCCTCTTTTTGCTCGTCGCAGTGAGTCGGCTGGAAGCATCCCTTGAAAAAATACGAGGAGAATTTGCACGCCGCAAAGAGCTTCCAATAATTCACCGCGCGCACGGCGTCCGGCAAAGCGGTGTCCTGCGCCAAACGCCTCGCCTCCAAAAAGTTTTTGAAAAATTCGGCGTCCGCGCCCTCGAAATAGGGCTTGGCCCCCTCAAAATCGCCTTCCAGCATCAGGCGTTTGGCCAAAGCCAGACGGATAAGATAGGGGCAGTCCGCCCGATCCCGCACATAGGCGCGCAGCGTCTCGATGTCCATCGCCAGCTCAGCAACAAAAAGCGCCTCGCTGGCGCATCCGGCGTCCAAAAAACAGTCGACGGCCAACGCGTAATCCTTCGCCTCCCAAAAAAGCAGCGCCGCTTCGGCCGTTATCTTTTCGAAAATCCGCTCGCGGCCCTGCTTGGGCTCCACATCACAACCCCGCCAATCGGCGGGCCATCGGTGAAATGAATGGTAGCAACGGTATTTTTCAACCCCATGGGGATACGCATACGACTGCGCGTCCGCCTCCGAAAGCGCGTCGCGGTTGTCCGCGGAAAACGCCGAGACATCCACGCGTTTGAACAAGTCGGCCATGATGCGCGCGGCCGCCTTGGAGTCTCCCCCCATGAACAAAAACTTCGAGCGAATCCACTGCGCCAACAAATCGTCCGGCAACGCCAACGACAGGCAATCTTTGGCCGTGTCGAAATCGCCCGCGTTGTACGCGGCAAGCGCCAAGCGCCCCGCCAGTTTCGAGGGC
Organism: Opitutales bacterium; assembly: GCA_031556275.1. GTDB lineage: Bacteria > Verrucomicrobiota > Verrucomicrobiia > Opitutales > JAKPNF01 > JAKPNF01. The sequence goes on from JAVBTG010000022.1 coordinate 10,652, forward strand.
GCTCCGCCCTGCTCATTCAAGGCGGCCACCCATGCCCCAAGCAGGCGGTTATGATCCAAACCGGAGGCAAACCAGCGAGAGACCCATTCGCGGGAAAAATCGTCCGCCGCCAGTTTTTTGAGAGCCATCGGAAAAATCACCTGCCAAGAGCCGAAATCGCGTCTGCATACCTCCTCCAAAAACAAAAAACGCCGAAAGGCCCGCGCATAATCCGCGCGGTTCTTGAAAATCTGCCCCTCCCATCCGAATGTTTCCAAGGCGAGCCCGTCGGGATCCGGAATTCCCTGTTGTGAAAGCTCCCTGACACGCGCGTAGGCAAGCAGCGCCTCGTCCGGCCTCCCCGCCGCTTGCAGCGAGCGGGCACGCAGGTAGCATGCCTTCAGTTGCAACGAATGGCCCTGAGCGCCTGCCAATGTTTCCGTTTGCGCGAAGGCGTCCTCGGCGGCCTTCCAATCGCGCGCCAGATAATAGGCGCGCCCCCGCTCGTAAGCGGCATAGAGGGGCGAGAGACCTTGCGGCATTTTTTCCAGCAGGATTTCCGGCAGTCTCAAGTCGGCAACAGCCTCTATTTTTTTGCAACCGCACGGCTCGCGGTTTATCCGAGTTTGGCATTCTTTCCAAAACGCGCGATAGGACACATAAGCCTCATAGAGCGTCTTGTTACCGTCCGGATGGTTTTTTAAAAATTCATTTTGCGCATCAAATGTAGCCGACGCCTTGGCGCGGGCGAACGCCCCGATTTCATCATGTTCGCGTGCATGATCTTCGGGAAGATTTTTAAACGCGCGCTCAAAAAATTCATGCTCGGATTTCAGCAAAAACCGCGAGGGATTGCGCCAATTCACATGGGGCGTGGGGCAGGAGGCAATGCACGCCAACAGGCAGGCGGGCGCACAGGGCAAGAGAAGGAAAATTGCTTTTTTGAAAAATGTCATGGTTTTAGACGCAGCCACGCGATTTTTAAGCGGCCTCCGGGCGGGAGTTTGCAAAAAGCGTTGCCGCCGGAAAAAACAATGCGTCCATTCTGGCGGCCCCAAGAAAATCCGTTGACGGTGTCGCACGCCGTCACATCCCCGCGCTCGAGCGCGCAGGCGAAGGGGGCGTAGGCATCGATATTGCCGTCGTTGACCAAAAAAACCTCGAGCACCCCCGCGCTGCCGACAGTTTCCTCGCACCGCAGATTGGCCCCCAGTGGCGCGCCGTCGGCGACAGCCAGTAACGTCTCGTAAGACCAATTAAACCGCTCGTCGCCCACAGGCAGGCGGTACCAGATAAAACCTTCGAAATTTTCAGGCGGATGTTTGCGGATTTCCCCCATCAAACCCTGCACCTCCAAGGGATCGCTGCGCACCACACGGACACTCGCCCCGGGCTTCAGTCCCGTCGGCGAAAAATCTTCCGAGTAAAACGTCCATTGGCCGGTTCCCTGTTTTTCGCCGACGGCCACATGCCCATAGGTGGGCAGCGCCACGCGAAAAGGCGTGCCGTGGCGGTCGGCATCGCGCACGGCGGTGAGGGCCCGCGCCGTCTCAAAAATGCACAAGCGCCCGCCGCGCTCGGCGATATGGTGGATTTGCAGGACAAAACCGTCCGATTGCTCGGCCAGATCCGAAAAATGGGGCGCTCGCATTTGCGAGGGCACCGCCGTAAAACAAAGGCGTGTCTCTTTTGGCAGCCGCGCGCGAAAAAGCCCCATCCAGCGCGCGTATTCGCCGATCTTTGATTCGGGGCAGTCAAAATCAATCTGCACTTCCGCCACCCCGATGCCGTCCGCCAAAGTCGAACGCAGACAATCGGCAATCATGTCCGCAATGTCCGCGCCCATTTCGCGATAGCGCGCGGCCTCGGCTTTGAGCATGGAAATTCTCACCGACAATACCAAGGGTGTTTTCAAATTCCCCAGCGTCGAGGCATCCACAGGGAGTTTTTGCAAAACGGGCGTGTTTGTTCCGGTCGCAAACGAGATTTTCGCGTACAAAAAATTGACGCCCTCGAAGTCGTTTTGCGCCCGCCCGAGCGCCCGCGCCGTCTGGGGATCGTGGGATTGTTTCCACAAATAAACCCACCCCCTCGACGACCCCGCGCACGAGGCGGCGGCGCAGATCGCGCACAGGCAAAATTTGAAAAACAGCGGGAGACGGACGGGCATTTTATGGAAAATAATGCCGCCCGCCTTTGGCTTTGCAAATTATTTCCCGAAAGAGTTATTCACAGCCCGGAAAAGCTCTCCGGCGCGGGGCACTGGGCGGAAAAACGGACGGTCTGTCCGTTGACTTTTAACGTCAGCCGCGTGGCCGCGCAGTGCAAAAACAGGCGCTTTTCCCCCGAGGCCGCGGCGAACTGACGGTTCCACGCAAAATCCCCGTAAGTGCGGTCGCCCAAAATCGGATGCCCGTGCATCGTGCACTGCACGCGCAGTTGGTGTGTGCGCCCCGTCTGCGGCGTCAGGCGCAAAAGGGAAATTTTTCCATGGCGCGAGGACACCCCCTTTGTTTCATAGCCGCTGACGGCCTCCAGCGCGGCCCCCGTGCCCATGCGCACGCCGCGCTCGGATGCCTGCCGGGCGAGGCGATCGCGCCACAGTCCCGCGGGCGGGCGCACCTGCCCTTTCACCAGCGCGTAATAGACTTTTTCCGCCGTCCCGTCGGCGAAACATGCGCGCGCCGCCTCGATCGTCTTCTCCTCAAGGCACGCCAGCACAACGCCGGAGGTAGGCGCGTCGAGGCGGTTGAGCAGCCATAAGGACTCGGGCGTTCCTTCGCCAAGTCCTTTCCAAAAATACCGCTGCGCCTTCATGTCATAGCGGGCGGTCAACAGCGCGCCCTTGTCGGGGCCGCCCGCGTTCGGATGGCTGCGTGTTTCGCACGGCTTTTCCAGCGCGACCAACCCCAACGGCCCAGCGGCCAGCACACGCACGCCTCTTCCCAGCGGGAGGAGTTTTTGTAAAGCGTCGGCGGCAAAGGAAGCGCTCATTGATAAAAGAAACGAATAGACACCGGCGTCGTCTCGCCGAGCATGCGCGTCATCTGCTCCGTCCACACGCCGAAGGGGGCGCGGGAGAGAACGGCGTCCTGGCAAAACATCGTGGCGGTGTTCGAGGCGGACGTGCGCTTGATCTCAAAGTCCGAAATCTCGCCTTGGGTGTTGACCGTAAAATTGACCTCCACGGAAGTGCCGATGTCGCCCGCCGTGAACGCGTGCCGCTCGCACAGCAAATACCACTGTTTGACGATAGCCTCGAACATCCGCTGCTCATAAGCGCCGAATTCGCTGAATTTGGAATTGATCGCGACGACACCCGGGCGCCGCACGCCCCCCGCGTTGAGGGCCGTCACTTGCGGAAGCTGGCGCAGCCTCACTTGCGGACGCGGCAGCGGCTGCTCGACGCCCTGCGGGGGGGCGGCCGCCTGCTGCTGCGCAAGTTGGGCAGGTTCGGGATTTTCCGTGGGAGCGGCGCGCAACAACCCCTCGTCGGATTCAGGCGCCTTCGGCAGTTCGGGCACATTCACCTGCGGCGTCGGCGGCGGCGGCAACGGCGCGGGAGCGGGCATCGCCTCGGCCACGGGCGCGGGCGTCTCGGACGGCTCGGGCAACCCCGCGGGCGCGGCAGGGGGCTGCGGTTCGAGCGTGCCCGAAAGGACGGCGTTGGAATCCTCGATCGTCCCCTCCGACGTGGGCGTCTCTCCCTTGTCCTCCGGCAACGGGTCGGGCTGCGCCGACACTTGGTCGCGGTCGGAGGTGAAGTTGGTCTGCGCCGGCACCTCGCGCGGGGCCTCTGGGTTCGTGGCGACGAAAACGGGCGGGGCCTCCAGCGAAATCTCCACGGGCCTGCGCGCCGCCTGAATCTCCCCCAGCCCGACGATGGAGGGGACATGTAGTATCCAAAAAATCAATACGGCGTGAACCAGCACCGTAACAAACAGCGCCTTTGGCAACAAATCGCGCCGCCACGCGCGCTCCTCGCGGCGAAAAGTCTCCTCCAAATCAAAGCGCGCGACGGCCTCGCGGAAGTCGTCTTCCCCGGGCCTCATCTCCCTGTGCGCTCGCTGCGGCATGAGGCTATCCTAATCCTTCCGCCGCAAAGGCTCAAGCAAACCCCGCCGGCCCAGCAACTCCCCCAAAAACTCCACGGGCAAGCCCATGATGTTGGAGAGCGACCCCTCCCATCGCTCGATGATGATCTCACGCCCTTCCTGAATGCCGTAGGCCCCGGCCTTGTCGAGCGGGTTGACGATTTGAAAATAGCGGTCGATCCCCTCGTCCGTCAGCGCGCGAAAAAAAACGCGGCTGGAAACGGACGCAACATGCTCCCACCTCTGCGCCCCGTCGATCAAGCACACGCCCGTGTAAACGGTGTGTGCGCGCCCCGAAAGGCGCATGAGCATCGCACGCGCCTCGGTCATATCGGCGGGCTTGCTGAGATTGTGTCCGTCGAGCGCCACCGTGGTGTCGCACCCCAAAATCAACGACTGGGGCCGCCTGCACGCCAGCGCGCGCGCCTTCGCGCAGGCGTTGGCGCACACCAGCGCGGCGGGATCGGCAGACACATCCTCGTTTTCCTCCACATGGGTCGGCTCCACGATGAAAGAAATTCCCATTTCTCCCAAAAGCCGGGCCCGCCTCGGAGACGCCGAGGCCAAATGTAAAACGCGGTGCGCAGTCATATCTCAGCCGCAACTCGCGTCCACAAAAGCCCCCTTGTCGGCGGCCTTGAAAAAGGCCGTGCCGCACACAAACGTGTCGGCCCCGCGCGCGCGGCACAGCCGCCCCGTTTCCATATTGATGCCGCCATCCACCTCGATGCGGAAGTTGAGCGAACGCTCCTTGCGCCAGCCGTCCAGCGTCGAGATTTTATCGAGCACGGCCGGGTTGAACGCCTGCCCGCCGAACCCCGGTTGCACGCTCATCAGCAGCACCAGCTGCACCTGTTCCAGATAGGGCAGCAGATCTTCCACGGGCGTGCCGGGGTTGATCGACAGCCCGCAGTGGCACCCCAGCTCGCGGATGTCGCGCAGCGTCTGCGCGATCGGGTACTCGGGTTCCGTGTGGATCGTGATGCCGTTGGCCCCCGCCTTGGCGAACGCCTCGACGTAGAGATGCGGGTTGTCGAGCATCAGGTGCGTGTCGAAATACTGCGTCCCCAGCGGCCGCAAGTCGGCCACGACCTGCGGGCCGAAGGACAGGTTCGGCACAAAGTGCCCGTCCATGATGTCCAGATGCACCCACGGCACGCCGGAGTCGTTGATGACGCGCATGCCCTCGGCCAAACGCGCGTGGTTGGCCGCGAGGATCGAGGGCGCGATGATGGGAGAAAAAAGTTCGTTCATAGTTTTGAAAATATAGCCTAAAAAACACTTTGCAACAACGGCGCGCTCACAACGCCCCCCGCGCGCGCTCGGTCTTGAGCCGGAGCTGCCCGCACGCGGCGTCGATGTCGTGCCCCTTTTCCTTCCTCAGCGTGACGGAAACGTCGTTCGCCCGCAAATGCGCGTAAAACCGCTCGCGGTTCTCTCTGGGCGAACGTTTCCATGGCAAACCCTCTACATTATTATAAGGGATCAAGTTGACATGCGCGTGCAAATCCCGCGCGATGCCGACCAAGGCGCGCGCCTGCTCCAAGGTGTCGTTGACGCCCTCTATCAAAATAAACTCCAGCGTCACCATGTGCCCCTTGGTCCGCGCGAACGCGGCCACGGCGGGCAACAATTCCCCGAGGGGATACTTGCGGTTGACGGGCATGATCTGCGCGCGCGCGTCATCCGTGGCCCCGTGCAAACTCACGGCGAGTCGTATGTTCAACGGCTCCTCGGCCAGCCGCAAAATTTTCGGCGCCACCCCCGAGGTGGAAAGCGTGATGCGCCGCGCCCCCAACCCCAATCCCCAGCTGGCGTTGATGATCGTCAGCGCCCGCACGACGTTGTCGTAATTGGCCAGCGGCTCGCCCATGCCCATGACGACCAGATTGTCCACGCTGGCCAACCCGCGCTTGAGCCATTGCGGGTCGATGGTGTCCTCGGCGCGCACGGCGTGCATGACTTCGCCGACGATCTCTCCCGCCGACAAATCGCGCCTGAACCCGTCCAGCCCCGACGCGCAAAATCGGCACCCGTGCGCGCAGCCGACCTGCGTCGAGATGCACAGCGTCATGCGCGTACGCTCCTCGCCCAACCCCTCCTGCGGCGCGCGGATGACGACGGTCTCCACGAGCGCCCCGTCGCGCATCTGCAGCAGCATTTTCTCCGTCACATCCGCCGCCTTTTCGCCGGGCAGGCGTTCGCAGGGCGCAAAGTCAAACGTGTCGCAAAGCCATTGGCGCAAGGGCTTGGCCAAGTCCGTCATTTCCTCCGGCGTTTGCGCGCGCTTTTTATAAACCCACGTCAAAATCTGCTTGGCGCGAAAGGCGCCCTGCCCGACCTCCTTGAGGCGTTCGGTCAGGCTCTCCAGCGTCTCCCCGTAAATGGGAGGTTTCTCCGGCATAAACGACATGCCCCCATTCAACCATACTTCCCCCTAAAAAAGCAAAAAGCATTTCCTTTCAACTTCGCCTGTTTTTGTTATGATAACGCCATGCAACCGGATATCGTGGCGGGAGACCCCCTGTGGCAGGGCATCGCGGGCACCGCGGCCCTGCTGTTCATCCTGTGGAACATGCGCGACGGGTGGAGGCGCGGCTTTTGGAAAAAGTCGTTAGGCCTCGCCGCGCTCGTCGCCGCCTACACGTGCGCCTTCCTTTTCAACGTGCCAGCGGCGGAAATGCTCCAAGGGACGCTTCCCTACCCCTTCCTGCTCTTGCGCGGCATAGGCGGCACGCTGGTCGCCATCGTCGCCTACGTCATCGTGCGCTGGGTGTGCGGCATGCTGCTGCCCGGCAAAGACGAGGAAGACGACGCCGAACCCTCCCGCACGGGCGGCATGCTGGCGGGATTGCTCGTCGGGGCGTTCTGGCTGTTCGCCGTCGTCGTCGGCGTGCGCTTTGTGGGCAATTTCGCGCAGTGCGCGATCACGGCGCAAGGGGGAGACCTCGAGGCGGCCTATCAGGAACACCCCGTCATCGCCCAGCTCGTCAAACTAAAGGAGTCCGTGGACTTGGGCGTTGTCGGCGATATCACCCGCGCGGCGGACCCTGTGCCGCAAATCGTTTATTCCGTCACCGAAAAGACGATCCGCCTGCTGCAAAACCCGGAGGCCGCCCGCGCCTTTGCCGACAATCCGAAAGTCCAGCGCCTGATGCAGGACCCCCTCATCATCGCCCTTTCGGAAGACCCTGAAGTGCGCGCGCTCGTCCAAGAGGGCAACTACCACACGCTGCTGCGCAACGAAAAGCTCCGCCAAGTCGCGGACAACCCGCAGGTGCAGGAAAAGCTCGCCGACGTCGACTTCGAGGCCGCGCTCGACGAAGCCCTCCAAAAAGCCAACGACACGCAGACCGTTTCCGCGGACGCCGTAAATCAGATGCTTCCCGCTGAACCGAAAAACTAACCCAGCGCCCGCTCCATCGTGAAGACGTTGTATTTGCCGTCCTCGCGCCGGTAGTCCAGCCGCTGCATGAGCGTGCGGCAAAAGTGGATGCCCAGCCCGCCGATCTCGCGCTCCTCGAGCGAGGCGCTCAAGTCGGGTTCCCTGCCCTCGGCGACGGGGTCGAACGCGCGCCCGTCGTCGCGCACAACCGCCTTGACGACGTTGAACTCCTTTGCCAGCGACACGGCGAATTCATGCGCCGCGCCGTTGTCCCACGCGTAGGAAATCACGTTGGTGACAGCCTCGTCCAGGCACAGTTGCAGGGCGTTGGCGGACTCGAAGTCGATCGTATTGGCTTCGCAAAAAGCCTCGATATCGGCACTCAGGCGGGCCAGCTCGCTCAAATCGTTGCGGTAGGTTTTTTCCATAACGGCAGAAAAAAAGCCAAGGGGGCATGTTTATTTGACACGTTCGTCGGAGGTTTGGAAAGCGTTAATTTGATTTGGACACCCTTTTTTGGTCTTGAAAGGCATAAGCCTGTGCCCTCACAATGAGCGAATCTTTTTTTACCTCACCTTAAGACTAAAGGAACCACCCGTGGAAATCACCGAAACCAAACAGCAGAATGTCACCGTTGTCGCCCTGAGCGGGCGTCTGGACGCGGCCACCGCCCCCTCCCTCGAGGCTACCCTCACCGCTCTGGCGCAGGCGCGCGAGTCGCGCGCGCTGGTCGACTGCCGCGAGCTCGAATACATCAGCTCGGCGGGCCTGCGCGTTTTGCTCGCGGCGGCCAAGCAGTTCAAAAAAATCGACAGCTCGATCGCGCTGTGCACGCTCAGCCCCACCGTCCGCCAAGTGTTTGAAATCTCGGGCTTCACGAGCATTTTCTCCCTCTACGCCACCCGCGACGAGGCGCTCAAGGCGATGGCGTAAAAAAACCTTCCCCTCCCCAAAAAAGCGCGGCCCCCAAGCCCGCGCTTTTTTTGCGCCCGCATCGCACGCCCGCGAAAAGCTTGCCAGCATACTCTGTTTCGGGTCATGTTTATGGCTTTGAACCCATGAAAATCAAAGCCTTCAACCACGCCCTGCGCCCCGCACCCGAAGTCGCCTCCCAACTGGCCTGCCTGCCCTACGACGTCATGAACGCCGAGGAGGCCGCGCGGATGGCCGAAGGCAACCCCGTGAGCTTCCTGCACGTCGAGCGCGCCGAGATCGACCTGCCCGCGGGAACGGACCCCTATTCCGACGCCGTGTACGCCAAGTCCCGCGAGAATTTTCTAAAGCTGCAAAAAGACGGCCACCTGATCCGCGACGACGAGCAGTGCCTCTACCTGTACCAGCAGCAGATGGGCGACCACATCCAGCGCGGCCTCACCGCCCTGTGCCATGTGGACGACTACAACGCCGACGTCATCAAAAAGCACGAGAAGACGCGCCTTGCCAAGGAAAACGACCGTTTGAAACTCAACTGCACGTTGGGCGCGCACCCGGGCCTCGTGTTCCTGCCGATCCGCGACAACGCCGAAGTCGACCGCCTGATCGAAACGACCGTGCGCGAGCAAAAGCCCCTTTACGATTTCACCGCCGACGATGGCATCCGCCACACGGCATGGCGCATCAACGCCCCGCTGAGCTGGACGGACGCTTTTAAGAAAGTCCCGGTCGCCTACGTGGCCGACGGCCACCACCGCAGCGCCGCGGCGGCGCGCGTGGGCAAACTCAAACGCGAAGAAAACCCCGCCCACACGGGCGAGGAGGACTACAACTGGTTCCCCGCCGTCATTTTCCCGGCCTCCCAGTTAAAAGTGCTCCCCTATAACCGCACGGTCGTCGACCTGAACGGCCGCAGCGCCGACGCCTTTTTAAAAGCCGTGGAGGCTATCGCCCCCGTGCGCGCCGATGCCGGCCCCGACCCGGAAAATCCGGGCGACGTGCATTTTTACTTGGGCGGAAAATGGTACGGCATCACGCTGGTTCCCGCCACAGACGCCGACCCTGTCTCCCGCCTCGACGTGAGCATGCTGCAAGACCGCGTGCTTGAGCCCCTCCTCGCCATTGACGACCCCCGCACGTCCGACCGCATCGACTTCATCGGCGGCATCCGCGGCACGGGCGAACTGGTAAAGCTCGTGGATTCCGGCAAAGCGGCCGTGGCATTCTCGATGTACCCGGTAACGATCGACCAGCTCATGGCGATCGCGGACGCCGGCCAGATCATGCCGCCCAAGAGCACGTGGTTTGAGCCGAAACTACGTTCCGGCCTGTTCATCCCTGTGTTCTGAACGCGCGGGTCTTTTTCCGCGATGCGGCGTTGCTGCGGGAAAATGAAAATGGAGCGGTAGCGATGCTACAGCCCCATCTTCATTTCCCCTTGCGCCTTGCCTCGCGAAAAAATCCCTCGCGGGATTGGGGGTGCGGGTTTTTGTTTCTACTCGGACTCTTTATTTTGCTTAGGAAGCCTGCACGTTAATACGTAGGCTTTTTTCTTTTTTAGGGTTCCGATGCAAAATGCCGCCTTCGGCGGTGAGTCAAAAGCAGAGAAGCAAATAAACCCTTTTTAAAATCCTTCCTTCCCCATTCCCGCGCGGAAAAATTTTCCGAGACGAAGTTCAAGGAAGCCCAAGTAGGGGGCGTGTACCTTGGTACTCGTCCCCTGCTTGGGCGACGCAGAACGCAGTATCGGGAAATTTTAACCGCGGGAACGCAAAAAATCGGAGATTTTTCTGCGCCGCACTTGATCAGTCCTGCGCCAGCGCCTGCAACTGCTTCAGGTCGAGCTTACCTGACGCCATCGTCGGGATTTTTTCGACCCGCTTCAAAATCCGGGGAATCCACAAATTCGCAATCCCCTGCTTGGCGAGGTTCTCGCGCAGCTGGTGCATGTCGATGTCGATCGTGGATAGCAACACCAGCGCCTCGCCCTTGGCTTGGTCGCGGCGGCTCGCCACTGCAATGAGAGCCACGTCGCTGTCGGCGTGGGAAAGGCCCAGCGCGTGCATCACCGCCTCCTCCACCGTGCCGTGCGGCACTTTTTCGCCGCCGATTTTCGAAAAGCGCGAAAGGCGGCCGTCCACATAAAGAAAACCGTCCTTGTCGAGGCGAGCCAAATCCCCGGTATTGAACCATCCGTCCGAGAGCACCTCGTCCGTGGCCGCTTGGTTGTTCAGATAACCGTTGAAAATGTTGACACCCTTGAGGTACAAAAGCCCCTGCTCGTTAAAGCCGAGGTCTTTGCCGGTGTCAGGGTCGACGATGCGCACGTCCTGCCCGGGCAAGAGGCGGCCGATGGAGCCGCGCCGGTTCCATTCCTCAAAACGCTTGCTCGGGAGCGTGGGCAGGTTGACGCCGACAACAGGCGTCGTCTCCGTCAGGCCGTAACCTTCCAGATAAAAACTGCCGAAATGTTTCTCCCACTGCTCGCCGAAGCCTTCGGGGGTTTTTTCCGCCCCCGCGATCACAAAACGCACGGAGGGAATGCAGTCGCCCTTGGCGCGCTTGAGGTAGGGGCGCAGGAAGGTAGGCGAACCCAGCAGCAGGCTGATCTGCTCGGCCTGAATCGCCTCGATGTTGCGCGTGATGTCCAGCGGCGAGGGCACGGTGACGACCTTGTAACCGCCGATCAACGGCAGCCACAGCGTGACGGTGTAGCCGAAGGAGTGGAACAGCGGCAGACATCCCAATGCGGAGTCGCCGGAGCTGAAAATACCGAACTCCACCATCTGAATGACGTTGCCCAAAATATTGCGGTGCGTCAGCGGCACGCCCTTGGGCTCGCCGGAACTGCCGCTGGTGAACAGTAGCGCGGCTTCCAAGTCGCCGCCCTTTTGCGGG
>JAVBTG010000202.1:0-7402 GCA_031556275.1 Opitutales bacterium
GCCCAACTGATGGCGGATCTGGCCCTTGACGCGGTTGAGAAAACCCGCCACGCGCGCCTCCTCGGCGGCGTCGCCGATCACGGCGTAATGCACCGTCGCGTTGCGCAGGTCGTTGCCGGTTTCGATGGCGACGATCGTCACGTTCACCACGCTTTGGCGCCAGTTCTCGTGGAGAATGGCGCTGATTTCTTTGTGCAGCAGTTCGTTGACTCGGATAATGCGTTGGGACATGACAGCGGGATTCGGACCCGTTTGGGCGTTTGGAAAAGCGAAAATGCCTTTATTACATTATAAGAAAGGGATTTTGTTTCATCAAGAACATACGGCAGATGTGAGCTTTCGCGGGGCTTTTTTGAAAAAATATTTCTTTTGCCGTCTCTTCGCAGAACCGTCACAAAACCGTAACAATGCGCCGCTAAAGTGGAGGGGACGCAAGGGGGAATTCCCCGGCGCACACAAAAAAATCCACTCATGAAACGCATTCTCACACAGATTGGAATCTCGCTGCTGGCCGCCTCCATGACGGGCGCCGGCCTTTTCGGCAAAGCGGCCGTCGATCCGGCTTTGGCGGACTACAAGCCCGTGGCCGGCGTCTCCGGCAACCTCAACAGCGTGGGCTCCGATACGCTCAACAACCTCATGACCCTGTGGGCCGAGGGGTTTAAGGCGATCTATCCCAACGTCAACGTCCAGATCGAGGGCAAGGGCTCCGGCACCGCGCCTCCGGCCCTGATCGAGGGAACAGCCCAGCTCGGGCCGATGAGCCGCCCGATGAAGGGCGAGGAGACCTCCGCCTTTGAAAAGAAATACGGCTACAAACCCACGGAAATCGCGGTTGCGCTCGACGCGTTGGCGATTTTTGTCAACAAGGACAATCCGATCAAGAGCCTCGACCTGACGCAGGCCGACAGCATTTTCTCCTCGACCTACAGGCGCGGCGGCAGCCCCGCGAACAAGTGGGACGACGTCGGCGTGGCGGGCAATTTTATGAACCGTGCGATCTCGATCTACGGCCGTAACAGCGCCTCCGGCACCTACGGCTTCTTCAAGGAGCACACGCTCAAGAAGGGGGACTATAAGAATTCCGTGAAGGAGCAGCCCGGGTCTTCCTCCGTCGTGCAGGGGATCGCCACCGACCTCTACGGCATCGGCTACTCCGGCATCGGCTACGCCACCTCCGGCGTGCGCGCCCTCGCGCTGGCGGAAAAGCCGGACGCCAAGGCGTACGAGGCGACCGTGGAAAATTGCATCTCGGGCGACTACCCGCTGGCGCGTTTCCTGCTGATCTACGTCAACGCCAGCCCCGCGCAGGGAGCCGACACGCTGACCAAGGAATTCATAAAATTCATCCTCTCCAAGCAGGGGCAGGAAATCGTGGTCAAGGACGGGTATTTCCCGTTGCCCAAGGAGGTCGCGGACAAGGTGCTCAAGTCCGTTGAGAAATAATCCATACAGGCATGCGTCGGGAGCCCGGGCGAACGGCCTTGGCTCCCGATTTTAAAAACAAAAACGCACGATTCAAAAATGTCCGAGCCCTCACGCAAACCCGATCCCGAACGCTTCACCGCGCGCCGAGGCACGCTGTGGATGGACAGAGGGATGACCTTCCTTATCAAGCTGGGGGGCGTCGGCATCATCGCCGGGGTGTGCGCGATGTTCGTGTTTATCGTGTGGCAGGTGATACCGCTGTTCCGGCACGCCACGGTGGAGCCGGTGCGGACGGTGAAACTGGGGCTTCCCGAAAAGGCCCTGCTCGGATTTGACGAATGGGAGGAGCTCCCGTTCGCCTACGAGGCGGGAAACCGCTTCGTCACTTTCTTTGACTTGAAAAACGGCGCCGCCCCGACGCGCGCGGCGCTGGAGATTCCCGAAAGCGCCCGCGTCGAAAGCGCGCGCTACAACCGCGCGCGGCAGGATCTCGTGTTGGGGCTTTCCGACGGGAGTTTTATGCGCGGCATTATTCTTTACGAGCCGCGCTTCGACAAATCCGGCAAGCGCACGATCACGGCGCGGGTGCGCACGGACGGGCCGCATCCGCTGGGGGAAGCGGGACAGGCCCTGATTCAGGCGGATTACGGGCAGGCCGAGGGGCGGCGCTTGGCGGCGGGGCTGCAAAACATCGGCGGCAAAAACCGCCTGTTCGTCCAGACGTTTTCGCAAAAGCGCAGTTTGATGGGCGAGGGAAAGGTCGTGCCCGGGCGGCATTTTGACCTGACGGATCTTATTCCCGAAAACGAGCATATCGCGCAGGTGCGCGTGCTGGCGACGGCGGACGGCCTGATCGTTTCCACGCAGGAGGGCGAAATCCATTACCTGTTCGACGACGGCGAGTCCTTTTCGCTACGCCAGAGTTTTTATCCGTTTGGCGATTTGGGCGACAGGCAAATCGCGCAGATGGGATTTGTGTTCGGCGACGTGTCGCTGGTGTGCGTGGGCGCGCAAGGCCACAACCGCGTATTCAGCCTGCTGCGTCCTGAAGATGAAAACATGCGCCTGTGGCGGCAGACGAAGGAATTTCCCAAAATCGCGGGAGGGGCCGATATTTTCGACTATAGCGTGCGCAACAAGGCGTTTTTGGTCGGCGGCGACCGCGCGCTGAGCCTGCGCTACAACACGACGGAAAACGTGCGATGGGAGGGGACGTTCGACTTCGCGGTCCGCGCGGCCTCCATCGGCCCGAAATACACGTCGCTCAATCTGATCGACGGCGAGGGGAATTTGCGGATCTACGCGCTCGAAGATCCGCACCCGGAGGCGGGCTGGAAGGCGTTTTTCGGGAAAATTTGGTACGAGGGCGCCAGCGCGCCCGATTACACATGGCAGTCGAGCAACGCCAACGACGACTCCGAGGCCAAACTGTCCCTGATCCCCCTGATTTTCGGCACGTTAAAGGGCACGTTTTTCGCACTGCTGTTCGCGCTGCCGATTTCCATCATGGCGGCGATTTACACGTCCCAATTTTTGCACCCGCGCATAAAGGCGTTCGTCAAGCCGCTGATGGAGATCATGGCGTCGCTGCCGTCGGTTGTGCTGGGTTTTCTCGGGGCCTTGTGGCTCGCGCCTTTGCTCGACACGCGCGTGCCGTCGGTGTTGGCGATGTTGATTATTGTGCCCGGGGCGGCGATGGTGTTTGGCTGGGCGTGGACGCAGCTGCCCATTCAATATCGCAAACACATCAGGCCGGGCCGCGAGCTTTTTGTGGCCGTTCCGATCGTGCTGTTGGCGGCTTGGGCCGGGTGGGAACTCGGCCCGTGGATCGAACGCGTGTTGTTTGTGGTGCAAGACCCCTCGACGGGCGTTCAGACGGCGGACTTTCGCCTGTGGTGGCCGCAAGTGACGGGCATATCCTATGACCAGCGAAATTCACTGGTGGTCGGTTTCATGATGGGCTTTGCGGTGATTCCCATCATTTTCACGATAGCAGAGGACGCGTTGAACAATGTCCCCTCGGCGCTGACCTCCGGCTCGCTCGCCTTGGGCGCGAGCCGCTGGCAGACCTGCCGTCGCATTGTGTTGCCGACGGCGGCGGCGGGGATTTTTTCGGCCCTGATGATCGGCTTCGGCCGCGCGGTCGGCGAGACGATGATCGTCGTCATGGCCACGGGCAATACCCCGATTATGGATTGGAATATTTTTTCCGGCATGCGCACGCTTTCCGCGAACATCGCCATGGAATTGCCGGAGGCCCCGCAGGGCTCGACCCATTACCGCGCGCTTTTTCTGGGGGCCGTCGTGCTCTTTGTGTTCACCTTCCTGCTCAATACCGCCGCCGAAGTGATGCGGCAGCGTCTGCGGGACAAGTACAAGACCCTTTAATTTAGATTTTAAATTTTTTCATGGAAAACGAAAAAAGCATTAGGCCAAAAGGCGAAGTCTACGTCTGGCTGACCGCCATGGGACTGGTCGCGGGACTGGTGATGATCCTCGGGCTTTTGGGATTCATCGCGGTCAAGGGACTGGAGGTTTTTTGGCCGAAGCCCGTCACGCTCTTTGAATTGCGTGAGGGCAGCCCCATGATAAAGGGCCCTGTGCCGCGCATCGCGGGCGAAGTGGTTTCGACGCGCGAAAAGGCGCTGCATTCCTTGGACAAGGACGGGTTCCCCGCCAAGGCGGGCGAGGAGTCGCAGGTCTTTTTGGGCAACAAGGACGCCTACGGTAGCGGATTCATCTATCTGGACCGCGGCGACATTTTGCGCGAAAGCGCGCCAAAGCATCTCATCGTCGCGGAGCGCATGGAGTACGGCGATTCCATCTTTGTCCCCGTCCGCTTGAAATTGGCCGACGGACAGCGGGTGGAGGCCGCCGACCCCAAATTCGACACGTTTTTCAGCCGGCTGGTGATGGACGCGAAAGAACGGCGCGGGCAAATTTTGGAAGTGGAAAAAGACCAGATCGGGCAGATCAACGCTGCCATGGAAAGAAACGCGCGGGCGTTGCGTGTGTTGGAAAAAGACCCGGAAGAAAACGCGTCGGAAATCGTTCAGCTTAAAAAAGAGCAGAACGAACTGCAGGCGCGCTATGAGATTCTGGCGAAAAAGGCGCGCGAGCTGCGCGAGCGCCAGAAGGCGGTGACGCTGATCTACAAAATTCCCTCCGGGCAGGAGTGGACGGAGCCCGTCGACAACATCGTGCATTTTTATTATCCGAACCGCCTCGGGCTCTGGGACAAGATTTTTCTGTTTTTGCACAACATAAAAGCCTTCATCGTAGATGATCCGCGCGAGGCAAACACGGAGGGCGGCATTTTCCCCGCCATATTCGGAACGCTCGTGATGACGGTGCTGATGAGCGCCGCCGTGATGCCCGTCGGGGTGCTGGCCGCGATTGATCTGCGCGAGGACGCCAAGCAGGGGCCGGTCGTGCGCATGGTGCGCATTTCCATCAACAACCTCGCGGGGGTGCCGTCCATCGTGTTCGGCGTCGTGGGCCTCGGGTTCTTTGTCTATATCGCGGGCGGCTCGATCGACAAATGGTTTTTCTCGGACGCATTGCCCACGCCGACGTTCGGCACGGGCGGGATTTTCTGGGCCTCGCTGACCTTGGCGCTGATGACGCTGCCCGTCGTCATCGTGGCGACGGAGGAGGCGCTGGCGGCCGTGCCGCGCGGGGTGCGCGAGGCGTCGCTGGCCTGCGGGGCGTCGAAATGGCAGACAATCCAACGGATCGTCCTTCCGGCTTCGGCACCGGGTATCCTGACGGGGCTTATCCTCGCCATGGCGCGCGGCGCCGGGGAGGTCGCCCCGCTCATGCTCGTGGGCGTCGTCAAAATGGCCCCGACGTTGCCGGTGGACGCCATCGCGCCTTTCATCCATCCGGAGCGCAAGTTCATGCATCTGGGTTTCCATATTTACGACCTCGGCTTCCAGTCGCCGGATTCGGAGGCCGCCAAACCCATGGTCTTCGCGACGACGCTGCTGCTGGTGCTGCTGGTGGTCGCGCTCAACCTCGGGGCCATCCGCATTCGCAACTGCCTGCGCAAAAAATACGCGACCGGCGCGTTCTAAATCAAATTTTCGAACCATGATAGACACCCTCACAGAAACGCCCGTGCGCACGAAGACCGTCGAAGTCGCGGCCCGCCCGATCCCCTCCGATCCCGCGCTGCGGACGGATTTCATCGAAGTGAAGGATTTTTCCTTCTATTACGACGCCTCCAAAAAGGCGCTGCACAACCTGTCGCTGAAAATTCCCGAGCGCCAGATCACCGCCTTCATCGGGCCGAGCGGCTGCGGCAAGTCCACGCTGCTGCGCAGCATCAACCGGATGAACGAGCTGATCGAGGGCGTCCGCCACGAGGGGGATATCGCCGTCAACGACGTGAGCGTGTTTGATCCGAACATCGAAGTGATAGCCCTGCGCAAACGCATCGGGATGGTCTTTCAGAAATCGAATCCGTTTCCCAAATCCATTTATGAAAACCTCGTCTACAGCCTGCGCGTTGCCGGGCGCGGCAGGAAATCCGAATTGGACGAGGTGGTCGAACGTTCGCTAAAAGGGGCGGCCCTTTGGGATGAAGTGAAAGACCGCCTGCATTCCAGTGCCTACGGGCTTTCCGGCGGGCAGATGCAGCGCCTGTGCATAGCGAGGGCCATCGCCAACGAGCCGGAAATTTTGCTTATGGACGAGCCGTGCTCCGCGCTCGACCCCATCGCCACCGGCAAGATCGAGGAGCTCATGAACGAGCTCAAGGAAAAGTACACGATCGTCATCGTCACCCACAACATGCAGCAGGCCACCCGCGTTTCGGACAGGACCGCATTTTTTTATCTCGGCAAACTCATCGAGTACGGGACGACCCGGCAGATTTTTATGAACCCGCAAAACCCGCAGACGGAGGCCTATGTCTCGGGCCGCTTCGGCTGAGATTTTCCCCGACCACACAACACACCCCGACAAACATATCATGAAACGATTTTTCCACGCGGAGCTGCAAGACCTCCACAACCAGCTGGTGCTCATGGGCGAAAAAGCCCTCGAAAGCGTGCGGCTGGCAAGCGAATGCCTGATGCAAAAAAAGGCGGACTTGGCGGAACTGGTTTTCTTCTTGGACGACGAGATCGACGCGCTGGAAATGCGCATCGACGCCGAGGCCGTCCGCTATATCACGCTGCGCGCCCCCGTGGCGGCCGACGTGCGGCTGCTGACCGTGGCCATGCAGATCAACCACGAGCTCGAGCGCATCGGTGACGAGGCCACCACCATCGCGCGCAAAGCCAAAAAACTGGCGGAGAGCGACCGTCCGCAGACTGTGTTGTGCAACCTGCCGAAAATGGCGCAGTTGACGCGGGCGCTGCTGCGCGACGCCATGGACACGTTTATCGAGGACGACAGTTTCAAGGCGATCGGGCTGCCCAAGCGCGACAAGGAGATTGATTTGCTCCATAAGGAAAATTATGATCGCCTTTCAGGCCTGATGGCGGACAACGCCGCCGCGGCCGCGCAGATCATTGACCTCGCGTTCATTTCCAAGTCTTACGAGCGCATCGGCGACCACGCCACCAACATCGCGGAGGAGGTCTTTTATCTGCTTCGCGGCGAGGACGTGCGCCACAGCGCCGAGGTGAAACGCGCAGAAATTTCATGAGTGCCGCCCCCCAGAAAAAAATCCTCGTCGTCGATGACGAGGCCGACGTGACCGACCTGCTCGTGTACAAGCTCAAGCAGGGCGGCTACAACGTGCGCGCGCTGAACGACCCGCTCAAGGCGGTCGGCGAAATCCGCCGCTTCCAGCCGGATTTGGCGGTGCTCGACATCATGATGCCGGATCTCGGCGGCATCCAGCTGTGCCGCATGCTGCGCGCCGACGCGGAAACGAAAGACTTGCCGGTCTTGTTTTTGACGGCGCTGGGCGAGACGGCCGACCGCGTGAAGGGGCTGGAATCCGGCGCGGACGATTATCTGC
>JAVBTG010000152.1:0-31961 GCA_031556275.1 Opitutales bacterium
AGGTCGCCAGCGCCCCGATCGCGGGCCCGAGCGTGAAGCCCGCCGTGATGGCGATGCTGCCGTGCGTCATGCCGCGCGCGCGGGTTTCGGGGCTGGTGAGGTCGACGATCGCGGAGTTGGCGGCGGCCACGCTGCCGCCCATCGCCCCCGAAAGCACACGGGCGATCAGAAAGTATTCGAACGAACCCGCCCACACCCACAGGAGGTAGCCGGCGGCCGCCCCCGTTTGCGTGAACAGTAACACCGCCTTGCGGCCGAAGCGCTCGGACAGGCCGTCCCATATATCCGGCATCAAAAACTGGAAAAACGCGTAGACCGAGCCGATGACGCCCGCGAACAGCACCGAGGCCAGAAACGCCGAGCCGTCGTGCGAGAAACCGACCGTCATCGCGTGCAGGCGGCAGAGGATCGGTGAGAGCTCCGGGGAGCGCAGGTAGAAATTCAAAATGTCCGGCAGCAGTGGCAGGACGATCGAAAAGCCGACGAAGTCCAAAAAGAGAGTGTAGTAGATCGTCGCCATCGTCCAACGAGGCGAGAGCGGCGCGCGCACCGGGAAATCAATGACTGGGCTTTGGAGCATGAATACGACCGAAGATGGTTTTTAATATAGTCTCGGGCGCGGGCTAAAACAAATTTGACGCTTAAATGAATAAATTTAGGATGGAGGGCATGAAACAGATTTTTGAGGGGTGGATCG
Organism: Opitutales bacterium; assembly: GCA_031556275.1. Lineage (GTDB taxonomy): Bacteria > Verrucomicrobiota > Verrucomicrobiia > Opitutales > JAKPNF01 > JAKPNF01. The sequence goes on from JAVBTG010000152.1 coordinate 698, forward strand.
CGGATGTCGTCGGCCGAGAAATTTTCGGGGGGAGGTTTACGGTGGAAAACGGGCGTATCGCCTCGGTGGAACGGGGGGATGTTCCTCGAGACGCGCCTGTGTATGCGCCCGGGTTTGTGGACGGGCATGTGCATATCGAAAGCTCCATGCTGCCGCCGAGCGAGTTCGCGCGCGCGGCCGTGGTGCACGGCACCCTCGCCTGCGTGAGCGACCCGCACGAGATCGCCAACGTGCTCGGCGAGGAGGGCGTGAAATGGATGCTCGACGACGCCGCGCGCACGAAGTTTAAATTTTTGTTCGGCGCGCCGTCCTGCGTGCCCGCGACCCCGTTTGAAACTGCCGGGGCTGTCTTTGGCCCCGAGGAAGTGGGGCGGCTGCTCGACGATCCGCGCGTGGGGTATTTGGCGGAGGTGATGAATTTCCCCGGCGTCATCGGCGGCGACGCGCGCATGGCCGCGATTTTGCAGGAGGCCAAAAAGCGCGGGAAGCCGATCGACGGGCACAGCCCGGGCGTGAAGGACGAGGGCCTCGCGCGGTATTTGGAGGCGGGCATCACGACCGACCATGAGTGCGCGGACTTGGAAGAGGCGCGCGAAAAAGTGCGGCGGGGAATGAAAATCCTCATCCGCGAAGGCAGCGCCGCGCGGAACTTGGAAACGCTGTGGCCGCTGCTCAAAGAATCCCCCGAATCCGTCATGCTCTGCCACGACGACGCGCACCCCGACGACGTGGCCGTGGGGATGATCGACCGGATGCTGGCGCGTGCCGTCACAAAAGGCGTGGACGTGATGAACGCGTTGCGGGCGGCCACGCTCAACCCCGTGCGGCATTACCGATTGGATGTGGGATTGCTCCAAACGGGCGACCGCGCGGATTTTGTGGAGCTCAAAGATTTAAAGTCGTTCAAAGTCTTGCGCAGTTTTGTCGGCGGCGAGTGCGCGGCGGAACATGGAAAATGCCTCTGGCCGCGCTTGCAGGTGAAGGCGATTAACCGCTTTGAGGCGTTGCCGCGCACGAAGGAAGATTTTGCCGTGCCTGCGGGCGGCGGACAGACGGCCCGGATTATTGAGGCGATTGACGGGGAGCTTTTCACCCGCAGCGTGGCGGAGCAAGTGAGGGGGATTGATATCGGGCGCGATGTGTTGAAGATCGCGGTCGTCAACCGCTATGAAAAAAGCGCGCCCGTCGCCGTCGGGTTTGTGCGCGGGTTTGGATTAAAGCAAGGGGCGTTTGCCTCGAGCGTGGCGCACGACTCGCACAACATCGTGGCGGTGGGGGCTGACGACGCGGCGCTGTGCCGCGCGGTCAATTTGGTGATCGGGGCGAAGGGGGGGTTGTCCGCCGTCGGGCCGCACGGCGAGGCTGTCCTGCCGCTGCCGATCGCGGGACTGATGTCGGACGCGCCCGCGGACGAGGTGGCGAAAGCGTATCTCGGATTGAACCGCATGGTCGCCGAGCTGGGCTGCCCCATGCGCGCGCCGTACATGACGCTTTCCTGTATGGCGCTGCCGGTCATTCCGGAACTGAAAATCACGGACAAGGGGCTGTTCGATGTGGGGAAATTCGCGCCGGTGCCGCTGTGGGTGTGATTAGAGCGTTTCAAGAAAACACGCCCGGCACGTCTGCAGCGGGATGGCGGGATATCCGCCTTTAGGCGGTAGGATTCCTCCCCCACATAAACCACATAGGTTTTTTGCGACCTTGGCTTTCTCTGCGCGGTCGATTTCGTTTTATGTAATTTTAAAGACTGCCTTTAAAATTACAAAGACGCAGGAAAGACCGCGCGGGCTATTTTTGCGCGGAAACGGTGAAGGGGACGGAGTCTGGCGCCGCCGTCAGGGTCATTTGCGGGAAGGGAATTTCTATACCTTTTTGGGTAAAGCGTTCCTTGATGGCGTGCAACAGCGCGTTGCGCAAGGCGGCGAAATCCTCGCGCTTGCACCAGGCGCCGACGAGCAGGTTGATGCAGGAGGCGTCGAAGTCCGTCGCGACGATGAGCGGGGCCGGGTCTTTGAGGGCCAAGGGGGCGGCGGCGACGACGTCGGCCAGCACGGCCAAGGTGCGCTCGATGTTTTCCCTGTAGGCGATGCCCACCTTTATGTCGAGGCGGCGGACGCGGTTGCGGGTGATCGTGACGCACTGGGTCTTTACCAAGTTCTCGTTGGGGATGCGCACGAAAAGATTGTCGGGGGTGTTGAGCTTGACGGAGAGCAGGTCGATGGACTGCACCGTGCCAATCGTGTCGCCCACGCGGATCGTGTCGCCGACGGCGAAGGGTTTTTCAAAAATGAGGAAGAGCCCCGAGATGAGGTTGGAGAGCGACGTCTGCGCGGCGAAGCCGATCGCCACCGCGCCTATGCCCGCCGCGCCCAAGATCGCCGTAAGGTTGATGTTGAGCGTGGCCAAGACGCAGACGGCCAAGAGGATGGCCCCGACATAGGCGACTATTTTTCGCGTGATAAACACGGCCTGCGCGCTGTGGCGGCGCTTGGCGAGCTTGGCGGCCAGGCGCGTGCACACCATCAGGCAGGGGATGCCGACGATGAGCAGGATGCCCGCGCGCAAAAAATCCGCCAGCGCGATTTGCGCGAAACTCTGGGCGACGCTTTCGGCTTCGGAGGCGGCTTGGGCGAGGAGCGGAAACATGGAATTTTAGGAAAATTGTTTTTCGACGGCGGCGTAAATGTCGTTGAGGTCTGCCAGACGCCCCTTCCCTTCGACGCCGCAGGCGAGCATGCCCGTGCCCGGCTCGATGATGCCGTGGCCGCGCTGGCGCAGACAGGCAAGATTCGCCTGCGTGGCCGGATGGGCGTACATCGCGGTGTTCATGGCAGGGGCCAGCAATACCGGCGCTTGGGTGGCCAAATACGTGCAGGTGAGCAAGTCGGGGGCGAGGCCGTGCGTGAAGCTGGCCATGATGTGCGCCGTGGCGGGCGCGACAAGCAGCAAGTCGGCTTTCATCGCCAGGTCGATGTGCGAGGGCTTGGCGTCGGAGCTTTCCGCCCACAAGTCGTGCAGCGCGGGGGTGCGCGACACGGCGGAGAGCGCCGCCGGGGTGATGAAGCGGCAGGCCTCGGCCGTCATGACCGGTGTCACGCGCGCGCCCTGTTTGACGAGCCAGGAGGCGATGTCCGCCGCCTTGTAGGCCGCGATGGAACCGGTGACGCCCAATATGATCTGTTTGCCCTGTAGGTTGGCCATGATGGGGGATTATAGGACGGGCGAGGTGTCTTGTGAAAGAAAATATGGGCTTGGGTTTGGCCCCCAAAGGCGCCTAAAATAGGTGGATACGGACGTGCCTTTGAAAAAGGCGCGTCTTTGGCTTATTTTCCGGCATGTACATTTCCTTCCCAGATCGGGTGCGCAAGGTCCTCGAGGCCGTAATGGACCTGTCGCTGTTCGCCAGCTCCGTCGTGGGGTTTGTGTGCCTGATGCTGGACTTGGGCTGGAACCTGAGCCAGGACTACCGCTTTTGGGCGCTGGGCGTCACCCAATTCGTGCTGTGGCTGTTTGTGGCGCAGGAGGCCCTGCGTCCGCTCATGGCGATCAATTTCAAGGATTACCTGCGCTCGCGCTGGGTGGAGGTGCTGCTGGCCGTCGTCTTCGCGGCCGAACTGGTGGCCGCCAACTTTTACGGCGAATGGTTCCTAATCAAACTCGCCGAGTGGTTCCCCAACATGCACCCGCTGCGGTTGATGCTGATGGGGATCTCGGGGGTCGGGGCCGTCGGCGGGTTTTTGTACTTTTTGCGCAGCGCGCGCACGAGCAAGCGGCTCTCCCTGCGACACGTCTCGCCCGGGTGGATGATGATCGTGGGCTTCGTGGGGCTGAGCACGACCGGCGCGCTCCTGCTGATGATGCCCAACTGCCAGGCCGTGCCCGTGCGATGGATCGACTGCTGGTTTGTGGCGACCAGCGCCTCGTGCGTGACGGGGTTGGCCACCGTCAACACCGCGCTGACGTGGACGCCGCTGGGGCAGGCGATCATCCTGATCCTGATCCAACTTGGGGGGCTAGGGGTGATGACGTTCACCTACTTCATCGCCTACTTTCTCTCGGGCGGGCTGTCGCTGAGCGACCGCGTGGTCCTGCGCGATTTGCTCAACGAGGACAACATCGGCTTCATCGGGCAGATGCTGCTCATGATCGGCGGGGCCACCTTCGCGATCGAGGCCGTGGGCGTGGCGTGGATGTATGTCTCGCTCGACCATTTTCCCGAGTATGAGAACCACGCGCTCTACTTCAGCGTGTTCCATGCCGTCTCGGCGTTTTGCAACGCGGGCTTCACGCTGTTTCCCGACGACGTCCACCACTCGGGGCTGCTGGCGAGCGTCAGTTCGCAGTTTTGCATCATGACGATGATCGTGATGGGCGGGATCGGCTTCCCCGTGCTCAAAAACACGGCGGAGGTGGTGTGGAGCCGCGTGACCCGCGTCGTGCTGCGGCGGCAGACCGCCTACCGCCACCTCAACGTGCACACGCGCATCGTGCTGTGGGTGACGGCGTTTCTCATCGTGGCCGGGGCCGTCGGGTTTTTGGTGTGCGACCTGCACTACGGCACGCAGGAGCAGGTCTCCGCGTGGCGCGCCGCGCTTTTCAACTCGATCACCTGCCGCACCGCCGGTTTCATGATCGACGACATCGCCAAGTGGTCGATGCCCGCCGCGATGCTGGGAATTTTGCTGATGTTCATCGGCGGTAGCCCCGGCGGCACCGCGGGCGGCGTGCGCACCACCACCGTCGCCGTGGCCGGCATGAATATCTGGCAGATGGTGCGCGGCAAACAGCGCATGGAGCTGGGCAACCGCAGTTTCGGCCCCGAGCTCGCGCAAAAGGCGTTCGCCATCATCACGCTGTCCGCGACGTTCGTGCTCGCGGTGACGGTGCTGCTGGTGATTTGGCACCCCGGCATCCCGCCGATTAATTTGCTGTTCGAGGCCGTCAGCGCGTTTAGCACGACGGGGGCCTCGCGGGGCGTTTCGCCCAACCTGACGGACGCGGGAAAAGTCGCCATCATCATCAGCATGCTGGTGGGGCGCATCGGGATTTTGGTCGTGGCGTTTTCGCTGATTCCGAAGGCCAGACCGGGGCGCGTAAAGCTGCCCGATGGGACAATTTTGCTATCCTAAGAGCGCCTTATACGCGGCGGCGTCGAGCAGCGCGGAGGTTTCTTCGGGGGATGTCAGCTTGATTTTGAGCATCCAGCCGTTGTCGTAGGGCGAGGCGTTCACGGATTCGGGGGCGTCCTGCAGGGCGGCGTTCGTCTCGATGATTTCGCCCGAAACGGGGGAGTAGAGGTCCGAGGCCGCCTTTACGGATTCGACGACGCCGAAGGCGTCGCCCTTGGCCAGCGTCGCGCCGACGGCCGGCAATTCCACAAAGGTGAGGTCGCCCAACTCCGACTGCGCGTGGGCCGTGATGCCGACCAAGGCCGTGCCGTTGTCCAGCAGTTTGAGCCATTCGTGGTCGGAGGTGTATTTGAGAGATTCGGGAATGTCGGACATGATGAGAAAATTGTGTGTTATTTTAAGAAGGGAGGCAAGCTGTTGGTATTAAAGGTGCAAAGGCGGTTTGGCGGTTTCCATCGGGATGCGTTGGCCGCGGATTGAGACTTCCAAGGCGTGGGCCGCCGAGGCCGTTTCGACGAGGGCGCTGCCGATGGGCTGGCCGCGCATCGGCGATTGGGTGCCGGAGAGGACGTGGCCGACGAGGCGCTCGCCGTCAAACACCTCCGCGCCTTGGCGGGCGATGCGGCGGTCGTTGAGGCGGAAGAATATTACGGTGTGTTTCGGGCCTTGGGCCGCCTCTTGGGTGAGGGCGTCGCAGCCGATAAAGTCGCCCTTGTCGAGCTTCACGGCCCAGCCAAGGCCCGCTTGCAGGGGTGTGATTGTCTCCGAAATCTCGTGGCCGTAGAGGGGGTAGCCCGCTTCCAGACGCAGGCTGTCGCGCGCGCCTAGGCCCACCGGGGTGACGCCCGCGTCGAGGAGGGCTTGCGCCAACGTCTCGGCCTTGTCGCTAGGGGCGTAGAGCTCAAAACCGTCTTCGCCCGTGTAGCCCGTGCGGCTGAAAATGACGGGGACGCCCGCGCAGGCGCCCTCGGCGAAGCTGAAGCGTTTTACGCCAGAGAGGTCAGTTTGCGTGAGCGATTGGACGATGGCCACGGCCTTGGGGCCTTGCACCGCGAGTTGCGCCCAGCGGGACGTCTCGTCCTCGACCACGCAGGTTTCGCCCGCGCAGTGGGTTTTGAGCCAGGCGATGTCTTTCGGGGTGTTGCCCGCGTTCAGGCAGATGAAAAATTCCTCAGGGCCGACACGGTAGACAATCACGTCGTCCACCACCCCGCCGTCCGGCTGGCACATAAAGCTGTAGCGCGCCTTGCCGAGGGGAATCGTGCCGATGGCGTTGGTCATCACCCGCTCCAGGGCGGCCTGCGCGCCCGGGCCTGTGATGCGCGCCTCGCCCATGTGGCTGACGTCGAACAGGCCCGCCGCCGTGCGCGTCTGGCGGTGTTCCTCCAAGATGCCCTCCTTGTACTGCACCGGCATCTCCCACCCCGCGAAAGGGACAAAGCGCGCGCCCAGACGGGCGTGCAGATCATACAGAGGCGTGCGGGAGCATTCGGAAGGCATGGCGGTGCGGGGAGTGTTAAAAGAAAAAGCCCGCCGAAAGCGACGGGCTTTTTTTAAAGAAAGGGAAATTTCTGTTATTTCTGCGCGGCGTCCGCCTTCGGGGCGTAGGCCTCAAGCAGCTGCTTGGTGATCTGGCGGTGCTCGGTCGCGGTGATCTTGCCGTCCTTGAGCTGTTGGTCGAGCTGCATGGTCTTCATCGTCAGGTCGGCGTAGGGGTCGACCGAGGCGGTGTCGGGCACCAAGTCCGCCACCAGGCTCGCATCGAGCGGGTTCGGCTTAAGCGTGTTGTAGCGGCCCGTGTCGGTGTACAGACCCGTGCGCACGTAAGGCAGATTGGTCTCGGGAGAAATAATCGTCTCGAACGTGCGGTAGCCGTCCTTCTGGATGGTGATCGCGTAGATGCACTTGGTGCGCATCGTGGCCTTCAGCGGGGTCTTGCCCACCTCGATGCCGTTGATCGCGACCGTCGCGCCCGTGGGCTGCGATTTGAGCACCACATCTTGGCAAACGCCGTCGTTCCAAGAGCGGCAGCCGGTTGAAAGTAACATCAAGCCAGCCGTCAAGGCCAGCGCGGCACTGGAAAAAAATGGGGTTTTCATAAAGGGTTGCCGTCATTTATGACGAAAAAGACACCGTTAGGTCAAGGTCAAAGATAGATGTTTCCTCGCTTGAGGGCGTTTTTTTCCATGCTTGAAGCGAAATGGCGCAGACACTATGATTTGCGTTGCGAAAAATACGCACGCCTGAACGCTGCCGCGTCGGCCCTTTTTTGCCAACCTATGAACCGATTTTTGCGCCCACACGCCGCCCGCGCCCATCAAAGAAAGGCCCGCTGATGGAAGCGTTGCTTCTGGCCATGGCCGCCACATTGGGGATCTCCTTCTTCTGCTCGACGCTGGAGGCCATAGTGCTCAGCTCCTCAACCGCCGACGTCGAGGGTTTTAAACTGCGCCACAAAAAACAGGGCGAGATGCTCGAGCGCTTCAAACGCCAGCTCGACGAGACGATCTCGGCCATTCTGACCCTCAACACCATCGCCAACACCTTTGGCGCTTTTGTCTGCGGGGTTTTGGCCGCCGACGTGTTCCCGCACCACCAGTACCTGTTCGCCGCCGTGCTCAGCGTTGGGATCTTGCTGATCTCGGAAATTTTGCCCAAAAACATGGCCGTGCGCTACCGACCGCAGCTGCTGCCGATGAGCGTCTACCCGATCATGGTGATCCGGATGGTCACCAAGCCGCTCTCGCTGATGAGCGGATGGTTTGTGCGCCTCGTGCTGCGCAAGCCGCCCGCCGTCGACCCCGCCGAAACCGCCGAGCGCGAGATTGTGCTGCTCACCCAAAAAAGCGCCAAGGAAGGGACGCTGACCGCCGAGGAAAGCACACTGATTTTTAACGCGCTGCAGCTCAACGACGTGGAAGTCAGCCAGATCATGACGCCGCGCACCGTCGTGACGGCGCTCGAGAAAAACCGCACGGTCGCCGACGTGTTCAGGGAGTTCCCCAACATCCCCTTCGCGCGCATTCCCGTCTTCGAGGGCGACGTGGACAAGATCGTGGGGCTGGTGCGGCGACGCGATCTGCTCAAAGCCAAGGCCAACGACCAAGACAGCGCCACCGTGGGCGATTTGATGATGCCGGTTGTCTTCGCCCCCGAAAACGGGACTGCCGACCTCGCGCTGCAGACGTTTTTGAAAAAACAGCAGCAGCTCGCCGTCGTCGTGGACGAGTTCGGGTCGTTCGTGGGGGTCGTCACGATGGAGGATATTTTCGAGCACCTGCTGGGCAGGGAGATTTTTGAAAAAGACGACATGGCCGTCGATATGCGCGAATTGGCGCGGCAGAAGTATCTGGCTTCCCGCAAAAAGGAGGAGCGCGCCTAAATGACTTCGCACTGGGTGGATAACCTTGACCCGTTTTTATTGCGGTTTCCCGAAGGGTGGCCGCTGGAGGGGATTCGCTGGTACGGGTTCGCCTATTTGATGGGGTTTCTGGCCGGGTGGGGGCTGCTTTACCTGTATTACAAGAAAGGGCGCTCGCCGTTGAACCCAGAGGCGCAGGGCAACCTCATGACGTACCTGATCCTCGGCGTGCTGCTCGGCGGGCGGCTGGGGTATGTGTTGTTGTACGCCTTCCCGCAATGGATCCATGACCCGCTGCTGGTCTTCCGCGTGTGGGAGGGCGGGATGGCGAGCCACGGCGGGTTTGCCGGCGTCATTGTGGCGCTGTGGATTTTCGCCAAGCGCAACGGCATGCGCTTCTCCGCGCTAGGCGACATAGTGGTGACGATCGTGCCGCCCGGGCTGTTTTTCGGGCGGCTCGCTAATTTTATCAACGGGGAGCTGTGGGGGAAAGTCAGCGACGTCGCGTGGGCCGTCATTTTCCCCAAAAGCGCGGCGGCGGGCACGCCCGTGGAACTGATCGCGCCGCGCCACCCCTCCCAACTGTATGAGGCAGGGCTGGAGGGGTTGTTTTTGTTCCTGCTCACGCAGTGGTGTTTTTGGCGCAGGCCAAAAAACGACGCGGTACACGACGGCAAGATCGCGGGGACCTTTTTGATCGCCTACGCGGTTGTGCGGATTGCCGGGGAGTGTTTCCGCGAGCCGGACGCCTCGCTTATTTTCGGGATGAGCCGCGGGACGTTTTATTCGGCCTTTTTAATACTGATCGGCGCGGCGTTTTTTTGGAACGCGCGGCGGCGGCGGGTTAAGCCTTGAAGTAGGCGATGGTCTTGGCCAGGCCTTCGTCAAGGGAAACCTTGGGTTCCCATCCGAGGACTTTTTTGGCCAGCGAAATGTCGGGCTGGCGCTGCTTCGGATCGTCGGACGGCAGGGGCTTGTGGACGAGCTTGGATTTTGAGCCGGTGAGCCTGATGACTTTTTGGGCCAGCTCCAGCATCGTGAACTCGCCCGGGTTGCCGATGTTGACGGGGCCGGTCGTCTGCGTCTGCTCCATCATGGCGACGATGGCGGCGACAAGGTCGTCCACGTAGCAGAAGGAGCGCGTCTGCGAGCCGTCGCCGTAGAGCGTGACGTCCTCGCCGCGCAGGGCTTGTACTATAAAATTGGATACAACCCGACCGTCGTCCGCCAGCATGCGCGGGCCGTAGGTGTTAAAAATGCGCACCACGCGGATGTCCACGCCGTTCATGCGGTGGTAGTCGAAAAAGAGGGTCTCGGCGCAGCGCTTGCCCTCGTCGTAGCACGAGCGGATGCCGATCGGGTTGACGTTACCCCAGTAACCCTCCGGCTGCGGGTGGACGGCCGGGTCGCCGTAGACCTCGGAGGTGGACGCCTGCAGAATGCGCGCCTTCGTGCGCTTGGCCAGCCCCAAGGCGTTGATCGCGCCCATGACAGACGTCTTCACCGTCTTGATGGCGTTGTGCTGGTAGTGCACCGGGGAGGCCGGGCACGCCAGATTGTAGATGCGGTCGACCTCGAATTTGAAGGGATCCACCACGTCGTGGCGGACAAACTCGAAGCGGGGGTTGCCCGCGAAGGCGCGCAGGTTCTCCTTGCGGCCCGTGAACAGGTTGTCCAAGCAGACGACCTCGTGGCCCTGTCCCAAAAGTTGCTCACATAAATGGCTTCCCAAAAAGCCCGCACCGCCAGTGATTAATACGCGCATTGGATTTTTATAAGGAATCGCCGCGGGAAAGGAAACGAAAAACGTTTTACCTGACGAAAGCGCAGACAAAAAGGCTCAAATTGGCTCGAAACGATGCCGAAACGGGGTTAGGGTTTGTTTTAATGGATCCCACGCTCGCAACCGTTGTCATCCCTGGCCGGATGGCCTCCACGCGCCTGCCCGGCAAGGTGTTGCTCGACCTCGGGGGCAAACCCGTCATCCAGCATGTCTGGGAGCATGCCTGCCGAATGAGGCGCGCGCGCGACGTTGTCATCGCGACCGACTCCGAGGAAGTGATGCGGGCGGCGAAAACCTTCGGGGCCGACGTGCGGCTCACCTCCCCCGAATGCCGCAACGGGACGGAGCGCATCGTCGAGCTGTTGCCGCAGTTGGAGGGGGATTTTTTCCTCAATGTCCAAGGGGACGAGCCTTTTATCGACCCCGCCCTGCTTGACAGCCTCGTGGAGCGCCACGCCCGGACGCGGTGCGATTTGGTGACTGCCGTTTACGCGTTGGCCAACGCCGCGCAATTGCAGGATGCCAACTTGGTGAAAGTCGCGCGCGCGATGGACGGGCATGCGATTTATTTTTCCCGCTCGCCGATCCCGCATCTGCGCGGGGTGCCCATCGAACAGTGGTGCGACAAAAAACCCTATTGGGGACACCTCGGGGTTTACGGTTACACGCGACAGGTGCTCGAGCTCTATCCGCGGATGCCGATGGGCGACGCCGAGGGACGCGAGTCGCTCGAACAGTTGCGTTTTTTGGAATGCGACCTCTCCTTCCAAACCGTCGAAACCGATTACCACGCCGTGGCGATCGACACGCAGGCGGACCTCGAGCACGCACGCGGCCTGATCAAAAACTGACACGATGAGCGCCGCCAACGCCTCCGAGCTCCAGCAGCTGGCCCGCGATGTTTTGAGCAACGAGGCCGCCGCGCTTTCCCGCGCCGCCGAACGCCTCGACAAACGGTTGGTCGAGGCGGCGGAACTGATATTGCGGCACCCAGGAAAGGTCGTTGTCAGCGGCATGGGCAAATCGGGGCTGATCGCGCAAAAAATCGCGGCGACCTTGTGCAGCACCGGCACCCCCGCCGTTTATCTGCACCCCGCCGAGGCGATTCACGGCGACCTGGGCATTTATCAAAAGGGCGACCCCACCTTGTTTTTGAGCAAAAGCGGCTCGACGGAGGAGATGCTGCGGCTGCTGCCGATATTGCGGCAGTTTAAATCCCCCGTCATCGCCATTGTCGGGCAGACGGACAGCCCCATCGCCGAAAAGGCGGACGTGGTGCTCGACGGCGCGGTGGAGCGCGAGGCCGACCCCCTGGCCCTCGTGCCCACGGCGAGCACCACCCTCTCGCTCGCCATCGGCGACGCGCTGGCGTGCGTTCTGATGAAGGCGCGGGCATTTCAGCCCGAGGATTTCGCCCGGTTCCACCCGGGCGGGCAGCTGGGAAGAAATTTGCTGATGCGGGTGTGCGACGTCATGCGGCGGCGCGACGAGGTCGCGGTGATCGCGCCCGCGACGCCCATGCGCGAGATCGTGATCGAAATGACGCGGCGCGCGCACGGGGCCGCCTGCGTGCTCGAGGAAAAACGTCTCGTCGGGCTGATCACGGACGGCGACATCCGCCGCGCCCTGCAAAAGCACGACGATATCCGCGGCCTTTTGGCGCGCGATTTGATGACACCCAATCCCGTTTGCGTGGGGCCCGACGCCATGCTGGCGCAGGCGCTGCGCATGATGGAGGACAGGCCGTCGCAAATCTCGGTGCTCCCCGTGGTGGGCGCCGACGGCGCCCTCGCGGGAATGTTGCGCCTGCACGACGCCTACCAAAACCCGCGTTGACCGATGAAGCCTTTTTCAAAAAACACGCACGCGCGAGAAACGCGCCGACGCCCGGGCATTTGCCTGCGCGAAAAAATGACGGCAGTCGTCCTCGGGGCGCTGATCGTCGAGCTGCCGTGGTATCTGGGGGGAATGAACATCACGGCGCAGTTTGTCAACTTGGGGCTCGCGCTGCTGGCCTTCGCGGCCTTGTTTGTGCCGCTACGGGACAAAACATCGCCGACCGTCGCGGACAACTTCAAAAACCTGCTGAAATTTCCCGTCTTCTGGATGGCGCTGGTTTTTCTGGGATATCTGCTGGCGCAACACCTCAACCCGCACCTCGCCTTCCAGCAGGGGGTCATGAATGGAAAAAACGTGTGGTGGGTGGAGCCTGTTTCGCACATCGCGTGGCTGCCTTCGGGGCTGAAATCGCCTTATTACCCGATGAACGCGCTACGGTTTTTGGTGATGTGGGCGACCCCGCTGGCCGTGATGTGCGTGTGCAAGATCGGGATCAAACGGCGGCGCACGTGGACCGCCCTGTTGTGGCTCTGCGTGGCCAACGCCTGCGCGATGTGTGTGGTCGGGTTCGCCGTGCGCGCCAGCGGATCGACCAAAATTCTCTGGCTGGTCGAGGCGGCCAGATACAAGTTTTTCGGCTCCTTCGTCTACCCCAATCACGCGGGGATGTTTTTGTACTTGAACCTCGCGCTCGCGCTGAGCCTGTTTTTGAACATGCGCAAAAACGCGCTAGAGGGCGGCGACGCCTCGGGGAAACACTGGCTCGCGGTCTTCCCCGTCATCGTTCTGACGGCCGGCGGATTCGCCACCGGCAGCCGCATCGGGCTTGCCGTCACACTGGCGATGCTGGCGGTCGCGTTGCTGGCCGCGCTGGCGCAGTCGCTGCACAACGGGGTCGGCGGTGTTTTTAAAACGGTGCTGGGGGTCGCCTGCCTCGGGGTGATCATGCTCGGCGGATGGTATTTTATCTACCATGGGAAGACGCCTTACAGCATCGAACGAATGCGGCAGCTGAACATCGAAAATTCCTTCGAAGACCGTTTCAGGCTTATTGAAATGTCGTACGAAGTCGCCCGGGAACACCCGGTCGGGGGCTGGGGAGCGGGATCCTTCAGCTATGTGTCGCAGCCGTATCTGAAAAAATATCCCGGCTTCACAAACCCAAAAAAACCGGGAAAGCTCGCGCTGTACGTGCGGCACAGCCACTGCGACTGGCTGGAATTCCCGTCGGACCTTGGTCTGCTGGGCTGCCTGCCGCTGGCGGGCATTGCGCTGTATTGGCTGGGCGCCGCGCTGCGCCGCGCGCGCGCGCTGCCCGCCTCCGCCTGGATGATGCTCGCGGGAATTTTCGCGCTCGGGGCACACGCGGCCTTCGACTTCCCCATGGCCTGCCCCGCCGTGCAGATGATGCTGGCCCTTTTTTTGTGCGCCGCCGCCTTCCAGGCGAAGACGGAAACGCGCACCGGACGACCATGACGGGGAAAGCCCACAAGCAACCACGCGAAGGCGCCGAGCCGGGGGCGGCGCGGCGGGCCGCGACCGCCGCAGTTGTATTAAGTTTATGGATACCCTTTGTCTCGGGCGCGGGGGTGACGCTCATCGGCGCGGACGGGGCGACCGCCGCCATCGAGGCCCCCGAAATGATGACTCCGCAGGAGGCGCAGGCCGTTGAGGATTTTAGGCGCGCGCTGGGGAAAATGGCGGGGGGAAAAGCCGCGGAAGCCGCGGAAGGCGCGGCGGACGGACGGGTTGTCCTTGAACGCACGGACGAGGCGCCGACGTCTTTGGCCGACGCGGAGGCCTTCCATGCGCAGGCCCAAGACGGCGTGTTGCGCCTGCGCGCCAAAACGCCCGAGGGGATATGCCAGGCGGTTTACTGGTTTTTGCGCGAGCACGGCGGCGCGCGCTGGTACGCGCCCGGCGAAGGCGGCGAATACGTCCCGGAAAAAAGGCCATGGACGCTCCCTGATTTTTCAAAAAGCCCCGTTCCCTCGTTTGTCAGCCGAGTGATATGGGGACCGGACGAAAAGCAAGGCGCGCTGTGGAAGGCGCGCAACGGGCTGGGCAACGCCGTCGCCTTTTCGCACAATCTCAAAAATATCGTCACCGACGAGGTCTTGCGCGAATACCCGCAGTGGCGCGGGATTTTCGCCGGGAGGCCCACGCCCGACATCGCCGGCGCCGTGATGTATTACCAGCCGGAATTGCACGTCGACGCGTGCGCGCAGCGGGCGGCCACGGCTGCGTTCCGCCATTTCGAAGCGAACCCGCAGAGTTTTTCCTTCTCCCTGGGGCTTGAGGACAATTTGCGGTTCTCCCAATCCGAAGCGGAAATCCGCGCGCGCGGGCCGCTGCGTTTTTTTCGCGGGCTGCCCGTCTACTCGGACGTTGTCTTTCATTTCGTCGACGTGGCGGCGACCACAATGGGAATGACGAAGTATGCCGATAAAACGATCGGCACGCTCGCCTACGCCTGGAATACCGACACGCCGTCCTTCGCGCTGGCGCCCAACATCGCGCCGTTTGTGTGCAGCGACCGTTCGTTCTGGCATTCGCAGGCGTTTCGCGATGAGGAGACGGCGCTCTTGGGCCGATGGAACGCCGCGGGGACGCGGCTGTTCGGTATTTACGACTATCTGTACGGCGATCCCTTTTTGATTCCCAGACCGCTGGAATCGGCCCCCGAATGGATCGCGGCGGCGCATAAGGCGGGCGCGCGGGCGTATTTCGCGGAAGCCGTCCCAGCCGAGGCTTACGATTACGCGAAGCTGTGGGGGATCGCGGCGGCGTTGTGGAACGTCGGCGCGGACGCCGGGGCGCTACGCAGGCAATGGTATGCGCACATGTATGGAAACGCGGCGGAAGATGTGGCCGCGTTTTTCAGACTGTGGGAAACGGCGTGGAAATCGCAAAAACGCAACATGTATTGGCTGCGCGGTTACACGAACGAGGAACATGGGCTGCTTGCCGCGCCCGGCCAGCTTGACTCCATGCGCTCCCTCCTCGACGAAGCCGCCCGAAAAGCGCAAGGCGGATCCGCCTGGCGCGTGGCGGCGTTGCGCGCGCATTTCGAGGTTTCCAACGCTTTCTGCCGCGAGGTGCGCGCGAAGGCCGCGCTCGTCAAAACGACGGCCGTCGGGCACGCCCGCGACGCCGCGCGTCTGCGCGAGGAACTGTTGGCGTTTTTTTCGGCGCGCGCGAGCGTCCGGGACGCGGCCATGGCGGCGCGATGGGGCGACTTCCGCCAAAAGACGGATCGCGCGGACCCCTCTGTCGGCGCGGCGATCCGACTCGAGCAATGGGCGCGCGCGGGCGGGCAATGGGGGGCCGCACGCCGCTGGCTTCGGCGCGCGGCGGAACTGGAGGGCGCCACGGACGCCTTCCGGGACATCGTGGCGGCGCGGACCCGCACAACGGGCGCGCAAGGAGGGACAAACCTGCTGTCCAACCCGGAATTCAAGGAAACGCGCGGACAAACACCCGACGACTTCAATCCCCTATGGAAAGGCTATGGGGGACGCCTGCCAGCCGCCTGGCACACGCGCAGCATTCGCACGCCAAGCCTGGCGGTCGAGGTGCGCGGCGCGCAAGGGGGCCGCAAGGTCATGCGCGTCGACTCGGCCGCCAACACGCACCTGTTTCAATGGGTGGCGGCGACGGGCGAGCCGATTCTCTTTTCAGTGGATGTGCGCGGCGAAGTTCCGGAAGGCTGCCTTGTGCAGCTCATCGTCTCGGGGACGGCAAACGGCAGACCCTTCGCGAGGGAAGCGCGCCTGTTTGCGGGCGATTTCAAAAAAGGCGCGACGCTGTGGATGACGTCGCCGCCGCAAAAAAAGGGGGAACCTTGCGCGATCGGCGTCATCGTCGCGCATCAACTCCCCGGACAGCCCGTCGAAATTTCGCGCCCGTCGGCGTCACCCGCATGGGCGGACGCGCAAAAAACGCCCGGCCTCATCGCGGGAAACCCGCGGACTTTGTTCAGGAACCACCGGCTAAACCACGCGCATCAGCCTGTAGAACAGCCATAAGCTGCACCGCAGCAAAAACCCGGACCCCGCGATTTTCGGATCGGCGATTTTCATCAGCGGCCCGGCAAGGGATTTGTAGTCAAGCGCCCGCGCCAGCTCCGCGTAAGTTTTAAAATCCCTGCTTTTGGCCATCGAATGAAGCACACCCAGCATATGCCTGGGAAATATGGCGTCGAGCAGCGAGGCGTCCGCCACCCCCCGGTATGTTTCACGCATCCGCCGGTACGGCTCCACGCAGGTGAGGATCTGCGCGTTCGTGGAGGACGTCATGATCGAGTTGGGCCGGCGCAGGTAATGGTAGCAGGGCTTCGTGTTGAAGGCCACCCGTCGAGCGGAGAAAATCAAAGACCAGATGAAGAGGATGTCCTCGGAAAATCTCACGGTGTCGTCATAAAAAAGGCCGTATTCCTCCAGAAAGGATTTTTTTATCAAAGCTCCCGGAGCGACAAACCCGACGGCCCGCTCGAAGAAGAGCCGCGCCGCCTCCTCCCTTGTGAAAACCTTGAGAACATTGGCCTGCGAAGATTCCACGGACAGGTTTTCGGGGGCCACCATTTTAAAATTCATGAAAACGGCGTCCGCCCGCGCCGCGGAGGCCGCCGCGTGCTGCAGGGCCAGAAAATCCGGACAGACAAAATCGTCGGCATCAAGGCACACCACATACGCCCCCGCGGACTCGCGCATGCCAAAATTGCGCGCGCGCGACACCCCACCGTTGGGCTGCGTCAAAATCCTGTGACGCAAACCGGGATACTCGCTCAAAACAGACTCCGCGACGCGACGCGTGTCGTCGGTCGACCCGTCGTCGACAACCAGGATCTCAAAGTCCCGAAACGTCTGGACCGCGACAGAGCGCAGCGTGGCGGCGATGTACCGGCCCACATTATAGGCGGGCAGCACGACGCTTATCTTCACATCGTTCGGCATGGGGAGAAATGCCTGTGTGGAATCGCCCGACGGGCGGTGGCGCCGCCGACGGGAGCGCCTCGGGGAGGCCCGGGCCTGCGGCCACCCATGGGGGGCTGGGGGCCCGCAGGGGAATCAGGCGAAAACGGCGCGATTTCGCGTTTTCGGCAGCACAGACGGACATAGCCGTAAAAAAGCACGAAAACGATCGCCGGAATGACGCACCAAACCACCAATCCCGCCATGTTGCCGGCCAGGACGCCTATGATCTGCGCGAAAGCAAGATAAAACCAGGACAACACCACGAAGTACACAAGATAAGACCGTATGAAAACCGAAGAAAACACGCCCTTGAGCCGCGGCAATTTATAATCGAAAAAGACCGTCGTGGCGCTCATCACAAACGCCGCGAGAAAGGCGAACGGCATGCCGAAAGAATAAAACGCCACCAACGTCGAGCAGCCGGAACTGTGCACGGCATAGGTGGGCGTCTTGTCCATGATGTAGGTATTCAAATCCGAAGGATTATAATTGGCCATCTCGAGGGATTCCCCCAGATCCGAGATATTGGAATAGGCGTGAAATTTCTGAAAAAGCATGCCTTCGCGGAAAATTCGATGCACATAGGACATGGCGCTATACCCCGCGTCCAATTCGGCCACTTTCACAATTTTAAAATCAAACCGCAACGAATCGCGATAAGAGCTCACAAAGCTGCCCATGACAAAGGCCCCAATCATCACACAAGCCAATCCCAGCATGGGCCGGTAGTCCAATTTCCGTGAAAGCAGCAAGTACACCAGAACCAACAATATGCCGTAAATAAGGGCCGACTTTGAAAGCACCACTATCATCTGCACTCCAAACAGGACGCACACCAGGAGGATGGGAATCATGAGAGATTTCCCGCGCTTTAAAAAATTTTCAGTGATGAAAATCACATAAAACGTCGGGAAATAGTAGGCGAAGAAATTGATGACTCCCGAGAGTTTGAATGGCAGGCGGGTGCCCTCTACGCCCGCCCTGCCCGTGCCGAAATACCACGCAAGCCCCATAGAACCCATGATCAGGGCAAAACCGAACGCGCACCACAGATAAAATGTCATGTCGCCAAAAGTCGCCTCGTAAGGATCCGGACGGAAGCGTTCGTTTTTCCAGCCGAAAGAGACGAGAAAATGTATCAGCAAAACCGCGGCCCCCATTTTGATCGAAAAATTCACGTCCTCCGTCGCGATCACGAGGTTCATCGCCTCGTAGGTGAGCCCGACGTAGTTCTCGTAGTTGCAAAACGGCAGAACAATCATCGACAAATCCCAGGCAAACCACAGAAGAACGCGCGAAAGATTGAGCTAAATGTCGTAAAAACGGACGAGATAAATGATGCGCAATCCGATGACGGCAAGGCCGCCCAGCAGGGCGAAAGCGTCCATTTGAAGGCAGTTTTTAAGCCCAAGCAGCTGCAAGGCGGTGAAGACTATCGCTATCCCCACGCCTCCGTTGCGCACAAAGAAGTTGCCGGCCGCACTCGATGAATCCATGGGAATAAACACTATGGGTGAACGCGCGCCAAGGCAATCGCTAACAGGCGCGCAGGCCGCGTATCAGGCCGCGGCGAAACACGCAGACGTAAACGGCGAGGCAGCCCCCCATCACCGCGATGCAAACGGACAGGGATGACAGGACGCCCAAATCACAGGATGCCGCCAAAAACCGCTTGAGCGCGCAGGAAACCGCGGCGAAAACAACCCCCAACAGGATATTGCCGAAAAAAATCCGGCAAAAAAGCGACAGCGTCCCGGGCGCCAGCACCCTCCCGACGTATGTCCCGAGGGCGATGGCCCCCGCCCAAGTCCCCGCGCAATAGCCGACCACGATCCCCTCCATGCCGTAAGGGATTCCCGCAAGCACCCCCAACAACAAAAACACCGCCTCAAGGGCGGAAAACCACATCAGCTTTCGCTCCGCGTAAAACGTGATAAACACGATCCGCGTGAACGTCGTCTGTGTAAACGCTATCGCGGAAAACGACAGCACCTCGAGCGACGGCACGGAAAGGGCCCACGCGCTTCCCCAAACCGCCGCGTTGACCTCGCCCGCCCAGACGCAAACCACGCCCATGATGGCGGCCGTGACCATGAACGCCGCGTCCGAAAACAGGTAGTAGGTGCGCGTGATCTTCGCGCGGTCGTCCCCGTACTTGCCGAACACGGAGTAGAGCACTTGCCCTATCGTCACCGGCACCAGACGTATATAGGCGTTCAGAAGTGTGTAAGAACGCGAATAAAACCCGAGCGCGGCGGTGTCCACACACCGGCTGATGGCCATCTTCTCGGCGTTCCCGCCAAAATAGGACATGAAATTATGGACGGTGACATACACGCCCAGCCCGAAAAACCTCCGCATGTTTGAGAAATCGAAAGTCGGCACCCACAGGCGCGCCAAGGCGGAAAACACCACGGCGTCCAGAAAGCTTTTCAAGACCAGCATCGCCACAAGGCTCCAATAGCGGCAGCCGAAGTATCCCATCGCCACACCGACAATCCCCGCCAGCACCCCGTTCAACGTGCCGATGCACGACATCTGCTTAAACTGGAAGCGCTTTTCCAGAATCGAACCCGTGATGCGCGACATTGACATGAAGAAAAAGGAAACGGACGTCACCGCCGTGACCGCCGTGAGCCGGTCGTCCTTGAAGACGAGCGAGGCCAAAGGGCTGCCCGCCACCATGAGGAGGCCAGACGCCACGCCGATCGCGATGCTGGCCCCGTAAATTTTCTTGAGCTCCGACATATCGTCGTCCATGCGCTGAATGACGATGTTCTTGAACCCAGCGTCGTTGAAAAGACTCAGAAACCCGTAAAAAATCATCACCGTGGCCATCACGCCGAAATCCTCCGCCGTCAGAATGCGGCTGAGGACCATCATCGCCGCCAATTGCACGATGTAGAAGGATGCGTTACCCAAAAAACGCCAAAACAGCGACCCTACGAGAAGTCGAAACATTTTATTAATTTAAATAATCCCCCCGCATTTTGACAGAGAAAAGCCCCATGCAAAGACGGGCCGGCGCGCCTTTGCGAACGGCCAGGCCGTTCACTCCTTGCGCAATATTTTTTTGACGAACCGCACGCCCTGGGTGCCCAAAGCCTGCTTCGACCATTCTTTCACGTTGCCGCGCAGCGTTTTTTCAAAATGCATGGCCTCGCTCAAGGCGGTGTTTTCATCGTCGCTGGTGGTGAAAGCCTCGAACAGCATGGGGCGTTCGGTCAGCCGGGGGGTCAAAAACCGCTCGTACACGGCGTCGAACTCCCCCTTGCCGGAAGCGCACAAATATTCAAACCCCAAATCCTCCGCATAATGCCGCACCAAATTCGGCGATTTGCAACCGTAGTGGCCGCTGGCCGCGACAAACGCCTCCGCCCTCTCGCCGAGGTCATAGGCGGGGTGAATGAAGTTTCTGAACTCCGTTCCCTTACCGTTGTTGACAAGCAAAATGCGGACATTCCTTCCCAAATGACGGTTCCCAAGGCAATTCATGTCGTAGAAGAACGCCAGGTCGCCAAATATCCCGAAATAAAGCTTGTCGCGGTCGGCCAGCGAGGCTCCCAGCAAGGACGACATGCCGCCGTCAATCCCAAAACCACCCGTGTTGGAATAACCATGCACGCCTTCCGGCATTTGGAAAAGATTCCAAGAACGAAGCGAGTGAAGAATGCCAAAATGAACGGCGGAACCCGCGGGGATTTTCGAAGCCATCCGCGAGGCCATCCAAATATTGGAAAACGGCAGCTCGGGAAGCTGCGCGCACAAGCAGTCCATATGGCCGCGGCATTCCGCAAAATAGGCCCCGCCGCCCGCCTTCGACGTTTCCGCGTAATGGCTGAAAAACAGACGCTCGTCCATCTCGAACACATACCGAAGCCGCTTGAAGGTGTCGGCCATATTTCCGTCCGGACTAACCCTCCAAACTTCCGCGCCCGTCGCCAGGCCGTACGACGAATAGTTGCCCGAAATGTCTCCCATGTGTATCAGCAGCTTCGGCGCGAGCTTCGCCGGGTCGCCGCACAGCTGGCTGCCCGCAAGCGCGGGCAAAACCCTGTATTTGCCAAAGTAATTGCTGGTCTGATCGCAGAAGACAACCGCATCGTGCGCCGCGCAAAAGGCGTCGACCGCCCTCGTGAGCGCATCGTCCCATTTAAGGTGAGCACCGGCGAAGACACCTATGCGCCCCTCCGGCAACGCGGGAAAAGCGTCGGAGGGCGCCACGCGACGGATGGCGCGGACGGAGGGAAGCTCCTTCACCGAAAAATCCTTGCTGTAGGTCGTAACCAGATTGATGTGCGCCGGACCGCCCCCGCGACGACGCAGCTCGGTGATCGCCCGGTTGGCGAGCACCTCGCACGCCCATTGGTCCTGGTCGCTGTGAACCGTAGGCAGCAAGACGCTCACACGCACCGTGTCGGCGGCGAACGCGCTCCGGTCGATCACCTGCGGAATGCCGTTCCCCACGTTGCCGATATGCTGCGCCGAAGTCACGGCCAAAACGGGAAGCTTCCTGTAATAGGCCTCCGTCAGGCCGGGAAGATAATTCCGGGAGGCCGTCGCCCCCGTGCAGGAAATCACCACGGGTTCGCCCGTTTCCGCCGCGAGCCCGCACGCGATATAGGCGGCGGACCGCTCGTCCGCCGAGGAATACATTTCGAAAAAATCATCCTGCTGCAGGCTGGCCACAAACGTCATGTTCGTGGTGCCGGGAGAAGCGACGATCTTTCGTATCCCATGCGCCTTCAGCAACGCGATCACCGTCAACACATTGCGTTCACTCGTGTAAGATGTTCCCATAGATGGAAAGTTATAAGAAACCCACCGCTTAATCAACCGCGAACGGCGCCCGGCGCCGGTCAGAGTGAGGACATCTAGTCCCAATGGGCGTTCCCGGATTTGCCTTCATTGCAGGTTAATATCTGCCCGGAAAGGCAGCCGGAAGCGTCGCTCAGTAAAAAGCATGCGACCTCGGCGACTTCTTCCGGAAGATAAAGGCGTTCCGAGGCGTTGCATCCCAGAAACAGGTTGCCGTCGCTCGCAAAGCCCGTCATGTCCGAAGCCGTGATGCCGGGAGCCACCGCGTTGACGCGCAGACCGCTGGTTATGACTCGCCGCGCCAGTCCACGCGTGAGGCTGTTCACCGCAGCCTTGGTCAGGCCGTACGGAAGATCGTCGGCGTAAATGCCGCGTTCCGAAGAAAGAAAAAGAATGCTCCCGTTTTTCCTGCCGTCGCGCTCGAATATCTCGATGAATTTTTGCGCAAGAAAATAGCCGCCACGCAGATTGGTCCCCATTTGGGCGTCGAAACCCTCAAAGCTCACGTTCCTGATGTCGCCCTCGTGCAAAGATATCCCCGCGTTGTTCACCAGGCAGTTCGCGCCGCCGAGCATTTGGTCGGCTTGCCGCATAAAACTCCCTATTTCAGCCTCGTTTTCCGCGTCGAAAGGAATATATTTGCAGCTTAATTTGGCCGAACTTTCTCTCAATGTCGCCTCGTTACGCCCGGCGATAAGCACCTCCGCGCCCTCGGCGGCAAACTTCTGCGCCATGGCAAATCCAAGACCGCGCCCGCCGCCCGTCACAACGATACGTTTCCCCTCCAGACGCCTGCTGGGGGCAAGATACGATATGCTCGCGGAGATATTTTTGACGGGCACGCCCCTCAGTATGTATAGGGCGGCCCGCTTTAGGACGGATTTCATCGACATGGACCCTGCGTTGGGGGTGTCTTCAAATTTCGCATGGTGGACACGAACGGCGTAAAGAACCTCAGGCCATCGTCCCACAATCCGCCAAACGTGTAAAGCAGATAGCGCGACGGGCGCGAGGCCCCTTCCCGCGAAAAGTCTTTGCTTGATTTCCGCCTGCGCTCCTTTTTATCGTGCGAAGCATTCCCGCGCCCGATTCACGCCAAAAACCCATCATGAAACCGCCCAAAATCGCCCTTCTGGCAAACGGCCCCCTGGACAACCGCGGCAACGAGGCCATCCTCCTGGGTACACACGCCATCCTAAAAAAGCACATCCCGGAGGCGGAGCTTTCGCTATATTCCGTTTTCAACGGTTCGCGCGAGCAGTTTGAAGCCGTGGAAACGCGGTGCCGTCAGCTCGGGATAAGGCATGCGCGGGCGCGGCTTCCCATGAAGCGGTTCGGCTGGGACTGGTTTGTGCGAAACGCGTTGCGGCGCATTTCCCCCTCTCTGGAAAAGCGCTTTTTATTCCACAATCTCCCCGAGTTCCTGCGCCCGTGCGACGTCGCGCTTTCCTGCGGCGGCGATTTGTACACCCCTTCCAGAAAAAACACCGTTCTCGACATCTTTTACCGGATGGACGATATCGCCCTAAACGCGGGCCTCCCTTACTTTTACTGGGGCGCTTCAGTGGGACCGTTCACGAAAATGACGGAATTCGAGGCGTATTTCAAAAAGCATGTCGAAAACATCGGCGTTTTCGCCCGGGAAACGGCGACCTTCGACTATCTCAAGGGCCTGGGCAAGGACCACGGCCTCTTTCTCATTTCAGATCCCGCCTTTGCGATGCGGCCCGAGCGGCCGGATGACTTGGCCGCGATAGGGGGGGATATCCCACCGGACTCCATCGGCCTTAACATCAACGCGTTTCTGCTGAATTTTGTCAAGGACGCGACCTATCCCGCCGGCGCGTGGACCGAAGATTGCCTGCGCGCGCTGCGCGCGCTGCTGAAAAAAACGCAGGGGAAAATTTTTCTCATCTATCATGTCACCATGCCCGGCGGGGCGCAGGGGGGATGCGACCGCGACTTCATGCGCATGCTCCGCGACCGGCTCGACGAGGCGGAGAAAAAACGCACCGTGCTGCTGCCCCCCGGATACACCGCCCCCCAGCTCAAATGGGTCATTTCGCAAATGCGGCTGTTGGTGGCGGCACGCACGCACGCGACCATCGCTGCGTTCTCCACGCACACGCCCGTCGTCTCGATCTCATACAGCCAAAAATCCAAGGGGCTTAACCGCGATCTTTTCGAAACGCTGGACTATTGCGTCGACGCCGAAAAAATCGCGACCGAGCCCGACGCGCTGACAGACGCCGTCGAACGGGCTCTCGCAAACGAGGACGCCATGCGGCGGACACTCGCCGAAAAAATCCCGGCCCATGTCGCAAACGCCTATAAGGCGGGCGAAATACTGCGCGAGATCCTTGGCAAACGGGGCGTCCTCTAAAATCCGGCCGAGCAGCCGATGTGTTTGAATTTTAAAACATGACCTAGCGCGCCAGTGTCTTGTAAATGGCGCAGTAAGCCCCGGCCACGGCCGCTGGAGAGAACCTCCCCGCGTTTTTCAGGCCGCGCCCGACAAGTTCGGCACGCAAACTTTCGGAAGCGACCACGGCCTGCACGCCCGCGCGGATGGAGGCGACGTCGAGGGCGTCCACAATTTGTGCGGAATCCCTCGCCACGTCGGCCAGCGAGGCGGCGTGCGAGGTTACGACCGGGCGCCCCGTGAGCTGCGCCTCGAGCACCGGCACGCCGAAGCCCTCGTAGGTGGACGCGAAAAGCAAAAGGTCGCACGCCTTGTATTCTTCCACAATCTGGGCACCGGATAATTCGTATGCGTTGGAATATTCGACGCCGGCGCGCCGCAGCGCTTCGGCGTCCTCCGGCGAAATCCGCCCGATCACGCGCAGGTGGCAGCGCAATCCGCACAAGGCCGCCGCGTGACGGGCGAGGTTTTTATTCGGCAGATGCCCGAAGCAGAGTATCCGGGGCTTGTCGGAATCAAAGGGCTTGGGAGAGAAGTCGAATCCCCTCGGCGCGGGGTTGGGAATCACGTCGATTTTTTTAGGATCGACGCCGACATGCTCGATTAGCTGCCGACGTGTGAAGTCGCTGATGGCGACGACGCGGGCCGGCACCGGGATCGACCAGTCAAAAAGTATCTTGCGTTTCAGCCAGGCGAAAGCCCCGCCTCGGCCGTAATCCTCGCCGATGTCGTGCACCGTAACCAACGTGCGCGTTCTGGGCAGTCCGAACGCCAGATAGTGCATCCCCCCCGTGATGTGGTTGACCTCGCCCACGGCGCGGCGGGCGTCGCGGATATTGCGCACAAACGTCAGGGGCGTCCGATGATCGGTATAACGGCAATGAAACTCGCGCTGCCTGATTTCCGAAGGCATCGCGGCGCGAATTTCCCCAAAAACCCGCTCTATGCTGTGGAACGCGCCTTTCGGACGATAAAAGTAAGTGACATTCATCGCAACGGTGGTGTGCCGCGCGGCCGCCCCCACAAGGCCGCAAGGAGGAACACAGGCAGGGCGAGAAACGCCAGATAGGCGTACCGCAATTCTGCAAAAACAGGAGAAATCAGGCACATTCCCCAGACGGCAAGCGGGATGGAGTAAACCGCAGGACACGATAGTCCCTTAGAACCACCTCCAAATAGGCGCCAAATAAAATCGCCGAAAAGAAAAAGCCGATACTTGTCAGCAGGGAAACCAGCGGCACCAATTTTGTCGCGTAAACAAGCTGGTAAAGATGGCGCATCAAGAACGTCTGCTCGACGGGCGGGCGGGAGACGGCATCCTCGTCGAAAGAAAAACGCCCCTCGTCGACAAACCGCCGGCTGACCTCAAAATATGTCTCGCGCATGACCCCGCCGTAAAAAACGTTCGCATACCAGTAGCCGAGCGTGTTATTCAGCGTGGCGTCCACATAAGTCAGCGGGTGCCGCGCGCCGATCCGCGCCCACAACCCCGCGTATTTTCCCGGGTCGGACCAAAGCGCATCCCTGTTCAAAAGGGCCTTCACCGAATCTGAGATGATCGGGTCGTATACCTCGCCCAGCACCTCGACCGGCAGAATCTCTGACAGGACGGCGCGCTGCGCGGGAGATAGGCTACCGGGATACAATTTCAAAGTGCGCGCGATCTGCTGGAGCGGGGTGGACAGCGCCTCCTGCGATCCTCCTTTTTTTACTCCAAAATGGCTGAATACGGGGCCTTGCACCACCGCAAAAACCGCAAATGCGACGGCATACGCCGCCAAAAACCTCCATCGCCCCCTCCAAAAAATCGCCATCAGGAAGGGAAAGGTGAACGCAAGAATCGCAAACCCCGTTTTTTTGGCAAACAAGACGCACAAAAACAGGGCAAACCAGGCTGTCGCCCTTTTCCATGAAAGCGCGGAGTCGGAAAAACCGAGCGCGCAATCCAAAGCCGCCACGACACAAACCAAGACCAAGCATGAAAGCCAGACATCCTTGAGCGGGGAAAAGCTATATGTCGCAAAAAAAGGATGCAATAAGTAAAACACGGCGGCAAGTCCGGCACACAGCCGGCCAATCCCCCAGGCGCGCAGACGGGTGAGCGCAAAAGCGAGCACTGCCGCCATAAATACCATCTGCACCGCCCCGAACAGGCAGACTCCCGCGTAATACGAACCGAACAGCCATTTCCCAAAGGCGATGACGCGACCCATCGCCAGGCTCATCAGCACGGGATGATGGTCGTCCAACGGCTGCAAAAAAAGGCCCTGCGGAATTTGCATGCGCGTGTCAAACGCCACCGCCACCCCATAAAACCACATCCAAATCGCCCATCCCGCCAAAAGGAGCGCGAAATAGGAAAAAAACAAACGCACCGGGCGCAGGTCACCCGGAGGAAGCATCGGCTTGCGCGACCTGGCAAAACGCCAAAGCCAAAGGCACACCGCCGCAAAGCACACGCAAGCCCCCGTCCATTCGGCGGTGAAAAACACCGCGTACAAAAGACGCCAACGCCCGCCAAACACCGGTTCAATCCCGCCGAAAGCCGAGACATAGTTGCCCAATGTGTTGAAAAAACCCAGAACGGCACCCGTGAAAAACGCCCACAAGACAGCCCGGCGGCTTTCCGAAAGTAAAGAGCGCAACGCGGCCCCAAACAAAAGAAAAAACGCAAAGAGCACGGGCGAGGCACTCAGAAAGGGTGCCGCCTTGATGGCCTCTTTCACATCTGCGGCGGACAGCAACGCCGCCATCTGCTCCGCGGAGAACATGAGAAAAATGGCAACCGTCGCCGCAACAGAAAGCCCCCATGGAAGGACCTCCTTCGCGATGGCGAGGATCCGGCGCGTGCTGGCTGGCATATCGGCGTCCATCTAATTTGTCGCAAGACGCCTAGCGGGCGGCGCGCCGCGCCTTAAAATCAACAAGCCTGAGTTCGTAGGCGCGTCTTTCGATGCTCACCATGTTGTCAAGGATCAGTGCGCACATCAAAAATATTGAGGCGATAATCTCCAATCCCGAAGCCAATATCGCCAGCGGGACATGGGTGATATACTGGGTTTGTATGAATTCCCAAATCACCGGGGCGCCAAACGCCAACCCCGCAAAAAAGAACAACAGGGCCAGGCCCCCGAAAAAGAACATCGGGCGGTAATTGCGGCAAAGGTTGAACATGGCCAGCAAAATGCGCACGCCGTCGCGGTAGGTGTTCAATTTCGAGGCGCTACCCTTGGGACGCTCGCAAAAATCAATAGGGATCTCCTTAAGGCGAAAGCGCTTGTCGACGGCGTGGAGCGTCATTTCCGTCTCCAGCTCAAAGCCGTCTCGCATGACGGGGAAATTCTTGACGAACGCCGTGCTGAACGCGCGATAACCCGTCATCAAATCCCGGATCTCACACTTAAAGATAAGCCCCGCAATCTTGCGGAACAGCCAATTGCCGAACTGGTGCCCGGCGCGCGAGTTTTCCCGGGCGTACGTCCCATTGCTCAGGCGGTCGCCGATGCACATGTCCGCATCCCCGTCAAGGACAGCGCGTAACAGGATCGGCGCCGCTTCCGCCGGATAGGTTCCATCGCCGTCCACCATAAGGTAGGCGTCGGCATCAATCTGCGCAAACATTTCCCTCACCACCGAAGATTTTCCTTGCTTGCGCGAAAAACGCACTATCGCCCCCGCTGCTAAAGCCTCAACCGCGGTGTCGTCCGTCGAATTGTTATCGTAGACATACACATCCGCAGACGGTAAAATCTTTTTAAAATCCCCGACAACGCCGCGAATGGTCAACGCCTCGTTGTAACACGGGATCAAAACGGCTATCTCATGCTGCCGCTGCTCGGAGTTCGGGGATTGGATATTCATTGCGCAAAATCGGTCGTTCCGAACATAAAAGACATCCCCTTAAATTCCAAGACAATACTAGTTTTTCCCAAAAAACACGTGACCGTTGCCATGGTTCGTGAAACGACGGAAATTTACGCCCGCACACGAGTAAAATGGCATGAGGATTCGACGCGGTCGCGCTTATGACGAGGCTTGCATTGGAATAGCGCCATTTGTTAGGATAAATTTTACGCGTTTATGCAAAAATCAAAGATTTTTCTGTCGCTGGCGGAGGTAACGGCGCAAGACGAGGCCGCTGTGGTGGCTGCGCTGAGATCGGGGTGGGTTGCGCCGGCCGGACCGCAGCTGGAGGCTTTCGAAAAAGCCATGGCCGAGCGTACCGGGTTGCCGCATGCCGTGGGGCTTACCTGCGGGACGGCCGCCATTCATCTGGGGTTGCGTATGGCGGGGGTCGAGCGAGGGGATGAGGTGTTTGTCTCCACGCTGACGTTCATCGCCTCGGTCAACCCCGTGCTGTATCAAGGGGCCGCGCCTGTCTTTGTCGACAGCGACGAGGCGTCGTGGAATATGGACCCCGCTTTGTTGGCCGAGGCGATTGCCGACCGCAAACGCAAGGGGCGAAAAATGCCCAAGGCCGCCATTATCACCCATTTATATGGGCAGGCCGCCGACATGGACCCTATCGCGCAGGTTTGCCGCGAGAATGGGATTATTTTGATTGAGGACACGGCCGAAGCGCTCGGGGCCACGTACAAGGGCCGCCATGTCGGGCACCACGGCGTCGTCGCTGCGTTCTCCTTTAACGGCAACAAGATCATCACCACTTCCGGCGGCGGCATGTTGTTGACGGCGGACGAAAATCTCGCCCGCCAGGCGCGATTTTTGAGCACGCAGGCGCGCGACCCCGCTCCGCATTACCAGCATTCGCAGATGGGGTACAACTACCGATTGAGCAACATTCTTTCCGCGCTGGGGCTGAGCCAGTTGGGGCGGCTCGACAACATCGTCGCCCATCGCCGCGCCGTTTTTGAGCGCTATCAGACGGCACTCGGGGGCATTCCCGGTGTCTGTTTCATGCCCGAAGCACCCTTTGGCCGAGCCACCCGCTGGCTCTCCTGCCTGACCGTCGACCCGGCCCAGGCCGGTTTTTCGGGGGGGGACGTCTTGAAGGCGCTGGCCGACAACGCCGTCGAGGCCAGGCCCGTCTGGAAGCCCCTGCATTTGCAGCCGCTGTTCGCCCAGGCCGAACGCGTGGGCGGGGTTGTCAGCGAACGCCTGTTTGGCCAAGGCGTCTGCCTGCCCTCCGGCGGCGGCATCACTCCCGACATACAGTCGCGCATCATCGACATCATCCGCACCTGCGTCCGCTGATTTTTCGCTATCCCCCATGAACGAAACACCCATTCCTGCGCCGCTGCCGGAACGAAAAGGCCTTCCTCTTCCGCGACTCTCGCCGCGCACGCAGGCGGCCGTGAGTTTGATCACTTACGCCGTTTTGCTTTCGCTGGCGTTCTTCCTGGCCTATGCGATCCGGTTCGACTTCGACGTACCCTCCACCTGGGGGATCCAATGCCTGATTGAATGGCCAGGCGTTGTGGGGCTGCAATTGCTGGCACTCTATCTCTCCGGACAGTTGCGGGGGTTTTTCTCGTTTTTCCGGATTCCCGATTTGGTATCGACGGTGGCCACGATCTTCGCCGTGCATCTGGGGTATCTCACCGCCTATTACCTGCTGCCCGCGAGCGTGTTTGTGCCGCCGCGCGGGGTGTTGCTGGCGAACCTGATGCTGGCTTTGGCGGCCATATCCGGCCTGCGTATCGCCCTGCGCATCGCCCGCGAACGCTGGGGCGACGCCGTCGTCGACGAGCGCAATGTCAAGCGCGTGGCCATTTACGGCATCGGGGAAACGGGCGCCTTTTTGGCGTCCAACTGGGTCGCCCACCCGAACCTCGGCTACAAGCCCGTCGTATTCCTTGACGACAACACCTCCACCCACGGACACTCCCTGCACGGCATCCGCGTGGCGGGCGGTTATTCCAAGCTGAAGGAGATTTGCCGGAAATTCGCCGTCGACAAGATCGTCTTCACCCTTCCCCCCACCGCGCACCAGCGGCGGCGGCAGGTGGTGGAGGCCGCGCTGGAGCTGGATATCAGCGTGATGATCATTCCGCCCGCCAGCTCCGGCAACCCGCGCCCCACGCCCCGCCCCGTCGAGCTTTCCGACCTCATCGGCCGCCCCACCGGCAGCCCCACCGACGCCAAGCAGGCGAACAAACTCTTGCACGGGCAAGTGGCCATGGTGACGGGGGCCGGCGGCAGCATCGGCTCGGAACTGTGCCGCCAAATTCTCGCGCAGCAGCCCGCGTTGCTGCTGCTGTTCGAGCAGTCGGAAACGCTTTTATACGTGATTGAACAGGAGTTACGCCGTATCGGCTACACCGGAAGGATCGCGCCGCTGCTGGGCTCGATCACCGACCGCGCGCGGCTCGACCAGGTGTTCACCCGCTACCGCCCCTCCCTGATTTTCCACGCCGCCGCCCACAAGCATGTGCCCATGCTTGAAAGCCAGCCGACGGAGGCCCTGCGCAACAACGTGATGGGCACCCTCTATCTGGCGCAGGCCGCGATCGCCCACGGGGTCGAGCGCTTCGTGATGATTTCCACCGACAAGGCCATTTACCCGCGCAGCGTCATGGGCGCCTCCAAGCGGCTGGCCGAGCTCGTCGTGCAGGCCCTCCAGCGCGCGCCCGGGCACAAGACGCAGTTCATGGCCGTGCGCTTCGGCAACGTGCTGGGGTCTTCCGGCAGTGTCTTCCCGCTGTTCAAAAAACAGATCGCCGAGGGCGGGCCCGTCACCGTCACCCACCCCGACGTCACGCGCTTTTTCATGACGATCGAGGAGGCGGCCGGTTTGGTTATCCAAAGCGCCACCATGGGCAAGGGCGGGGAGATCTTCGTCCTCGACATGGGACAGTCGATGAAGATCGCCGACATGGCGCGCACGATGATCCGGTTGAGCGGGTTCCAGCCCGACGTCGACATCGAGATCCAGTACACCGGCATGCGCCCCGGCGAAAAGATGTACGAGGAGCT
>JAVBTG010000179.1:0-5426 GCA_031556275.1 Opitutales bacterium
AAAAGTGTCTGCGCAATGGCGCTCGTCTCCTTGGCTTTGGTCGGCTGCCAGTCGGCGGAAAACGGCAAAAACGTCAAAATCCTGTCCGAACCGACGGGGGCCAGCGTGTGCATTTCCGGCGTCGAGGCGGGGATGACCCCGCTGACCGTGTCGCTGCCCCAGTATTTTTCGACCGAACTGCGCGTTGAGAAAACGGGGTTCAAGCCCGAGTTGATCACCGTTTCGCCCTCGGGGAAAGACGCCCTCAAGCCCAACCCCGTGCGCGCCCAATTGATCCCCGCCTTCATGCCGGACGATCCCTCCAAGGCCAACTACGAAGTGGCGCAGCAGGCGCTGCAATGGATGAAGGACTCAGGCCAGTACGACAAGAAAGACTTGGCTTACATCGAGGCGTACGTGAAGAAATATTTCCGCAAGTAGAGCAACGCGGAAGACTCACGCCCGCGGAAACGCATTGCGGTAAACTTCCTGCAAGCGGCTCAATCCCAGATGGGTGTAAATTTGCGTCGTGGAGAGGCTCGCATGGCCGAGCAACTCCTGCACCGTGCGCAAATCCGCGCCGTTGTCCAGCAGATGGGTCGCGAACGAATGGCGCAGCTTGTGCGGCGTCAAATCCGGCGGCAAATCCGCCTCGGCGAGGTATTTTTTTAACAGCAGCTGCACAAACCGCGGGGTGGCTGGCCGCCGCTGGTCGTTGAGCAGCACAAACGAATCCCGATCTGCGGCGGGCGCGTGCGCGCGGACGAATTTGTCCAACGCCGCCATGGCCCCCGCGCCCAACGGGCACAGCCGTTCCTTGTTGCCCTTGCCCAGCACGCGGGCAACCCCCGAACCGCGGTCGATCCGCCCGTACGTCAGCCCGCACGCCTCGCTCACGCGCAGGCCGCCGCCGTAGAGGATTTCAAGGGCGAGCGCGTCGCGGTCCGCCGCGAACTCCCCGATCTTGCCCGCCTTGCGCAAACGGGCGGGGCCCTCCAGCAGCGAGAGGGCCTGCGTCTGCGTCAAAAATTTGGGCAGCGTCCGCGCGAGCTTGGGCAACGCCAATCCGGTGCAAGGGTCGGCCTTTAGCCCGCGCCGCCGCACCAAAAATTTGAAAAACCCGCGGACAGCCGCCACATGGTTGTGCAGGGTGGCGCGCGCGTACTTTCGCTGCATGTCGATGACGAACGAGCGCACGTCGCGCTTGTTTACCACCCCCCAATTTCCAGTCCATCCGCAGTGCGCCTTCAGATAAGCCGCAAAATTCCCCAGCGCCTGCGCGTAGTTGCGCCGCGTGTAGGGGGAAAGCCGCTTTTGCTCCGACACTTCGTCGAGAAAATCGGCGAATTCCGGCGGCTGGGCTGCTTCTTCTTTCTGCGGCATTGTTTTATCAAAGCTTATCGGGCATGCGCCCGCGCTTCAAGCTCGACAACGCCGATAATGCGCGCGGTTTTTTGCGCGTATTATTTTTCCGGCTTATAGTAAAAATTATGAACGAACTTTTTGGAGAAAACCCCGAAAATTCCCTGCAAGGCACTTATGCCCTGAGCAACCGCGCGCGCATCCCCACGTTTGGGTTTGGCACCTACCTGTCCGAGGACGGCGAGGTCGCCTACGACGCCGTGCGCGAGGCGCTAAGAATCGGCTACCGGCTGATCGACACGGCCTCCGCCTACGACAACGAGGCTAGCGTCGGCAAGGCGGTGCGCGACAGCGGCGTGCCGCGTTCGGAAATTTTCGTCACCAGCAAACTGTGGAACGCCGACCAAGGATACGATTCGGCCCTAAAAGCCTTTGACACAACGATGGAGACCTTGGGGCTGGATTACCTCGACCTCTATCTCATCCACTGGCCGATCACCAAAGGCCACAGGCACGACTGGGCGCAGTTGAACCGCGACAGCTGGCTGGCCATGGAGGAGCTGTACGCGGCGGGCCGCATCCGCGCGATCGGCGTGAGCAATTTTAAACAACATCACATCGAATCGCTCATGCAGACGGCGAAAATCACCCCGATGGTGAACCAGATCGAGATCCACCCGGGCTTCAACCAAGACGACACCGTGCGGTATTGCAACGACGCGGGCATCGTCGTGGAGGCGTGGTCCCCGCTGGGGCGGGGAGAGTCCTTGAAGAACAAGGCCCTGCAAAAAATCGCCAGCGGCTATCAAAAAAGCGTGGCGCAAATCTGCCTGCGCTGGCTGCTGCAAAAAGAAATCATCCCGCTGCCCAAATCCGTGACGCCCGCGCGCATCGCCGAAAATGCCGACGTATTCGACTTCACGCTGAGCGCGCGCGAGATGCAGCAAATCAGCGCCATGGACACCCCCGGCGGCGGCTGGGACTCGGACAAGGTTGCCTATTGAGCAACAAATTCACAAAAAAACCGCGGACTTGCTTCCGCGGTTTTTTTGTGAAAGGGCGTACTCGCCCCGAAATTACGCCAGCAGCGACTTCGCCGTGTCGACGACGTTCTGCGCTGTCATGCCGTACTTGCGCATGACGATGCCGCCGGGGGCGGATTCGCCAAAATGGTCGATGCCGATCACCTTGCCCTGCGTGCCGACGTACTTGTACCACATGGCAGTCACGCCCGCCTCGATGGCGAGGCGTTTCACGCACGAGGGCGGCAAGACTTCGTTGCGGTAGGCCTCGTCCATGCGGTCGAAGCGCTCCGTGCAGGGCATCGACACCACGCGCACCCCGTCGCCGAGCGTTTTGGCCGCTTCCATGGCCCACTGCAGTTCGGAACCGGTGCCGATGAGGATGAGCTTGAGCTCGCCTTGTTCCTTGAGCGCGACGTAGCCGCCCTTGACGACGCCCTCGCGGCGCACCTCAATCGGGATCGCGTTGAGGATGGGCAGATTCTGGCGGCTGAGGATGAGGGCCGTGGGGCCGTCCTTGCGCTCGACGGCGCAGACGTAGGCGCCCGCGCATTCCTCGGGGTCCGCGGGGCGGATGACGTCGAGGTTCGGGATCACCCGCAGGCCCGAAACCGTCTCGACGGGCTGGTGGGTGGGGCCGTCTTCGCCCACGCCCACGCTGTCGTGGGTGAAGATGTAGAACAGCCCCAGCTTCGCCAGCGCCGCCACGCGGATGGCGGGGCGCAGATAATCGGCGAACACGAGGAAGGTCGCGCCCGAGGCTTTAAAGATGCCGTAGTAGGCGATGCCGTTCATCATCGCGCCCATGGCGTGCTCGCGGATGCCGAAGAAGATGTTTCTTCCGCCGAAATTGTCGGTGTCGAACTCGCTCGGGTTCTTGGCGCGGTCGCCGATGTAGTTGAGCGTCGAGCCGTGCAGATCCGCGCTGCCGGAGATCAGCAGCGGGCACACTTCCGCGAGCGACTGCAGCACGATGCTGCCGGCTTTGCGGGTGGCCACGTCGGTGTCGACGGGGAATGCGGGGATGCTGCCCATCAAATTGCCGGGCAACTCGCCCTTGATCGCCTTTTCGAGCAACACGGCCTTTTCCGCGTTGGAAACCTTCCATTCGGCAAAGCCGGCCTCCCACGCCATGCGCTGCTTTTTCAAGCCCTCGGCGTGCGTGGCGAACCACGCGCGCACATCGTCGGAGACATGGAACAAATCGTCGGGCAGCCCGAGCGCCTTGCGCGCCTCGGCGGCGTACTTGACGCCGCCCTCGCCGTGGGCGGCGGCCTTGCCCTCGACTTCCTTGATACCCTTGCCGATGAGGGTCTTGGCGACGATCAGCTGCGGGCGCGAGTCGGTCGACTTGCGGGCCTTTTCATAGGCGCTGTAGAGGGAGGAAATGTCATTGCCGTCCTTCACGGTCTGCACCGTCCAGCCGTAGGAGCGGAAGCGCTCGGCGGTGTCCTCGCACTGGGTGTTTTTGGAGGGACCGTCGAGGGTGACGTCGTTGGAGTCGTAAATCAAAATCAGGTTGTCCAGCCCGAAGCGCCCCGCGAACGCGCAGGCCTCCGAGGCCACGCCCTCCTGCATGCAGCCGTCGCCGCACAGCACGACGATCTTGTGGTCAATCACGGCGAACTTGTTGGAGTTAAAACGCGCGGCGGCCATCTTGGCGGCCACGGCCATGCCGACGCCGTTGCCGATCCCCTGGCCCAAGGGGCCGGTGGTGGCCTCGACGCCGACCGTCTCGCCGAACTCGGGGTGCCCGGGGGTCTTGGAGTGCTCTTGGCGGAAATTTTTGAGCTCCTCGACCGGCAGGTCATATCCGGCGAGGTTGAGCCAAGAATACAGGAACATCGAGCCGTGGCCAGCCGACAGCACAAAGCGGTCGCGGTTGATCCACTGCGGGGCGGCGGGGTCGTAGCTCAGGGCTTGGCCGAAAAGCATGGCCCCGATTTCGGCGGCGCCCAGGGGAAGCCCCAAGTGTCCGCTTTTGCATTTGGAAATGGCGTCGATGGCGAGGCCGCGCGCTTCGTTGGCGGCCTTTTGCAGGGTAGGTAGGTCGGAATTCATATTTGTATGGATGTTAAAAGGGACAGTTGCGATATACGCGGTTCAAATGGGAACAGGGCGTTTGCTTCATTGGAAGCATTCCACGCCCGCGATTGAAACGCATACACACTAAAAAATATGATTGAAGAAAATCGTTCTGTGAAGGAAAAAGGTAGGATGTCGAAAGAAATCGAAGAAGGATCGAAATTGGAGTTGGATTTCACCAAACTCAAAAAAGTGGCCAACTGCGGCGCGGACGTGCTGCCCGCCGTCGCCCAAGACGCCGACACGGGAGAGGTGCTCATCCTCGGTTACGCCAACGCCTTGGCGTTTGAAACCGCGCGCAAAGAAGGCATGGCCACCTTCTGGAGCACGAGCCGCAACGAGCTGTGGATCAAGGGCAAGACATCCGGCGACTACCTCAAGATCGTCGAGATCCGCGTGAACTGCGAGCAGAACTCGATCCTCTACCTGGTCCGCCCCGCGGGCAAAGGCGCCTGCCACACCAAAGACAAGACCGGCACGGCCCGCTCGGGCTGTTATTATCGCAAATTAAACGCGGACGACACCCTGTCCTTTGTCTCCGGCAAGGAATAAATCGCGCAGGGTCTTTTTCCGCGATACGGCGTTGCTGCGATAAAAGCTGACCGGGGCAGTACCAGAAGTACAGCCCCGTCCATCTTTTACCTTGCGCCTTGTCTCGCGAAAAAATCCCCTGCGCGATTGGGGGTGCGGGTATTCTGTTTTTTCCGGACTCTTTATTTTGCATAGGAAGCCTGCACGTTAGCGTGCGGGCTTTTTTCTTTATTAGGGTGCCGATGCAGGATGCCGCCTGCGGCGGTTGGAAGTGCAGGAGCCGCGCGCCCCTGCGCGCGGGGAGCCATCTCGGAAACCGTCATGCGCGGCCACGCGCATGACGGTTTCCGAGTGGAACGCACATCATCTTGCCTTTACAGCGCACCTCCACCACCAAAAGTTTTTGGGGAGAGTTTGAGAGGGTGTTTTTACAAAAACGTCCTCTCC
>JAVBTG010000132.1:0-6335 GCA_031556275.1 Opitutales bacterium
CGACGGCGCGGTCGAATTCGTCGCCCGCAGTGATGCCGTCGTCGTAGAGTTCGTGCGCGATTTTTTCCACCTGTTCCTCGATGGCGGGGACGCTTTCGGGCTTGAGGACGGCCACTGCCTGAAAGAGGCCGCGCCCCGTGAATGTTTCACTGGAGCGGTTGTAGGCGTAGGGGCTGTAGGCCTCGCCCAAGGCTTGGCGCACGCGCAGGCGCAGGCGGTCGCTAAAAATTTCGCCGAGGACGTTTAGGGCGCGGACTTTTTCCGTGTCCCAGGCGTCGCAGGTCGGCCAGACGACGAGCGAGGCGGCGCGGGGCAAGTCGCCTTCGTAGAAAAAGTCCTTTTCGCCGGGGGCGGGGAAACGGATTTCTGTGGCGGTTTTGAGAAGCGGTTTTTTCGTCTGGCGCATTGGGAGCGCACCGAGGGTGGAGGCGACGGTATCGAGGGCGGCTGTTTCGTCGCAGTCGCCCACGATGGAGATTTCCAAATAGCCCTGCGCGAACTGCGGGCGCATCCATCTTTCCAAGTCGGCCATCGTGGAAGCGAGCGCTTCCTTTTCGGGCGGCAGACCGAAGTAAGGGCTGCCGTCGGCGAGGTAGCGGGACACCTGGTCTCCTATCGTTCCTTCCATTGTGTAGCGGGCTTTGCGGTAGGCTCCTTCGATGGATTGGCGGGCGCGGCCTTGGGCCTCGGGCGAATAGGCGGCGTCAGTGAGATAGGCTGTGATGCAGTCGAGGGCGAAGCGCAATGTCTGCGGCTCTGTCTGCACGCGGAACACAAAGGCGTCTTCGGCGCATTGGAATGTAAGGTTGTTGCGCATGCCGTTGAGGGCCATCAGGCGTTCCAGCTCCGTGTAGGCGTGTTTTTTGAGGCCGCCTTTTAGGAAGGCTTCCTGCGCGAGCGGAATGAGAGACTGTTCTATGGTGCCGAGGCGGCCGTCGCCCACGCGCACGAGGACGAGGATGTTGTTGGCCTCGAAGTCGGTGCGTTTGAAATTCAGGCGGACGTTGTTGGCGAATTGGATTTGGGTGACGTCGATTTTTTCGTGCGCGCGTTGTTGGGAAACGGCGCCGGGTGTCCCCCAGTCGGCATAGGCGAACGCGGATTGGGCGCGCTCCTTCGGCATCTCCAAGGGTTGTTTGGATGCGGCTTCTAGGACGGTTCGGATGGATTGCTCGCCTGCTTGCGCGGTCATGTCCAACGGGCCTGACATGTGCAGCGTGTGATCCGCGCCGTTCCAGAATGCGCGCAGGGAGTAGAACAGATCGTCTTCGGAGAGTGATTCGATGACGGGCTTCATGCGGGCGTATTTTTCGGCCGGGTGCATGAAAGTTTCTTCGGCCGAGACGCTGCGGATGAGGCCGTCGGCGATGGCGTCCGACGTGCGTGTGGAGGCCTTTTCGGCGGCTGTGCGGTAGGCGTTGTCCAGCTCGGCGCGCGCTTGGGCGATCTCGTCCGGGGTGAAGCCGTATCGAAGGGCGCGGCGCAGTTCGGTGTCGGCCAGCTCCAAGGCGGGTTTCCAGTTTTCGGGTTTGCATTCCAGCCCGAGCGCGAGCATTTCGCCCGTGTGCGCGGGCAGCGGCCAGCGGTAGGCCGCGGCGTCGGAGACGGGGGTATCCTCCTGCTGCATGCGCTGCTTGATGCGGGATTGGAGGATGCGCAAGGCGGCGTCGAGCTTTAGGAGGTAGGAGCGGCGGGCGAAGGAGTCAGCGGCGGGTAGCTGCCCTGCCCCGTAGGCGCGCATCGCGCCGAAGGAGATGGAGACCGCCTCCGCTTTGGGTTCCGGGAAAAAGCGCACGCGCAGGGGGCCGCCTTCGGAGAGTTTGCCGAAATCGGGCGCAGGTGTCTCTTTGGTTTTGCCTTCGAGGGGTGTGGAGAAAGTTTTTTCGATGTCGGCGCGCATGGCGGGGGCGTCGAAATCGCCTGTGACAACCAGGAGCATGCGGTCGGGACGGTACCATGTTTCATAATAGTCGCGCAGGGCTTGCGCGGGC
Source organism: Opitutales bacterium (assembly GCA_031556275.1). Classification (GTDB taxonomy): domain Bacteria; phylum Verrucomicrobiota; class Verrucomicrobiia; order Opitutales; family JAKPNF01; genus JAKPNF01. The sequence continues at coordinate 1,992 of JAVBTG010000132.1, forward strand.
GCGTGGCGGATGACGTCCTCCTTCCCTATTGGCAGGCGGTTGGCGAGCTGGTGGCCTGCGAACTGAAACGTGTAATAGTCTTCAAACTGGCGGTAGTCCACGGTGTCGCGTGTGCGCTTTTCGCTCAAGATGACGCCGCGCTCGCGGTCGACCTCCTTGGGGTCGATCGTCATGCCATCGGCGTAGTCGCGCAGCAGCGTGAGGGAGTCCGCCACGGTTTTGGGCGAGGCGTCGGGGAGATTCAGTTTGTAAACCGTCTCATCGAAGCCTGTGTGGGCGTTGGTGTCGCTGCCGAAGGCCATGCCGATCCGCTGAAAATATTCGACCATTTCGCCCGCGGGAAAATGGCGGGTGCCGTTAAAGGCCATGTGTTCCAAAAAGTGCGCGAGGCCCTGCTGGGCGTCCGTCTCTTGGAGGGAGCCAGACGCGATGTACAGGCGCATGGCGACGACTTTGCGGGGTGTCTGGTTCGGGTAGAGAACGTAGCGCATGCCGTTGGGGAGAACGCCCCATTGGGCATGCGGGTCGGCGTTAAAGTCGGGCGACGAGGCGCTCGCGCACAGGCCGCCGACTGCCGCGGCACACACGGAGGGAAAGAGCAAAAGCGAAGACATACGCATGGGATTGAAGTTAGCAAACTCAACGATGGGGATGCGAGGCATAAGCGTCTTGCTAAAAAATTGGGGCTTTTTTAGCATTTATGGTTTATCAAAGGATGATCTGGCTTTATCGCATCGCTTTTTTGCCTCTTTTTTTGGTGGTGTTTCCGCTTTACCTGCGCCGCATGCTCAATCGCGGCGGGTACGGGAAGGATTTTTCACATAGGTTTGGAAAAATGCCCGCCGTGCCCGCCAAGCGTAAAGGGGTTCCGCGCATTTGGATACAGGCCGTCAGCGTCGGGGAGATTCAGGCGATTGAGCCGATTTTGAAGCATTTTGCCCAAACGGGTTTCGCCGAGGTGGTGCTGACCACGACGACGAGCACCGCTTATACGATATTGCGCGAAAAATACCTGCCGATGATTTTACGCGGGGGGATTTTTCCGCTGGATTTTGTGCTGTTTTCCAAAAGGGCGTGGAATAATATCCAGCCCGATCTTGTGGTGTTGATGGAGGGGGAATTGTGGCCCGAGCATTTGCATCAGGCGAAAAAGCGCGGCGTGCCCGTCGTGCTGTTGAACGGGCGGCTTTCGGACAAGTCGTTTGGCCGCTACAAGAAACATGCGTGGCTCGCTAAGCGGTTGTTTGAAAAACTCAGTGCGGTGCTGGCTTCCAGCGAGGAGGATGCGCGGCGATTTACGGCGGTGGGGGCGAAGCGTGTGGAGGTGACGGGGAATTTGAAATTTGACGTGGAGTACAACAATTTGCTGGACGGCGAAGCGCGCGCGGCTTTGAAAAAAGAGCTCGGATTTGGCGGGCAGAGCAAAATGCTTTTGGGGTCTTCCACATGGCCGGGCGAGGAAACCATGCTGTTGGAGTGTTTTGCGCGGCTGCGCGAGGGTGAAGAGGATTGGCGGTTGCTAATCGTGCCGCGCCATGCCGAGCGGCGGGATGAGATTGTAAAACTGTTGCGCGCGCAGGCGTTGCCGTGGGTGCAGCGCAGCGTCACGGCGAAAGCCCAAAACGAGGCGATGATTTGTCTGGCGGACACGACGGGGGAATTGCGCACGCTTACGCAGACGGCCGATTTGGCGTTTGTCGGAAAATCGTTGCCGCCGAACAAAGGGGGGCAAACGCCGATCGAGGCGGCCGTTTTTGGCATCCCGATGGTCTACGGGCCGAACATGCATAATTTTAGGCCCATTTGCGCGTCGCTCGAACGCGCGGGGGCAGCAGTGCGCGCGACGGACGCGGCGCGGGCGCAGGCTGTTTTATTGGAATTGGCCGCCGATGCGAAGCGCCGAAAAGCCCTGTCGGAATCGGCCAAGGCGTGGCATCAGGCCAATCGCGGAGCGGCGCACCGTTCGATTGAAAAGATCGGGCAATTGCTCCGCCTCGCGTCCGGTTCATAGCTTGACAGGAGGGGCCGTAAAACGATAAAATGGCCCTTCAACTAACGCATTTCCAATTAAAGTGGGATTTGTCCCGCTTTTTTTTTCTTCACACACTACCTATGAGCAGCGAAATTTTATCCGTTTTGGAATACATGGAAAAGGAAAAGGGGATCTCCCGCGAGGACATGATCTCGGCCATCACCACTGCTATTCGCAATGCTGCTCAAAAGGGCATCAACGCCGGACAGGAAATCCGCGTCGAGATCAACCCCAAAACGGGCGCGCTGAAGGCGTGGGCGCAGCTGAAAGTCGTGGACTCGGTCTCCGACCCCATCACCGAAATTCATATCGAAAAGGCCCATCTCTACCTCGACGACCCAAAGCTGGGCGACACGGTGGAAAAAGAAATCGACCCCTCCTACCTCGGGCGCATCGCCGCGCAGACGACCCGACAGGCGATCATGCAGCGCGTGCGCCAGTTTGAAAAGGAGCGCATTTACGACGATTACAAGGATTTGGTCGGCGACATCGTCACCGGCACCGTCCGCCGCCGCGAACGGGGCGACCTGATCGTCGACTTGGGCAAGGCCGAGGCGATTTTGCCCCCGCGCGAGCGCATTTCCGGCGAGGATTACGCGCCGGGCGAACGCATCCGCTGTTTGCTCTTGAACATTGAGAACAGCCAGCGCGGGCCGGAGATCATCCTCTCGCGCTCCAGCTCCAAGTTTGTGCGCCGCCTGCTCGAAGTCGAGGTGGCGGAAATCGCCGACGGCACCGTCGTTATCGAGGCGATGGCCCGCGAGCCCGGCTACCGCACGAAAATTTCCGTCTCCAGCGCCGACCCCAAGGTGGACCCCGTGGGCGCCTGCGTCGGGGCGCGCGGCACGCGTGTGACGAGCATCGTGCGCGAGCTCGGCGGCGAAAAGGTGGACATCGTGAAATTTTACGCCGACCCGGCCGAAATGCTGCGCGAGGCGATCAAGCCCGCACGGCCCGTCAACATCCGCGTGAACGATGTCGAGCGGCGCATTTACTTCGAGGTGCCCGAGGACGATCTTTCCATCGCCATCGGACGCCGGGGCCAGAACGCGAAGCTCACCTCCAAGCTGATGGGCTGGCGTCTGGACATCGCCAAGGAAAGCAAGGGCGAGATCACGACGGCCGAGCGCATCCGCAAGGTCAGCGACAATTTCGTCCAGCGCTTCGGCATCACGGAGGACCAGGCCAACGCGCTGGTCTCCGCCGGGATCAACTCTGTCGAGGCCTTCCAAGATGTCGAGGCCGACGACCTGCTCGACCTCGGTTTCACCGCCGAACAGGCCGCTGAAATTCTCGAGAAGGTGCGGCCGACCAGCGCATAGTTTTGGGCTAGCCTTTTTTATCACGTTTCTTTTTTTCAATCCGACCGACCCACACGCATGAGCGTACGCATACACGAACTCGCCAAAAAACTCGGCATGGAGAATAAAAATCTCCTGTCGCTTTTGAAGGACCGTGGCTACGCGGTAAAGAGCGCATCCAGCACGATCGACAACATCTCCGCCGAGGCGCTGGAAGAGGAATTCAAGGCCGTGGCCGCGCCCGCCGAGCCAGAGGTTGCCGCCGCCGTCGAGGAAACGCCCGCCGAGGCCGGATTGCCGCAGGGACGCAGCATCGTCAAGAGCGCGGAGGAAGTGCTGGCCGAACGGCTCACGCAGGAAGCCCAAGCCAAGGCCGAGGCCGAAGCGGCCAAGGCCCCCGCCGCGACGCCGACGAGCGCCGCGCAAAAGCCGGCCGCCGTGAAGGCGCCCGTGCCTCCCCCGCCCGTCAGCCGCGCGCCCGCGCCTCCCCCTGCGCAGAGCGTCGCGCGCCCTGCCCCAGTGCCGCCGCCCGTAAAAGCCGCGCCGGTCGTGCCGCCGAGCACTCCTATTTTGCGCATGAGCGCGCCCGTCGTGCCTGTGACGCCCGCCCCTCCCGCCGCGCGTCCGGCGCCTACGGTGCCTGCGAGCGCGCCCCGAGCGGCCGCGCCGGTTCCCCCGCCCCCCGTCCCCGTTTCACGCCCCGCGCCCGTGCCGCCGCCCGCCTCCAAGGCGGCCCCCGTCGTGCCCTCCGCCACGCCGAAGGCCGACGAAGCGACCGTCGCCCCCTCGGGAGACACGAAAATCCTTTCCGTCAAGCCGCCGATCATTGTGCGCGACTTCGCCGTCGCCATGGGATTGCGGCCCTTCCGCCTGATTTCCGAGCTGATGGAAATGGGCATCTTCGCCTCGATGAACCAAACCATCGACGAGGAGACCGCCAAAAAGCTGGCGGAAAAACACGGCTTCATTCTTGAAGTGCGCCACCGCGGCGGCCCCACGGCCGACGCTTCC
>JAVBTG010000017.1:0-6072 GCA_031556275.1 Opitutales bacterium
GGGTAGGGGAACATGTCCAGCGCGTAAAATTTCTTGCGTTTGTCGCCGTTGGCGGCGCGGAAAACGGCGTCTTTCTCCCAGTAGGACTGCCATTTCGGCTCTATCGCGGAGAATTCGTAATCTTTACTTTCTGTGGCCATAAGAGGAAAATAACAATAATGAACGATTCCAAGAATGCGTCAATGCCAGATGGCCCTTTCCGGGGGCGCTTGCTTTCCCTCGCGTGCCTGTTTTTGGCGATGGCGCTGCTTCCCGCGTTTGCCCACGCCGCCCCCGTCGGCGGGGCGTGGGCGCGTAAGGCCGCGCCACGGGAGGAAAGCGGATTTCAAAACCTGCTCGAGAGCGTCGTGCGCTTGGACGTGTGGGCGAACGATTATTCCACGGGCGTGAAACGCCTGATGCGCCAGATCGGCAGCGGCGTCATCATGACGGGCGAGGGGCATATTCTGACAAACGCCCACGTCGCCAACCCGGAATCCGTGCGCATATTGGTGACGCTCGCCAACCTTGAGCGAGTGCCGGCGAAGTTTGTAGGATGGGACCATTGGACCGATTTGGCCGTTGTGCAGCTCGACCGCGACGAGCTGAAAAAACGCGGAATCACTTTTTCCCACGCGCAGTTTGCCGACAGTTCCAAATTGAAGCCCGGCGACTCGGTCTTCGCCGTCGGTACGCCCAACGGGCTGGCCCGCACGGTCACGCGCGGCATCATTTCCAACACCGACCGTTTTTTCGAGGGCACGCAGGTGGGGCGCGGCTATGAGACCGGCTACTTCAACACATGGCTGCAGACCGACGCCGCGATCAACCCCGGCAACAGCGGCGGCCCGCTGGCCTTGCCTGACGGGCGGGTGGTCGGCATCAACACGCGCGCTTATCTTGGATCAAATAACCTTGGATTCAGCGTGCCGGGCGCGACGGCCAAGGCCGTCATGGCCGACCTCGTCGCGCACGGCAAAGTCGTGCGCAGTTATGTGGGGATCGTGCCGACGCCGCTGCAGGACTTGGAATCCTTTTTCGAGCTCGCCGTCAAAACGGGAATGCTGGTCGAAAGCCTCGATCCCGGCTCCCCCGCGGCGTTGGCGGGGTTAAAACCCGGCGACATCGTGCTTTCGATCGACGGCGTGGCCGTCGACGGGCGTTTCCCCGAGCAACTGCCCGCCATCAAGCACCGCATCGCGGGCAAGCCCGTGGGCAGCGAGCTGAAACTCGCCATCAAGCGCGGCGCGCAGACCTTTGAAAAAACGCTCGTCACCGAGCCGCTCGAAAGCCGCGTGGGGCAGGAGCGCGTGTTTGAAAAATGGGGAATGGGCGTGCAGAAACTGACCAAGGCGGTGGCCCGCGAGGACCGCCTGCCCAACGCCGACGGCGTCGTCGTCATCGGCCTGCAAAACGCCTACCCTGCCTCCTTGGCCAAGCTGGAAAAGGGGGACATCATCACCAAAATCAACCGCAAGCCCGTCAACTCGCTCGACGAAATGCAAGACGCCTACGAAACCTACGAGAAAAACCCGCAGCAAATGCTCTTGGAAGTGCTGCGCGACCGCGACGTGCAACTGGTGGTCTTGAAACCCTGACGGACTTGCCCGCGTCTTTAAATCCCGCGCGCAAGTCCGTTGGATGGTCGGCGTGCCATCCTTGAAATACGTTTAACGAGTGTTGCCGTTAAGGGCTCTTTCTTCCAGCAAGGAAAGCCCCGCCTTTGCCAATTGCCTGCCAAAAGCGGTCCTCAGATTTTGCGCTGCTTTCGAAAGGTCAGCCCTGAGTGCCATTGCGTCATTTTTCTTTTGGCACGCCAAATCACTGAGCGTTTGAACGTCTTCGAGAATTGAGGGATCCGCGTCGAATATGTGTGAAAAGGCAATCGAGTTATTTCCTCCCCGCTCAATGCAGACGGCATTTTTGTCTTCGGGCAAAGGAATTTGAAAAAAATTATTTTTGTCTATGAGGCTTTTATAGGCTTCTATCCCTTTGAATTCCTCCGCGCTATCATACATCGTCAAAATCAGCCCCCCGTTTTCGTCAAAGACAGGCTGCAATATCAGCAGCCAAATGGTTTTGGTATATATGGGGATGAGGCCCACCCTTGATGCGCCGGCACCGACAATTCCCGGCGGGCTTTTTATAAAGATGAGTCTTTCCGTCGGCGTGCCGTAGCTTTTGGTCACCTCGCGCAATAGGAGCGGAAATTGATCGCATACCGATTGAAGGTCCGGATTTTTAAAAATGGGTCTTTGATTTGACGGGATTGAGTCCTGCGTTAGATATTCATTTGCTTGAACAACGGCGATAAATTCTCCTTTGTCATTCGCAAAGAGGGCTTTCGCAAAATTTTCGACCAATTCCCTCGGTTGCCCGTGCAAACTGACGAGAAAAGAAATCAACAGCACCACCCATAGTGAAAATTTCATAGCAACCCCATTATCCACGGACAGAATCCGTATTCAAGGTGAAATCCAAGTGTTGTTTGGCCAAATTGAGCCTCGGAAAGCCGGAGACTTATTTTTTGTGTTCGCGAAATCATTGGATGGGCATGAGGGGGGATATTTGCTGAATAACTCCTTGGCTTGTCAACGTTTCCCATCTGTGCTAAGGTGACGGAACACCTCTCATTGTGAGACACGACACACATAGGCCGCGTTTGGCGGATGGATTCATTCGAATTCGATAGGGGAAGCTTCTTTCACGAAGGGCTTTCCCCGCGACGTTTTGCACCTGTTTTCCGGGTTGCGCCGAGGGCGCGGCGCCGGAGGTTTTTTTGGAATCCATCCCTAATTTTGAACGACAATGAAAGTTTCCAACACGGTTTATGTTTATGACACGACGCTGCGCGACGGCTCGCAGGGCGAGGGCGTTTCCTTCACCGTCGCGGGCAAGCTCCGCTTGGCGGAAAAGCTCGACCGCTTCGGCGTCGACTACATCGAGGGCGGCTGGCCCGGCTCGAACCCGCGTGACAAGGAGTTTTTCCTCGCCGCCAAAAAGCTGAAATTCACCCACGCAAAGCTGGCCGCTTTCGGCTCGACGCGCAGGGCGAACACCCCCGTCGAAAAAGACAAGCAGGTGGCATTGCTCCTCGACTCGGGCGCTCCTGTCGTCACCATCTTTGGCAAAAGCTGGCTGTTGCATGTTTTGGAAGTGTTGCGCACAACGGCGAAAGAAAACCTCGCCATGATCGAGGACACCGTGCGCCATCTCAAAAAGAAGGGGCGCGAAGTCGTCTACGACGCCGAGCATTTCTTTGACGGCTACAAGGACGATCCGACCTACGCGCTCGCCACCTTGGGCGCGGCGCAAGGCGGCGGCGCGGATTTCATCACCCTGTGCGACACCAACGGCGGGACGCTGACGGACGAGCTCGCCGCCATCGTGCGCGACGTGCGCGCGAAATTCCCCAAAGCCCGCCTGGGCGTGCATTGCCACAACGACTCGGGGCTCGGCGTCGCGCTTTCCTTAGCGGGCGTGCGCGAAGGGGCCGTGATGGTGCAGGGCACCTTGAACGGCTACGGCGAACGCAATGGCAACGCCAATCTCACAACGATCGTCCCCAATCTTGTCTTGAAAATGGGGGTGAAACTCGCGTGCGCGCCCAACCTTAAAAAACTGCGCGACCTCTCGCTGTTTTGCGACGAGCTGGCCAACCGCAGGGGCGACACCTCCGCGCCTTACGTGGGCGCTTCCTCGTTCGCCCACAAGGGGGGCGTGCACGCCAACGCGGTGGAAAAAGTGCGCCACTCCTACGAGCACATCGACCCCGCCTTGGTGGGCAACCGCACGCGCGTGCTGGTGTCCGACATGGCGGGCCGCTCGCTCATCATGATGAAGGCGGCGGAACTCGGGCTGGACTTGAATGAAAAGTCCCCCGAAATGGTGGAGTTGCTGGAACGCTTAAAAGCTTTGGAAAACGTCGGCTACGAATACGAGGCCGCTGACGCCTCCTTCCGCCTGTTGGTGGAGCGCTGCCTCAAAAAGCGCAAGGACAGGATCGACGTGATGGATTACCGCGTGATCGTCGGCCACGGCGTCAACGGTGAATCCTCCTGCGAGGCCGTGGTGAAGCTGCGCTTGAAGGGCAAGGTCTACCATACGGTCGGCGAATCGACGGGTCCCGTGGGAGCGCTCGACAGCGCCCTGCGCCACGCGCTCGTGAAGGCTTATCCTCATGTGAAGAAAACGCGCCTGCTCGATTTCAAAGTGCGCATCCTCGAGGGCAACCGCGGGGCCGATGCCATCACGCGCGTGCTGATCGAATCGACCGACGGCAAATCCATCTGGGGGACCGTCGGGGCTTCGGACAACATCATCGTCGCCTCGTGGGAGGCACTCAAGGACGCCTTCGAATACAGCATTCTGCTGTCGGAACCCGCAGCGAAAAAGAAATAACCGTTTTTAAAACGGCCACAAAAAAAGCCTTTCTCTTTCGGGAAAGGCTTTTTTGCAAACTCCGCCAAAACTAGCGGCGGAACTGAAGCGGCCGGCCGCCTTGCTGATACACACCGCCGCGGCTACGGATGAGTTGGTCGATCTGGGCGCGCGCTCCCTCCAAGTCGGAGGACAGGGCGTCCAAATGCGCCTCCAGCAGACTTATCTGTCCGGACTGGGCGGTGATCCGGCCCGATTGGTCTTGGATGATAGCGCCTTGGGCAATGGCGGTCTCCTTGAGGCGGACGACTTCCAGTAACGCCACTTCGAGGGCCGCCTTGGCCTTCTCGTAGGCGGGGCGGAATTGCTCGGCCTTGGAGAGGTTCGCCTGCAAGTTGGCCACGGCGACGTCGGCGGCTTTTAAGGCGTCCTTAAGCGCGGCGTTTTGCTTGGTGGTCTCCGCCGATTTGGCGCGCTCGTCCAGCAGGGCGGCTTGGAGCACCTCCAGCTTGTCCCCCAAATTTTTGCGGAAGTTTGCCAGCGCCTCGGTGTCAGCCTGCGCGATATCCGTCTGCATGACGGCCATTTGCGCCAGCAACGTCTCGTTTTGCGCTTGGAGCGCGATGGCGTCTTCGGCGTCGGCCATTTTGCCCGCGTCCTTTTTGCGCTCGACGGCCACGCCGGCTACGTATCCGGCGCCCAGCGCCAGCAGTAGCGCGACCAGAATCCACGCGCGTTTGGCGCAGGAATGCCCGCAGGTGGGTTTGTCTTTTTCACATGTGCATGGTTCGCTCATAATAAAGCCTTTCAAAGGATGACTGTACAACAGCCTTCGGAAAATTCAAGTAAGGGTGTGTTTGAAAATTCAAACATCCCCTAGGCGGCTTTTATAAGCCTCGTACCCGAAGGTTTTGACGACTTCGAAGCGCTTTTTACCCGGCCAGCACAGCGCGATGGCGGGCAGGGGTACGCCGTTGAAGGTTGTGTTCTTCACCATCGTGTAATGGGCCATGTCGAGGAAGGCGACACGCTGGCCGATTTGCAGCGGCTGCGCGAAGGCGTAATCCCCCATTTGATCGCCCGCCAAGCACGAGGGAGCGCCCAGACGGTAGGTGTGGGAAAACTGCGCGCCTTCGCCCGCTTCCAGAATGTCGGGGCGGTAGGGCATTTCCAAAACATCCGGCATGTGGCAGGCCGCCGAGACGTCGAGAATCGCCCGCGGCGGGTTCGCGGTTTGCACATCGAGCACGGTGGCGTCCAAAAAACCCGTTCCAAGCACGACGGCCTCGCCCGGTTCGAGATAGATCTGCAGGCCGTAGCGGGTGCGGAATTTTTCAATCAACCGGCAAAGCAGGGGGATGTCGTATCCCTTGCGGGTGATGTGGTGGCCGCCGCCGAAGTTGAGCCATTTCAGGTTGCTCAATTTTTCGCCGAATTTCGCCTCGAAGTGCTCGAGCACGCGCTCCAATGTGTCGGCGCCTTGCTCGCACAGGGCGTGGAAATGCAGGCCCTCAATGCCCTCCAATGTTGCCCACTCGATGTCCGCAAAGGCGGTGCCCAAGCGGGATCCGGGGGCGCAGGGGTTGTATAGGTCGGTCTCGACTTCCGCGTACTCGGGGTTCACGCGCAGGCCGCAGGAAACGGCGCGGTTGTTTTTTTCCAAGACCGGCTTGAATCGCGCCCACTGCGAAGGGGAGTTGAAGATGACGTGGT
>JAVBTG010000114.1:0-3272 GCA_031556275.1 Opitutales bacterium
TTCACCGCCACATAGATACCGGCGCCCACAAGCAGAAGCAGGTACAACAGCCCCACAAGCAGGGAGCCGATGAACGATATCAGCGATATCACGCGTTTGTCGGAGGGTTGCCGCTGCGGGTACGGGGCGTATCCGCCGATATAGGGGGGCTCTGCGGGGGTGTTCATAAGATGCCTCTTTTTTTAAGAATTTTTATCGGCCAAAGCAAACAGAAGGCGCACAAAAAAAACCGGCTTTAAAAAAAGCCGGTTTTTTGCGGGGGATTTATTTGCCTTCCGTTTGCGGGCGGGGGAAGAGGATTGCTTTTTCGCCGAGTTTGCCGCCTGCGACGCGGGCCGGGTTCCAATCGAGCTCGCCCTCCCAGAGGGTGACGGGGTTTTGGCCCAAGAGCTCCAAGATGCGGGCGCTGATGGAGGGCATCACGTGCGCCAGGGCCGTGGCCGCAAGGCGCAGGGATTCGGCCATGACGGCCAGCGAGGTGGCCAGGCGCGCGACGTCTTCAGGAGCTTCGGATTTGGCGAGCTTCCACGGGGCGCGGGTTTCGGCGTAGCGGTTGATGCCGCGCACGAAGACGTTGATTTTTTCCAGGCCCGAATGGAATTGGAATTTTTTGCACAGGGGGATCAGCTCGGGGGCCGTGGCTTCCCACAGGGTTTTTAATTCCTGCTCGGGGGCCTCGTCGACGGACGCCGCGGGCACGATGCCCTCCGCGTAGCGCGCGCCCATGTTGAGCATGCGGCTGACGAGGTTGCCCAGGTCGTTCGCCAATTCGCTGTTGTAGCGGGTGAGGAAAAGTTCGAGCGAAAAGTCGCTGTCCTGCCCCACGTTCATTTCGCGGATGAGGAAATAGCGGAAGGCGTCTACCCCGTACTGCGCGGCCACGTCGAGCGGTTTTATCGTGTTGCCGGTGCTCTTGGACATTTTGTCGCCCGACATCGTCCAGAATCCGTGCACGAGCAGGGCCTTGGGCAGCGGCAGGCCGCATGCCTGCAGCATGATCGGCCAGTAGACCGCGTGCGGGGGCACTAAAATGTCTTTGCCGATGATGTGGTAGTCGGCCGGCCACAGGCCCTTGTCTTTGACGGCGGAGTAGTAGTTGGTCAGCGCGTCGAACCACACGTAGGTGACAAAATTGTCGTCGAACGGCAGGGGGATCCCCCAGTTCAGGCGCTCCTTCGGGCGGGAGATGCACAGGTCGTTCAGCGGTTCTTTGAGGAACTCCAAGACTTGGTTGAGGCGGAAGCGCGGGTAGATGAAATCGGGGTGGCTTTTGAGGAACTCGACGAGCCACGCTTGGTAGGAGGCCAGCTTGAAGAAATAGGCCGTCTCGGTGATCTCGCTCACTTCGCCGAAGATTTCGGGCCACTGGCCGTCCACCTTGTCCTTCTCCATCACGAACTGTTCCTGGCGGGTGCTGTAAAAACCGCTGTACTGGGCGCGGTAGATTTCGCCCTTGTCGTAGAGCTGCTGGAGGATCTCCTGCACCACCTGTTTGTGGCGCGGATCCGTCGTGCGGATATAGTCGTCGTTGGTGATTTCCAACGTGCGGCACATGTCTTGGAATTCGGCCGCCACGGCGTCGACGCAGGCCTGCGGCTCGACGCCCATGCGCTGGGCGCTTTGCTGGACTTTTTGGCCGTGCTCGTCGAGCCCCGTCAGGAAGTGGACTTTCTCCCCGCACAGGCGGTGCGAGCGGGCGACGACGTCGGCCAAGACTTTTTCGTAGGCGTGCCCCAAGTGGGGGGAGCCGTTGGCGTAGTCGATGGCGGTGGTGATGTAAAATGTGCTCATGCGCGGGAAAGAAACACAAATTGTGCACCGATTCAAAGGGGCGCGCAAGAAAAGGATTTTTTCGCGGGGCGAGCCGCGTCCGCCGCGCTTGGGTTGACTCGATCGCGGCGCTGCGGCATGATGAATAGACATATGAAAGTCATCCGAGCAAAGAGTGCAGGGTTCTGTTTGGGCGTCGAGCGCGCGATCAACATCGCGCGCGAGCTGGCGCTTTCCGGAAAAAACCCGGTGCTGACCGACGGGCCGCTCATCCACAACCGCCAGATGATGGAAAAGCTCGGCGACGAGGGCATCCGCGAGGTCGGTGACTACCAGAGCCGCACGGAGATTTCGATCCCCGACAAGGAAAAGCAGGAGGGCGTTCTGGTCGTGCGCGCGCACGGGGTCTCGCCCGAACGCCGCGAGTATTTGCGCAGCCTCGGCATGCAGTTCAAGGACGCGACGTGCCCCGACGTGGGCATCATCGCCGGGAAAATAAAAACCCACGCGCGCAAAGGCTACGACACCGTGATTTTCGGCGACCCGAAGCACCCCGAGGTGATCGGGCTGATGGGCTACACCGAAGGGCGCGGCCACGCCGTGCGCACGCGCGAGGACATCGACCGCCTGCCCGTGCTCGACGAGAAAATTTGCATGGTCTCGCAGTCGACCATGTTCACGGACGACTTCCACACGATGGCGCAGTACCTGCTGACCAAATACCCGCAGGCCCTCGTGTTCGACACGATTTGCGGGGCGTCGAAGGAGCGCCAAAGCGACGTCATCAAACTCGCCAACGAGGGCGCGCAGGCGATCGTCGTCATCGGAGGGCGCCATTCGGCCAACACGGTGAAGCTGGCCTCGCTCGTGGAAAAGCAGAACATCCCCTGCTTCCATGTCGAAACCGCCGCCGAACTAGATTTGAAGGAGCTCGCGAAATTCGACGTCGTGGGCGTGACGGCGGGCACGTCCACGCCCAGCTTCCTCATCGACGAGGTGTGCCAAACGCTGGCGTCGGCGAAGAATATCTGAGCGCGCGCGTTTTTTCCTTTTTTTTACGGGACATTTTGCAAGCCGATTATCCGGTAAAGCCGCGTTTCAATCGCATCTTGCAAAGGATTTTTGTCCAATATATCGTGGGGAATGCATAAGTCTTATTTCTATGGCAGGCAGTCCATCGGCGAAGACGACGTGAAAGCAGCCATGGATGTCCTGCGCGGCGACTTCATCACCACAGGGCCCGCCGTGACCGCCTTTGAAAAAGACATTTGCGCCTACACGGGAGCGGCCTACTGCGTGGCGATGTCGTCGGCCACGGCAGCCTTGCATCTGGCGACGCTCGCCGCGGACGTCCGCCCGGGCGACGAGGTGATAACCTCCCCTATCACGTTTTTGGCCAGCGCCAACTGCGTCCTCTACGCCGGGGCCTCCGTCAAATTCGCGGACATTTGCCCCGCGACGGCCAACATCGATCTGGACGAAATCGAGAAGCAGATCACCCC
>JAVBTG010000080.1:0-19566 GCA_031556275.1 Opitutales bacterium
GGGAAAGTTAAAAGGCGTCTTTCGGATGTGCTCTAAAAACCCCGAAAGGAGCGGGAAAGTTGCGCGTAAAAGCACGCAGATTTCACTTTGGCGTTTTTTTGGGCGGCGTACGAGGTGTTTTTATGATTTTTGAGCGCCGCCGCCGGGCGGGACGGGTTGCGCGAAGCGGGGAAGGTATTTTACGCGCAACAGCCGCCAGAAAGTGATGAGGAACGCCGTCAGCGGCACCGCCAAGACCATGCCCAGAATGCCGTCGAGCGCGATGCCCCAGAAAAGGATCGAGACGATGATCGTCAGGGGGTGCATGCCTGTTTCGTTCCCCATGATTCTGGGGGTCAGCAGGTAACTTTCCAGCAGTTGCACCAAAGCGAAGACGCCCACGACGATGCCGAGCATCGGCCAGCCGCCCCCATTCTGGAAGAACGCCAGCGGCAGGATGACGGCGACGCCCGTGATCGTGCCAAGATAGGGCACGATGTTCAAAAGCCCGAGGCACAGTCCCAGGAAAAACCCGAAATTCAATCCCGCGAGCGTAAAACCCGTGCCGTACAGCACTCCCATGATGAGGCCGATGAGGATTTGGCCGCGGAAGAAGGAGAGGATCATGCCGCGGAATTGGCGGATCAGGAACACTGCGTCGTCGCGCAGGCGCGCGGGAATAAAGGTGAGTTCGTCGCCGAAATCGTCGGCAAAGTCTCGGTCGCTTTTGAGGAAGTAGAAAATGTAAATCGGCAGCAACGCCGCCCCCGTGCACACCGCCGCGATGGTGACGACCGTCTGCCCCGCCTTGGCGACCGCCACGCCGGAGACGTTCATCAGGGGCTTTAGCAGTTTGGGCAGCTCGCCCAGCGCGTCTTTCACCCAAGGGGTCTGTGAAAACTGGCGCAGACTTTCGGAAACATGGGGAAATTCGAGGATGGCCTTGTCGGAGATTTTGGTGAACAACCCCGGAAGCGTTTGCACAAACTGCGCCAGTTGCTGGAAGAAGACCGGCAGCAGCCATCCCGCGACGCCAAAGGCCGCCACCGCCGCGCAAAAAAACAGCAGCAGGATCGCCCACGTGCGGCTCAGCCCCAGCCGTTTTTCAAAAAAACCTACGCACGGGCGCAGCAGCAGCGCCGCGATCATCGCGATGACCAGCGGCCACAGCACGGTGGAAAACGCCGCCATGAACCGCGCCGCCAGCCACAGCGCCGCGATCAGCGCCGCCAGCAAAACGGCGCCCGCGAGCGTCGTCAGCGCGCAGGCCGCCACGCGCCGTTGGAGGGGGGAGAGCAGGGGTGGGTTTTCGGCCATGGGAATGTTTTGTTTTTTTAAAGGCACACCCACTATCGGGAAAGCGCGGGCAAAAGGCAATTTTCTCTTTGCGGGAAATTCGGGTTTATTGGGAAATGACTTTTGTGAGGGAATATTTTTTTTGACGTGCCGTTGGGTTTATGCAAACTTGTGTGTGTTTGAAAGGGCAACCCCGATTGCGGTCGGGGGTTTTTGAATCTTTATAAAATGGACACTTTTATCATCTACCCGGAAACCCCCGCGTCCGTTCGGGTGACGCGCACCGCTTTGGCCGAGCTTTTAAGCAAAGGCGCCATTCAGCCGGAGACGCTGTGTGTGCGGGAGTCCGACGGGCTTATGATCACGGTGGGGGAAGCCCTTGGAAACGCGGCGCTCGCGGCCAAGGGAATTAGCCTCTCCTTTCCCGGAGCCTCCGCCGGTGCGACCTTCCCGCCCACCCCTTGCGCGCCGAAATTGGGCGCGCAGCTCCCCGAGGGCGACCCGAAGGAACATGCCGAAGCCCCCCAGGGGGACGGCCCGCTGTTGCCGAAGGACCGCGCCTATCTTTTGGAGAACGGGCTGGTTGAGTTGCGCTTTGCGGGGCAACTCACGCGTAGCCAAGGGCGGGCCATGGTGCGCCGCCACCGCACACGCCGTCGGGTGAGGCGATTTTTTAAGACGGTTACCGTGCTCGCGGTGCTGGGAGCCGTTGTGTTTTTGGGGATGAAATATTACGGAACCGAAGTGCGCGCTTGGATCTCCAAACTGACGGAAAAATCCGACGCATCGCAGGCCGATCAACAGGACAAGGCGGCTTTCGGAAAATCTACGCCCAAAGGAATGCCCCCGCAGGCCCCGCAAAAATCGGCGCGCTTCGCGGGCATTCAGGATTTGCAGGACCGCGTCGGCGTGGTGTACGACATTTCCAAGGCGCAGCGCGGGCCCATGGCCGCCTTTGTCGGCGGCGGGGCGGTCGCGCAATACGGGAGCGGCGTTTATTTCTTCACCCCGCTGAGCACGCTGGCCAAAGCCGCCGCGCCGGGATGCGTCCTTTTGGACGGACGCGTGCTGAATTTGTCGGAATTGCCGATGTTTCAATTCGGCTCGCTGGACTTGGCGGCCTTTTATCTGGGGGAGCGCGCCGAATGGACGGACGAAGACGGCAAAACGCGCGCTGCTTTGAAAATAGCGCAACCCTCCTCGAAAAATTACATGGAAGTGCGGGCCGCGAGCCAATCGAAGGCGGAATTTTCTCCAAAACTGGCTGTTAGCTCCATGGGGGTGAGCCGCCGCGAGGACGGACAGTGGAATTCGAACAAAAAAATCAACGACGCTGTCGTCGGCGCGGTGCTGCTCAATGAAAACGGCGAGATGGTCGGCATGATCGCACAGTCTGACCAGAGGGCTTTGTCCGACGAGCTCATGGGCGTCAATCTCGCCAAGCTGCCTTCGCCCGCGCCGGTTGAATGGTCTAATTTCCTGCAGCAGGGGAAGCGCTTTTCCTTGTTACCCGATCGCAGCGAGTCGATTTACTCACTCAGTTTGATGCGTTCGGGAAAAGACAGCCTGCCGGATTATGCCGTCCGGGAACTGGTGTTGGCCACCGCCAAGAAAGTGCGCGTGGCTCAGGCGAAACAGACGCCGTCGTTGCGCAACACCGACAAGCTGATGCAGCTCTTCAAAGAGCAGTTGGCCGCCCTTTCGTCCGTGGACGCGGGGGGGAATTACTCCGTCGCCTTTTTTGAGGGGCAGGCCGCTTTGCACGCCAGGGAGCGGGCAAGGTGGATGAAAGATATCTCGCCCTCCATGGACCGCTGGCTGGCGTCCGAGTTCCAGTGAGCGGTTTCTGCCGAAATCGGGACGGCGGTCAGCCCCCAAAATCGCCGTCCTCGTCGTCGGAGACGCCGTAGCGCCCGAGCAATTCGGGCCGTTGGCGCAGCTCTTCGACCAACTCGTCGACGCTGAAGTCCGCCACGATAAAGTCGCCGTCCACCAGCGTCGGCGTCTTGGATTGCCCGCTGATCTCCTCCATCTCCTCCATGTAGGCGGTGTTGGCGTTGACGTCGCGCAGATCCACGTCCACGCCGTGCTCGGAAAGGAAGGCGCGGGCGGACCGGCACCAGGGACAACCGGATTTGATGTAGAGGACGGGTTTACGCTTCATAATGCCTTTTATATACATTCGATTTTTCATTTTTTCAAACACGGCCAGGATGATGCTTGACTTATTCCTCACATCCATAAAATGGAAACAGCGTCGCGTTTTTCCTTATTTCCACCCCGTCCTTTCTCAAAAATATGAATTACGATCTTTTTGTGATCTTCCCCAACACGCCGTTGGCCAAACGTATTTCCAGGGAGACGCTGAAACAGTTGCTGGCATCGGGGCAGATTCAGACCGACACGCCCTGCGTGCGCGCGGGCGATCCCACGCCGCTGACCGCCGTTGAGGCGATTGAATCGGAGGTCTCCGCGGCGGAAGCCGTACAAGGCGGAATCCCCGTGGCGGGCGGAACGCCCGAGAATCCCGACGGTTTGACGGAGCAACAGCGCTGCTATTTACTGGAAAACGGGTTGACCACCCCGCGCTACATCAACGATTTGACGAAACAGCAGGGTGTAGGGCTCATTCGCGGCCACCGCCGCCGCAAAGCCCTCAAACGCCTCGCGATTGCCGGAGCGATAGTGCTGGTTTTGGTGTGCGCGGTGCCTGTGTTGAAGGCTGCCAGCCCGGATCTTTGGAACAAGCTGTGTTCTTCGGACGCGCCCGCGAGCGAACCGGCGGCGGGCGTTCCCGCGGACGCGGCGAAACAGAGCGCCCCGGGGAAAGGGACAGCCGTCGCCGCGCCCGCCCCGGCCATGTCCGAGCGCAAGCGCCGCATGCTGGAGGAGGCTGACAAACGCAAGATTGTCGCGGAGCAGACGCGCCTTGAGGAAGAGGCCAGGGAAAAGAAAAAACAGCAGCAAGCCGCCTCCTCCAAAACCGACCAACAAATTTACGAAGAACGGCAGCTCGAACGCGAAAAACGCGACCGCGAACGCGATCGCCAGGTAAAAATCAACACATGGCTGGGGACGAATCTCTGGCGCCCGGAGTTTTTTGTGAACCACATCGGGACCGTCTATGACGCAAACAAACAGGATATGGTGCGCACCATAAGTTTCCGAGGGGCGGGCGTCATGGCGGATTTGAACGGGCGCGCCTACTTCTTTGTTCCTTTGAGCGTGCTGGCCGATTGCGATTCGCCGGAAGCCCGGTTGCTCAACGGCACGGTGCTCAATCTGCGCCAGAGACCCTTTCTCACCTTCGGCGCCATGGACGTGGCGGCGTTTTATCTGGGGGAGGTACCCGCGCAGACACCCGAGGAGCAGGCGGCCCTCAATGGGGACGACATCGACGCGGTTTGCCGCCAGATGTTCAAGCGCTTTGTCTCGCGCGAGCACCCGGATCTGACAGACACGCGCGTGATGATGGTGGTCGGGCCGAACCGCCTGGCCCCCACGCAAATCGACTTCAATAGGGAGACGGCGCAACGCTTGCCGGACGGCCGTTGGAAATTGAATTTGCAGAGGCAGATGGATGTTTCGGGATACTCTCTTTTTTCCGTGGACAACGGAGACGTCATCGGGGTCTTGGGCGGCAACGACCTGGACACGCGGGGAAGCATCGTCTTTTCGGCGCCGGACCTGATCCACCTGCCGGAACCAACCCCGGTTGCATGGGAGGATTTTTTCAACGACGTGAAGATGAACGACAAATTCGTCAAGCGCACGCGCGCCATGCGCGCGCTTAGCCTAGGGGAATTTGACACTCTCAAGCTCGACGAGTACGGCGTGCGCACCGCGGTGGAGAGCACTGCCGCCAAGGTGAAAACCGCCAAATCCAAACAGACGCCGTCGCTGCGGGACACCACCCGGATAATGGATGTGTTTCGCGACGATCTAACCCGCTTGGCGAAAGAGGAAGTCGACCCCGTCAGGATCACGATCCCCTATTTCCGCATCAACGCCGTGCGCGACCGCGCCCTGCGCCTTGAGTATTTGGACAAGATCGTGAAGAACGTCAAGGATACCGATTTTATCCTCCGCTGAGGACGGCGCCTTCGCGCCGGGGCTGGGCAGATCTCCCTCAGGGTGTTTTTTCGTCCCTGCGCTGGCGCGGGTGGGGAATGTCGTCGACCGTCAGGCCGCGGTAATGTTTTTGCAGAGTGTCGCGGAAAGTATAGTCGTCGTCCGCGCCCGTGCGCAGGTCGTCGTCGGCGGGCACGGCGTCGAATTCGACGGTCGTGAAGGGGCAGGGGAGGTACATGCCGTCCCAGCTGTTGATCCGGCGGGCGCGGCGGGGTTTGCACATCAGGAACACGACCCGCGCGTTGGTGTGGCGCAACAGCAGCGACACCCCGGGGCTCATCTCGTACATGGGGCCGCGCGGGCCGTCGGGGGTCATGACGATATCCGTGTCGTTGTTGAGCGCCGCCATCAGCTCGCGCATGGCCTGCACCGAGCGTCTGCTGGAAGAGCCGCGCACGACGCCCATCTTGAGGTAGCCGAGCACCGCCGTGGCCAGCGCGCCGTCTTTGCTGGCGCTGATCATCGTGTAAATCTTGCGGTTGCGCCGCGAGATGAAATACAGCAGCGGCCCCATGAGGATGCGGTTGTGCCACAGCAAAAATATATTGGGGCGCGAGACATCCGTGTACATCGCCCGCAGGCGCTCGGAGGGTTTTACGCGCAATGTCGCGTACCACAGCCGCACGACGACGGCGAGGGCCCAAGCGGCGAGTTTTCCGCGCAGGCTGGTCATCCGGTGCACTCCAGCGCCGGCGGACTGCAGGGTGATGTCGTTGTTCATGGGCCGAGAAAAAAGAGACTTCGCGCGTGTGGTTACCGGATTTGAAGACGTGTTTCAACATACATTAGCAGAAGTCCGGTCTCAAGGAAACCCATTTGCCGTCTCGAAAAACACGTATTTGATTTTCACGGCTTGACAGCATTTGAAGCGCCAACTAATGTTAAACCTTTAACCACATGGGGTGGTAGTTCAGTTGGTTAGAACGCCTGCCTGTCACGCAGGAGGTCGCGGGTTCGAGTCCCGTCCAGCCCGCCATTTTCGTGGCCCGTTCCCGTAAGTACACGGGCCTTCTTCGTGGCGGGATGGACGGAAGGGCTTTAGCCCCGAAGTGCCCTTCGCAGAAGGGCACGAAGTTCGAACCCGCGAAGCGGGTTTGGTCGGAGCATTTTCGCGCAGCGAAAGATGCGAGACGAACAAGGGACTTCAGCCCCTTGCCTGCAGGGCGAGACCGCGCGGACTGGCGCAGCCAGCCAAGCGGCGAGTTCAATCCCGGAACCCGGCGGCTGTTAAGGCGCGCTTTCATTGGGGGAAGGAAACGGGCCTTCTTTCTGGCGGAATGGACGGAGCAAAATCCCGCAGAGCGGGTTTGGTCGGAGCGTTTATGAGAATCAGTTAAAATCGCCCTGATTTTCTGCAATGGCAGCCTAAGAGGTGGTCATTTACAAAGCCGGTGGCTTGGAGAAATGCATAGCAAACGGTGGGGCCGAAGAACTTAAACCCCCGTTTTTTCATGTCCTTGCTCATGGCATCCGATTCGGGGGACGCGCAGGGGATTTCACGCAGGGATTTGAAATTATTTATGAGTGCCCGTTGTTCGAGGAAGAACGACAGCACATAGCGGTAAAAGCTGCCGAATTCTTTTTGCACGCCGATAAAGTGCCCCGCATTCGTGATTGCCGACGCTATCTTCAGCCGGTTTTTAACGATGCCGTCGAATCGCATCAATCGCTCAACATCCTCGGGTGTCATTTTTGACACTTTTTTAACATCGAAATTAAGGAATGCTTTCCGGTAGCCCTCGCGTTTTCTGAGAATAGTAATCCAGCTCAAGCCCGCCTGCGCGCTTTCCAATGTGAGGAATTCAAACAGCGTTTTGTCGTCGCGAACCGGCTTGCCCCATTCCTCGTCATGGTAGCGGGCGTACAAGTCGTCATTTGCGCACCATCCGCAACGTCCGTTTACGATATCGTCCATTTTCATCTCTCAAACGTTAAAACGTTCCGTTGAAATGGCAATCGCATAAGCTTTCGCTGTGTCTTAGAGACGGCAATCGGGCGATGAGAAGTGCGTGGCGCGGCGCGCTCAAGCCATGATAGGATGGCCGGGCGTGTTTGCGGGGATTTTTAAAAAACACAAACATGTCCGAAAATGGCGAGATTTTTTTCGGGGATTGTATTATAAACGTCTTTGTTGAAAACGATTTGCCATGCACGGGGGCGCGACGCGGACACTGAAAATGTCCGCTACGAGGCGTTTGCCAGAAAGGACAACCGCTTTGACGGGCGGTTTTTTGTCGGCGTGGTGTCCACGGGGATTTATTGCCGGCCCGTTTGCCGCGCGAAACTGCCCAAGCGTGAAAATTGCACTTTTTACGCGACGGCCGCGGAGGCGGAGCGGGCGGGCTTTCGGCCCTGCCTGTTGTGCCGACCGGAGCTTGCGCCCGGCAGCGCGGACGTGCCCGTGGACGCAACGGCCTTGCTTGTGTTAAAGGCGTCGCGATTGATTGAGGCATCTTGCGCGCATGGGGAAAGTATGCGGGAGATCGCCCGACGGCTCGCGTGCTCCGACCGCCATTTGCGCCGCGCGTTCGTGGATCATCTGCGCGTTTCGCCCGTCCAATACTTGCAAACGTGCCGCTTGTTGCTCGCAAAGGGACTGCTGACAAACAGCACGCTGCCGATTATTGACGTGGCGATGGCGGCGGGGTTCAACAGCCTGCGGCGGTTTAACGCGCTTTTCAAAGACCGCTATCGGCTCGCGCCGACGGTCTTTCGCAAAGCGGGTTCCGGCGCGAAGGCGGTTGACGGCAATATCACGGTCGCGCTCGGCTACCGCCCGCCGTACCAATGGGGACAAATGTTGGATTTTTTAAAAACACGCGCGATTCCCGGCGTGGAGGCGGTCGAGAACGGCGCTTACCGCCGCCTCGCGCGTTTTGTGAAAAGCGACGGGCAAAGCGTGTGCGGGCGCGTGACGGTCGCGCATGAGATAAAGAACCACACGTTGACGGTGGCGGTTGACGACGCGTTGCTTGGGGTATTGCCGCAGGTGCTGGCCCGGGTGCGGCAGATGTTTGATTTGTATTGCGACCCGACGGCGGTGTATGAGGGGCTCAAGTCGATGAATGAAATCAAGCGCGGGCTTTGTGTTTTGGGAACGCGTTTGCCCGGTTGTTTTGACGCTTTTGAAATGGCGGTCCGCGCGGTCTTGGGGCAGCAGATCACGGTCAAAGCCGCGCGCACGCTGGCGGCGAGGCTTGCGCAGGCGTATGGTACGCCGATGAAAGGTGACATGGGCGGATTGACGCACGCGTTTCCGTCGGCGCAGGACATCGCCGCTTTGCGCGGGCCCATTGGCGATCGTTTGGGACCGCTGGGGATTACCGGAACGCGCGCCCAGACGATTTTCGCGTTGGCGCGGGCGTTTAGCAGCGGGGAGATGGATTTCGCGCTGTGCGCCGAACCGCAGGACGTGATTGAAAAGCTGATGGGGATAACGGGGATTGGCAGTTGGACCGCCCATTATATCGCCATGCGGGCCTTTGGGTGGTACGACGCTTTTCCGGAAACGGACTACGGCGTGAAAAAGGCGCTCGCTCCGCGCGGCCAAAAAGAAATAGCAGCGTTGGCGCAAAGGTGGCGGCCATGGCGCGGCTATGCGACGATCAACTTGTGGAACGCTTTGTAACAACAAATAGAGGAAAAAATATGCACTATTCGATGACTTATGTGTCACCCGTGGGGAAGTTGCTCTTGGCGAGCGACGGCGAAAACATCACGGGGCTGTGGATGGAAGGGCAAAAGTATTATTTGGAAAACGTGGAGGGTGAGCTGACGGACAGGCCCGGCTTGACGATTTTTAAGGCGGCGCGCAGATGGCTCGACGACTACTTCGAGGGGAAGAAGCCTGCTATTTCGGCGTTGCCGCTCGCGCCGCAGGGCGGTGAGTTTCGCAGGGCGGTGTGGGAGATGCTCTGCGAGATCCCGTACGGGGAGGTGACGACTTACGGGGAGCTTGCCAAAAAAATGGCGAAGCGCGCGGGGAAAAGCAAAATGTCCGCGCAGGCTACCGGCGGCGCCGTCGGGCACAATCCAATTTCCATTATCATTCCGTGCCATCGTGTCGTGGGCAGCAACGGTAGCCTGACGGGGTTTTCCGGCGGTTTGGCCAAAAAAATAAAGCTCCTTGAATGGGAGGGTGTGAATATGGAGCATTTGTTTTCGCCCAAGAAGGGGACGGCCTTGTAGAATCGGGGCGGCTGTTTTAATAGGCATCACAATTTGACGTTATGAACCCATTGGATAAACATGCGGGGAATCCCAATTCGGGCAAGGCCGCCAAGGTGGCGGTTTTATTTGAAGTGAAGCCCAAAAAAGAAGGGTTGCAGGAATACTTGCGGCTCGCCGCCGATTTGAAAGCCGAGTTGGCGAACGCGCCGGGGCTTGTGCGTATCGAGCGGTTTTCCAGTTTAAGCGAGGAGGGGAAACTGCTTAGTGTTTCGGTTTGGGAAAGCGAGCAGGCCGTTGAAAAATGGCGCAACCAAATGAGCCATCGGGTGGGCCAGAAAGCGGGGCGCGACTCGCTGTTTGAGGCGTACCGCATATCGGTGGCTCGCGTCATTCGCGAATATGCCAACGACGAGAGGCACCAAGCCCCGCGGGATTCAAACGTGTTTTGGGAATCACAATAAAACGAATATTATGGAGATTTGGAAAGACAGCACGCTACGGGTTGAAACGCTGAACGCGGCCTCGGCAAGGGACCATTTCGAGACGCTGGCCCGCATGCGGATTGATGAGTTTCGCGGCTATCCGTACCTGTACGAGGGGAATATCGCATACGAAAAGGCGTATTTTGAATCGTACTTCGCCTCGGAGGGTTTTCGCGCGCTGGCCGTTTTTGACGGGGCGCGGATATGCGGCATGGCCACTTACATTCCCCTCGCCAACGAGGCCGCGTACATGACGGAACCGTTTGCGCGCGCGGGGTTGGATGTGAAAAAATACCTCTATTTGGGCGAGGGGATTTTGGAGAAGGGGTGCCGGGGCAAGGGGCTGTTTCGCGTTTTTATTGGCTATGCGGAAACACTGCGCGGCGAATTCGGGCTCGAGAAAGTGGTATTCATGGCCATACGCGAGGGGGAGAGTGATGTGATGCGCCCGGCAGACTATAGGCCGAAGGCGGTGCTGTTTGAGAAATTCGGCTTTGAGAAAATTCCGGGGTTGCAGGCGGAGATGACTTATAAGTCTTCGGTGAGCCACAAGGACGAGCCGCATACGATGGAGTTTTGGCAGAAGTAGGGTTGCTGAATTTTAACCATTCGACTTGCGGATGCAGGTTTCATATGGTGTGTTCAGATGCCATTTAACTGCAAATCCTGCAAGCATGAGTTTTACTATCCGGAATCAAACATGGATGGTTGTGGAACGTTGTTCGCGGCGCTATTTTGGTTTATCTTGATTGGTGGATTGCTTTTTGGCCCTTTCGGAGCTTTTGCGGGATTTATGTTGTTTGTGGCCATCGTGATCGGGGCTTTTAACAAGAGGGAGCATTTTTGCCCGCGTTGCGGTTCACGCAATTACGAATATCAAGCCCAAGAACCGTCCGATACCGAAGGTGGAAATGCCTGATTTCATGTTTTTTGCAACGCGGTTTTGCAGCGTGGCTATTTGGCTGTTTTCTATTGACTTGCGAATTATTTATATCAATATGACTTCTATGTAATGTTAATCGGCCTGTGAGGCTGAAACATTTTGGATAACCCAATAGATATGCGAAAATACCCCGTCATGAAAAAAATACTGACCCTGTTATCGGCGGTGTCGATCGCCTCGTTTGCCTACGGGTGGACGGGCGCCAACGGCACGGAGCTGGTCGATGTCGGCGATGCCGGCAACGCGGCTTATGCGTCATCCGGGCTTTCCAACGGGAGCGGCAGCGTCGATTACGCGTATAGCATCGGGGCGAAGGAGGTGACCGTCTCGCAGTATTTGAGGTTCGTCAATTCGGTCTTAAAAGACGTCACGCACGAGGAAGGCAGCTCGTGGATTTACCTCAATGTGGGGGGCGTGGAAGTCGCCCTTTACAGCGCGTACAACAATTTTTCGCGCGGGCAGATCACGTTCAATGCGGACACCGGCATGTATGAGGCCAGCGCGGGCAAGGACGACTACGCCATAAACGCCGTGTCGGGATATGCCGCGGCCATGTACACGAATTGGCTGACAAACGGGGCGACCGCGGGCTCGAGCTACCTTACCGGATTTTATGATTTCGAGGAATACGGCGTCTCGATGGACGCCATCGCCAACGCGGGGAGGGACGGGCAAGTCAGCGGCTACGCGCTGCCCACTATGGACGAATGGTTCAAGGCCGCCTATTATGACGGGGAGGGCGGATATTGGAAATACGCGACGCAGCGCAATGACGCTCCCACCGCCAGTGCGCCCACCGACGCCCCGAATTCCGCCAATTACGACGGTGCCGCCAGCAACAGGTTTACGGAAACCGGCGCGTACAAGGGATCGGAAAGCCATTACGGGACGTTTGACCAGAACGGCAATGTGCCCGAAATTCTGCAAACGCAACTTCCGGGGAAACCTAGGTATTTGATTTATGCGGGCGGTTCGATTTTGGATGACGTGACCGGAATCGGGGCGGACCCCGCACTTTATGATTCCGGTGAAGGCGAGGACGCCCCTACTCATTTGGGCTTCCGCGTTGTCTATATTGATATTCCGGAGCCTTCCACTGCCGCCGCGCTGTTGGGCGTGCTGGCTCTGGGGTTTGCGGCGTATCGCAGGCGCAAGTAGGAAAAATTTTAAAAACCAAAACGTCCAAGGGTTTTGATCTTTGGGCGTTTTTTTATATTTTTAACGCATGATGAAGGACTCGAATATTTTTAGAGTGATGGGCATGGGGCTGTTTGCTGTGTGCGCCGTCTGGGCGTTTTCGGGGTGCGCGACGACGACGGTTGCGGCGCGTTCGGGAAGCGACCCCAACGCGGACATTGAGGCGTTGCGCCAAGGGCACAAGGATTTTTACGAACAGTATTTTGTAAAAGACCCCGCGCTTTATAAAAAACTGTTCAAGGAAGGGCAGTCGCCCAAAACGCTGATTATCGCCTGTTCGGATTCGCGCGTGGCCCCCGAGATCGTTTTTGGCGCGGACCCGGGCGACATGTTTGTGGTGCGAAACATCGCCAATATCGTGCCGCCCGCGCGGTCGGCGGGTATCAATGTCGGCACCGCCGCCGCGATCGAATACGCGGTGGAGCATCTGCACGTGCGCAACATCGTCGTGATGGGGCACGCTTCTTGCGGGGGGATCAACGCGCTCATGGCGCCCGAGGGGGGCGCGCACGGCGTTCATCCCGGGGCGATCGCGGATTGGATCGCGCTCGCCAACCCCGCGAAAGAAAAGGCGCTGAAGCTGGAAGGCGCGACGGCCGCGCAGGCGCAGGCGTTTTGCGAAAAACGGTCCGTGGAAAATTCGGTCGAAAATCTGATGACATTTCCTTTTGTGGCCGACAAGGTCAGGGACGGGACATTGCGCGTGTTTGGCTGCTATTTTTCCATCGAGGACGGGACGATAGAAAAAGTGTGCGAACGGTAACGCGGCGGGTTCACGGCGACGGACGGTCCGCCCATTGCAGGGCCAATTTCTCCAGCTCCTTCATGAAGGCGTCTTTGCCGTTGCAATAGCCCTCTATGTCGGAGGGGAATTTTTGGGCGAATAGGGTTTTGAGTTCGCCGTATTGGCGGGCCGTGTCGGGGTGTTTGCGTAAATACTCCCTGACGGCCAGATGCCGTTGGATGTCGCGGGTGTTGCCCGCTTCAAAGATATGCACCTGATGGGTGCGAGACTCCCCGCCTTTGCGGAAGTAGCGGCGGCCGGGGATGCCGAATTCGCCCATGCATTCGTAGCCGATTTTTTCAAAAGAGGGATTTAGCGCGTCGACTTTGGATATGTCCCTTACGACCGGCATGATGTCGATGATCGGCTTTGCGGCCAGACCGGGGACGGCGGTGCTCCCGATGTGGTGGATGGCCGTGCATTCTTCGCCCAATATGTTTTTTATTTTTTCGGCCTCCGCCTTATAGGCGGCATCCCATGCGGGGGAATAGGGTGTCACGACGATTTTCATAAGGTCAAAGTTTGTCCTCGTTATCGGAATTTGGCAATGGCACGCGACCCGTGGGCTTAAAGCTTTTTCGATAAAAGAGCCCCACGGTTTTGTGAGGCTCTTTTGGGGAGGGAGATTTATTTGCGCCGTCTGCGGGCGGCCATGAGCAGGACGAACGCGCCCAGAAGCGCGGCGCAGGCGGCCGGTTCGGGCACGAGCGAGAAGTTCAGGGTGAGGCCGGTGCCGTCGATGTCGAATCCCGAGAAGGCGTAGCCCGCGATCCCGCTGGCGGTGAAGTCATATTGGTCGTACGCGGGGGCGTCGTCGTGCCAGAGCATGACTTTGAATGACAGGGTGTCGTCTTGGAAAGACACGCCGTCGGCCACCATGAGATTAAACGTGACGGTAATCGTGTCTGTCCCGCTTGTTCCCGAAAGCGAGCCATCGAGGACGGAAAGGGTGCTGTAGTTGTCCTGCGCTAACACATCCAGCGCGATGGTGGAGTCGCCGTTTATCGCGAGCGTTTTCACTTGGAAGTTCGCCGCGGAGCCGGAGCCTAGGAGGGCCCTGCCGCCCGACAAGTCTAGGTCGGCGGCGGAGAAGCCCGCGGCGGAGGCGATCTGCATTTCGCCGGAAACCAGTTGGATTTTTCCCGCGACGCTGTCCATGAACACGACGCGGCCCGCGCCCGATAGCGCGATTGGGTGGTTGTCGTCGTAATTGAACACGCTTCCCTCAAAGGTGATCTTTTTGCCCGAGGCCGTTTTGAGCTCGACCGTGCCGAGCATGTTGTACAAGTCGGCGCCCTGCTGCGCGGCGTTGCCCGAAAACAGCACGTCGCGGGTTTTCGCCTCGATGGTGAGGGATGTCCCCGAGGGTGAGGTGAGCGCCCTGTTGTAGATGGCCCCGCCGTGGGTCGTCGCCGTGTTGTTTATGAAATCGACGTCGGTGAACGAGGCGACCGAGCGGTTCGCGGCGGCCCCGCCGAAGGAGGCGGAATTGTCCGACAGTGTCGCGTTGCTGACGGCGAGGCTGCCCGTTTCCACGAACACCGCCCCGCCGTGGCCGGCGTCGCCGTCCAATGTTTCGATCGCGCTATTGGAGGATATGACGGCGCCGTCCGCGTCGAGCGTCGTGTCGGCGGCGAAATTATGGATCGCCCCGCCGTAGTACGCGGTGTTTCCGCTGATGACGGTGGCCGAATCGAAGGTGGCCGTGAAGCTGCCGCCGTTGCCCACAAAGCTCATCGCCCCGCCGTAGGCGGCTTCGTTGCCTGAGACGGTGGTGTTCGCAAGCGAGATGTTGCGGCCTTCGTCGAGCATGCCGTAAAAGGCCATGGTGCCGAAACTTTCCTCGGCGCGCACCTTGTCGTCAATCTCGCCCATGCGCGCCACGTTGCCGGATATGGTGGAATTTGTTGAGGAAAAATCGCCGTCGCTGGCGAGGGCGGATCCCGCCGTTTCAGCCCTGCCTGTCGGCAGTTGCGTGTAGGTCATGTTGCCGGTTATGGACACCCCGTCGAGCGTCAGGCCGCCGGCGGAGAGCGTGTTTTTCTGGCCGGTGTTGCCCGCGATCACGGTGCCCGTCAAAGACAAGGCGCTGTCGGCGTACACGGCCGCCCCGTCGCCCGCGGTGTTGTTTTCAAAAACCCCTCCGCGTATCGTCAGGGTTGGGATGTCTGTCGAATCCTGCGGGATATAAACGCGTCTGGCAAAAAACTCCGGCTGCGCCTCGGGCGGGATACCCGTCGAATCCGCTGGGATATAGACTGCCACGGTGCCGTTGCCGCTGAGGTTGTTGCTGACGGTCGTGTTTGAAAAATCCCAGACGGTGTCCTTTTCGAGCGATTTCACATAAATGGCGCCTCCGGCGCTGCCGCCCGCGATCTGCCCGTCGAACACCAGCGCGACGTCCTCGGCGATGCGGATGTCGCCCCCGATGGAATAGATGGCGCCCCCTTGGGCGTTGGCTTGCTGGTTGCCCGAAAAAGTCGTGTCGCCCGTTATCGCTATGGTGCCTTCGGCATAAATCGCCGCGCCCAATTTCGCTGTGTTTGAGCGGAAAGTCGCGTTGTTGAGGGTCAGTAGAGAATCCCCTCCGAGCATGCATATCGCCCCGCCTTGCGAGGCGATATCGGCGGAAGGGGAAGCTATGTTGCCCGCGAATGTGGAATTCGTCGCCGAAACCGTCCCGTGGGAAGCGATGGCCGCGCCGAACCCCGCGCTTCCCTCATCGCCGTCGGCACCCAGCGCGTTGGAAAGGAACGAGGCGTTGCTGAGGATGAGGGTTCCGTACCCGGCGACCACGCCGCCTTCCACCGTGTAATCGCCCGCGGTGTAATCGAACCCCGTGAATGTGATGTCGCTGAGCCGAAGGGTTTGCCCCGCCTGCATGGAGAGGCCCGCGTGGGCCCCGCCCGTGACGGCGTAGGGCACGGGCGAGTGCGCGCCCGAGAGGGTCTGGCTCGCCCCTAATGTCCCCAAATTCGCATCTAACACGATGTCGGCCTGCAGGTTGATGCTGTCGTACGAGGCACCCGCGCCCAGCGCGCCGACAAGCTCGCTTGAGGTGTACACGTCCACCGATTGCGCGCCTGCCGCGCAAATAAATAGGGAAAACAGCGCGACCGCCGCGTGTGTTTTGGATGCCTTCATTGGGATGCCTTTCATTGGGGTTTTCCGTGTTTTTAAGAACGTGTGCGTATTTTTTATGCGCGCCCAAAGGGGAGTCAATAATTTTGTCGGGTTTTTTTTATTGGGCAATCTGTTGATGGGCGTGATGTTGAGTGATTACTGACGGGGGATTGGTGTGTTTTGCGCTTTTTGTGAAATTTGGCCAAATGACGCATTTCTGCGGGTTTTTAAATATCCGCATCGGTATTTAACCGTAATTTTCGGATGCGGTGAAGTTTTGTACCCAAAACGCGCTCGGGACTCGACAGGCAGGGGGATTTTGCCCAGAATAAAGGCCCCCCATCAATGAGAGCTTTGCGCAAAACCAAAACACACATTCACTTCATTACTCTTTTTGCGCTCGCGGCGGCGTTGGCGGCCTTTGTGTGTTCCCTCTTGGCGCAGAGCCACGCGGCGAGAATCGGGTTCGGCCTTGCGCAATTTGTGATGCTGGCCGGCTACGTCGGGTATTTGGTGGGGCGGCATGCTTGGCAGATGCGCCGCAAAGAGGCGATTTTCCAGTCGCTGCCCATGAACGTCTACGTGTTCGACAAGGATCGCAAGATTTTGCACATATCCAGCGACTATTCCGACATGAAGGATGCCGCGCACACGGACGACATTGACGCGGAGTTTTCCGCCTTTTGCGAAAAGAGCATCCCCACCGTCATGGGGGGCGAGGACCTTTCGCTTGAATACGAGTTCAGGGGCGTCTGGCGCAGGGGCATCATGAAGAAGGCGCCGCCCGAATTCTTCGGCAAGGACGCCTTTATGATCACGACCGTGGACGTTTCCGACCTCAGCGTGGCCCGAAACGTGCAAAAGGAGACGGCCGACCAGCTCAAGGACGCCAACCGATTTTTGCGCGTGTTCATCGACAACATGCCCAGCGGTATTTTTATCAAAAATTACAGCGACGGCGGCAAGTATGTGCTGGCGAACAAGTATTTTCAGGAACGCATCGTCGGTTCGGCGGAAGACATTGTGGGGAAAACCGATTACGACTTGCTTGAACTGGATGTGGCGCAGGATTGCAACGGCAATGAATTGCAGGTTCTGGCCACCGAGGGACAGGTGATGGATTTCTTCGAGGATGTGCGCACGCTGAGCGGGCTGGAGCTGCGCGGGCACACGATCAACGTCGCCCAGCGGGTGGAAAACGGCGACCTGTATCTCTTTGGCATCTGCTCCGACATGACGGAGATTATCGAGAGCCAAGAGCGGGAAAAACTGCACTCCCAGCAGTTGCGCACGCTCAGCAATTTTTTGGGCACCGCCATGCTGTCCTCGACGCCCAAGGGGCTTTTCGGCGACGTCCTGCGGTTTGTGGGGGAATCGCTGCGGGCCGACCATTGCTTCGTCTTCCGCTACGACCCGACGGACAAATCGATCCGCCCGCTTTCCCAGTGGTGCTCCGACGACGTTTATTTCAAGAGCGACGACGAGCTGCCCAAAATCTCCCCCGATATCGACGCGTGGATAGACAAGCTCAGCAAAAACGAGCTGATCGTCAGCGAGGACATGGAGGCGGAGCACACGGGCGAATTCGCCAACCTCGACCAGATAGAGGCGGCCAACGGCATAAAGTCGCTGCTGGCCTCCGGCATTCTCAAAAACGGGAAGCTGCTGGGCTTCGTCAGCATCGAATTCCGCAAAAACAAGCACAAGTTCACCGAGTCCGACTACTATCTGGTGCAGATGGTCTCGCACATCCTCGAGTTCGCGCTCGAGCGCTTCGAGCACCTCAAGCAGCTTGAGGAGGGTGAGACGCTGCGGCGTTTACTTTTGGATTCCGTGGATATCCCGATCATGCTCTGGGACCCCAACCTCAAGCTCGTCAACGCGAACTCCGCGGCCGCGAAATTCGCGGGAGCCGACGAGGCGACGCTGCTGGCCAACCCCTGCGACAAGGTGATCTGCAAGGGCATGTTCAACCCCCGCTCGTGCCCCGTGCGCAGGTGCCTCGACGAGGGCCGCGTGGTCACCAACGACATTTCTTTCGACGGCAAGGACTTCCACGTCACCATAACCCCGATATTCGACGCAGAGAAAAAGGTCATGTTCGCCATCGAGAGCATCATCGAGATGACGGAGTTCAACGCGGGCAAGCGGCAGCTGGTCAGGTCGATGGAGCAGGCGCAGGCCTCGAACAAGGCCAAGTCGTATTTCATCGCCACTATGAGCCAAGAGCTGCGCACCCCCCTCAACGCGGTGATCGGCTACACCGACTTGACGCAGGACCCCAAGCTCAGCCATGACGAGCGCCTGCACAACCTCAAAAACATCAATTTCGCCGCCAACACCCTGCTGTCGCTCATCAACGACGTGCTCGACCTCTCCAAGCTCGAATCGGAGCAGCTCGAGATCGTCAAGTCCCCGCTCGATCTGAGGAAATTGGCCGAGGAATTCGAGGGCATTTTCAAATTCGCGGCGAAAAAGAAGGGGATCGCGCTCAGCGTCCAAGTCGAGGGGCACATGCCGATCGTCATGCTCGACATGCTCCGCCTGAAACAGGTGCTGATGAACCTGATCGGCAACGCCATAAAATTCACTCACACGGGCGGCGTGCATGTGTCGTTCGCCTTGCAACCGACGGCGGCGAATGTCGGCGAAGTTCACATTTCGGTGCAGGACACGGGGATAGGCATCACCCCGGAATTTGCGGAAAAAATCTTCAGCCCGTTCGAGCAGGACAACGGGGTGCGCGTGCGCGGGCGCAGCGGCCACGAGGGCACGGGGCTGGGGTTGACCATCTCCAAACGGCTCCTCGAACGGATGGGGGGCGAGCTCTCCTACGACAGCAAGCTGGGGATCGGCAGCGAGTTCAAGGTTGTGCTGCGCGACGTCGAAATTTGCCCCGAGGGGACCGTGCTTTTGCCGGAGGAGGGGACGAGGCCCGCCGCGCCGATCGTCCCGAAAAAAGGACTGTGCCTGATGATCGTCGACGACATCATGCTGAACCTGAAGGTGTTGCGCAAGATGCTCGAAAACTTTGACGCGACCGTCATTGAGTGCCTGTCGGCAAAGGAGGCGCTGGAGAAACTCGAATCCGCCATCCCCGACGCCATTTTGACCGATCTGTGGATGCCCGAAATGAGCGGCGAGGAGCTGGCCAAGGCGGTGAAGGCGAACCCGCGCACGGCCAAGATCCCCATCATGGCCATCACCGCCGACACGAATTTGCAGGACCCCGACCATGTGTACGACGGCATCCTGTTCAAGCCCATAACGATAAAGGCGGTGGCGGAAAAACTGGACGCCCTGATGAGCCAAGCGGCCTCCGAGTGACGCCGGGGCGGATTTGGTGGCCGCCGTCGGCGGATGGAATGCGCGCGAAATAGCAAAAAGGGGAGCACTTTTTGCGGCCTTGCGTGTCTTGCCCTCTACGATGTGTTACGCGAGCGTGTTTTTCACTTTATGGA
>JAVBTG010000147.1:0-11755 GCA_031556275.1 Opitutales bacterium
CGAAGCCAAGTCCGGCTCCGCGCTGGAAAAGCTCTCGGTGACCGGCACCTTCGGCTACACCTCCGAGTACGTCTTCCGCGGCGACAAGCAGTCCGACAGCGCCTTCCAGGCGAAGGTCGAGCTGGGCTACCCCCTCGGCAACGGCAACCTCTACGCCGGCGTCTGGACCAACCAGCCCATCGCCAGCGCCGATGTGAGCAATGAGCTCGACTTCTACGTCGGCTACATCATGCCCGTCACGGACACGCTGAAAGTTGACATCGGGCAGACCTACTACTGGTACCCTGACGGCAACACCTACCGTCCGTACCGCGGGCTGAACCGCTCGACGGAAACCTACGCCGGCATCAACTGGGACACCTCCAGCGTGCTCAACGGCGTCAACATCAACCCCGCGTTCTACTACTACTACGACTGGAATGTGGACAAGCACACCGTCGAGGCTTCGCTGTCGTACACCTACGACTTGGGCCAGCTCTCCGGCGTCGAAGGCTTCGCCATCACCCCCGGAATCTACTTGGGCTACCAGACGACCTGCCGCCCCGTGGGCGACACCGGTCAGGCGTCGACCATCTTCGGCCGCATGAACGGCCTGTACTACGGCGTTGACGTGACCCTCACCTACAAGCTGAACGACTTCGTCGGCTTCTACGCGGGCTTCGGCTACGCGGGCAATCAGGACACCTCCGTCGGCGGTTCGCGCAACTACAACTACGTCGGCGGCAACGCCGGTGTGACCTTCGGGCTGTAATTGCAATCCCCTCGGAATCACCGAGTTTTAAAAAACCGCCTGTGCAAACAGGCGGTTTTTTTGTGCACGCAGGGAGTTATGAAATGCTATCACTAAGACGGTAAATGCTTGACGAATATGTGGTTTTACGCATATTTCTTCCCATAAGTCGGGTAGCCGACCACACACAACCATACAACATCTCTCACCTCCATGAAAAAAACCCTTATCTCGCTGATCTCGTCCGGCGTCTTCGCCGCCGCGCTGTGCGCCGCCGACGCGCCTGCCGCAGCCCCCGCTGCGCAGCCCGCCGCCCCGGCCCCTGCCGCGCAACAGGCTCCCGCCCCGGCTCCCGAAGCCAAGTCCGGCTCCGCGCTGGAGAAGCTCTCGGTCTCCGGCTCGTTCGGGTACACCTCGGAATACATTTTCCGCGGGTTGAAACAGTCCGACAGCGCTTTCCAAGCGAAGGTCGAGCTGGGCTACCCCGTGGGCAACGGCAACCTCTACGCGGGCATGTGGACCAGCCAGCCGATCGCCAAGGCCAACCAGCCCAACGAGCTGGATTTCTACTTGGGCTACATCATGCCCATCACCGACTCGGTGAAGATGGACGCGGGCTGGACGTACTACTGGCACCCGGAGTATGACTATACCCAGTATTCCTCCAATTACAGCGACTACATGCGCGGCGAGGATCGCTCGAACGAAATCTACTTGGGCTTCATCTGGGATTCCTCCAAAGTGCTCAACGGCGTGAACCTCTCGCCCGCGATCTACTATTACTACGACTGGAACGTGGACAAGCACACCATCGAAGGCTCGATCTCGTACACCTACGACCTGAGCGAGCTGTCCGGCATCAGCGGGTTTGCCATCGGCTCGAAGCTCTATCTGGGCTACCAGACGACTTGCCGCCCCTACGGCGACGCCGCCGAGCAGCAGGACTACTTCCGCCGCACCGACGGCCTGTACTACGGCGCGGAGCTGAAGCTGACCTACCAGCTCAACGACTATGTGGGCTTCTACGCGGGCTTCAACTGGGCGGGCCAGCAGCCGACCGACGGCGTGGGCGGCAACGGCATTGTCGACCGCAACTGGAACTTCATCTACGGCACCGCGGGCGTGACCTTCGGGCTGTAAGCAGAAACCTGACCGTTTGTTTAAAAAGCCGCCCGTGCAAACAGGCGGCTTTTTTGCGGGCGGGCGGCGCGGGCGGGCGGCATGCCGAGGGTATAAATTTTTCTTATGGGCGGACGGAGGCGGCAAAAGGGTTCCCATAAAGTATCCTAATTCGTTAAAAAGCGGTTGAATAAAAAATGGGAGAATGCCATGATGGCGCTTGGTTTGTGTCTAAGAAACCAACCGCACAACAACCCACCATGAACAAAACCATCCTCTCGATCATGGCCGTGGCGACACTGGCCATGCACGTTCACGCCGCCGAATTCGGCTCCCCCATGCAGGACGTTTCCACGGGCGCGCCCACCATGCACAAAACGCATGGCGAGGCTCAGAAAACGCCGCAGGCCGCGCCGGAATCGGCGTTGTCGAAGCTGTCGGTAAAAGGGTCGTTCAGCTACGAGTCGGCCTTCGTGTTTCGCGGGGTGAAGTACACGGAAAGCGCGTTTCAGGCCACGGTGGAGGCGGGGTATCCCGTCTGCGGCGGAGATTTGTATGTGGGAACGTGGATCAACCAGCCCATCGCCAGCGGGGAATTCAATGAAATCGACTTCTATGTCGGCTGGATGCGGCCGTTGACGGAGACCCTGAGCGTTGATCTGGGCTACGCCTATTACTGGTACCCCGACACGCAGGCGGGCGTCTTGCGCAGCAATGAAATGCACATCGGGCTTTCCTACGACACGACTGGGATTTTGGGCGGCGTCAACCTGAGCCCCTCGATCATTTACTACTACGACTGCACGCTGGAGTCGCATGTCGTGGAGTTTGCGATCAGCTATTCGTTCGATCTGTCGGATTTGGTCGGGGTCGCGGGCCTGAGCCTTGATCCCTCCGCCTATGTGGGATGGGGCACCATCGGGATGCCCGAGGCCGAATGGGGCCCCTCCGGGTGGAGCAGCGGGTTTTACTACGGGGCGAACCTCAATCTGTGCTACCAGCTCAACGACTATGTGGGTTTTTACGCGGGGGTGCGCTGGGCCGGGTCGACCGCCACCAATGAATACACCGAAAACCCGCAGCACCTCTGGGGGGGCGTGGGCGTGAATTTTGGGCTGTAAACAGGGTGTTTCAAAAGAGGCCGTCCCGCGTTTGGGACGGCTTTTTTGCGCGTTTGAAGTGCCCTGGCGGGCGGGCGGGACGGGGTTTCGCCGCGGGATGGAGAGAAAAAGGGTTGACTCACGCGCGGGAAAAATTAAAGCTTTACCTTTTCCTCTCAAATGAAAACCACTTTAGCAAAGAAAGACGCCCCCAAGACGTGGTATGTCGTCGACGCCACCGACCAGGTGCTGGGCCGCCTCGCCGTCAAGATCGCCAATGTGCTACGCGGGCGCGACAAGGTGCTCTACACCCCCCATGTGGACGCGGGCGACTACGTTATCGTCATCAACGCCGAAAAGGTGCGCCTGACGGGCAAGAAGGAGACCAACAAGGAGTACATGAGCTATAGCGGCTGGATGGGCGGCGAAAAGTACCGCACCGTCGCCAGCTACCGCGCGAGCCGCCCCGAGTTTCTCATCACGCACGCCGTCAAGGGCATGCTCCCGAAGAACCGCTTGGCCAACGAGATCCTGACCAAGCTGCGCGTCTTCAAAGGCCCCGAGCACCCGCACGCGGCCCAGAACCCCGTCCCCTTCAAGGGCTAATCCCGTTTTATTTTTTAGACCATGAGCGCAAAGACCGCCACTGAAGAAGTTTATGTCGCCGTAGGCCGCCGCAAGGCCGCCACCGCCCGCGTGCGTTTGTCGCGCGGAGCCGGGGAGATCGTGATCAACGGCAAGCCCATGAGCGTGTACCTCTACGAGGAACAACTCGTGCGCATCGCCACGACACCCATCACCATCGCCGAACTCGACAACCAGCTCAACGCCACCGTCACCGTCAAGGGCGGCGGACCCATCGGGCAGGCGGGCGCGATCGCGCTGGGCTTCGCCCGCGCGCTGCAGAAGCTCAACGGCGAGTTGCGCTCCCCCCTCAAGAAGGCCGGCCAGCTCACCCGCGACGGCCGTGTCAAAGAACGTAAGAAACCCGGCCGCCCCGGCGCGCGCCGCCGCTTCCAGTTCTCCAAACGCTAAAAGGCGAAACATCCTCGCGCTTTTCAAAAGCCCTTCGAGATGCCTCGCGCCTCGAAGGGCTTTTTGTTTTCCGAGATCGGGGAGTGCGGCGGAGGACAGGATTTTTTCGAGCGGTTTTTTAAACTGTTTTCCAATCGTTTTTTATTTTGTTTTTCGGCGGGTTTCCACGGTGAAAACCGGCACAAGATTTTCACATTTTCCCTGCGGAATAC
Source organism: Opitutales bacterium (assembly GCA_031556275.1). Classification (GTDB taxonomy): domain Bacteria; phylum Verrucomicrobiota; class Verrucomicrobiia; order Opitutales; family JAKPNF01; genus JAKPNF01. The sequence goes on from JAVBTG010000147.1 coordinate 4,197, forward strand.
TTTGCACAATTTCCCCCCGAGTGTTTTAATGATCGTTTCCATTCTTCCCGGCCATGCATAAAAAAATCGGCATCATTGGCGCGTCCGGTTATTCCGGCGAGGAACTCGTGCGGTTGATCGCGCGGCATCCGCACGCGCGGCTCTCGTGCGTGGCCTCGCGCTCGCTCGCTGGCACGAAGCTGGCCGACGCCATGCCGCACCTGCGTGGCATCGTGGACGGCGCGCTGGCATTCACCGCGTCGGAACCCGCCGCGCTGGCCGCCTCCGACATCGACATCTTCTTTTTGGCCCTCCCCCACGGGGTGGCGGCCGAGTTCGCCGCGCCGCTGGTCGCGGCGGGCAAAAAGGTGCTCGACCTGAGCGCGGACTTCCGGCTCCAATCCACCGAGGTTTATAAGGAATTTTACGAACAGGAGCACCCCGCCCCCGCGCTCTTGAAGGACAGCGCGTACGTGATCCCCGAGATCGCGCCCGATGGCTGGCAGAATGCCAAGCTGATCGCCTGCCCCGGGTGTTACCCGACGAGCATTTTGACGCCGCTAGTGCCGCTAGTGCGGGCGGGGGTCGTCTCGACGGAACACATCGTCATCAATTCCTACAGCGGGGTGTCGGGCGCGGGCAAAAAGGTCGCCGCCGATTACCTCTACTGCGAGCGCGACGAAAGCATAAAAGCGTACGGGCTGCCCAAGCACCGGCATCTCTCGGAGATCGAGGAGCAGTTGGGACTGGCGGCGAATAAAAAGATCGTCGTCCAATTCAACCCGCACTTGGCCCCCATGAAGCGGGGTATCGCCACCACGATCACCGTGCCCGCCGTGAAGCCGGGCGCGCAGGCGCTTTATGATGTCTGGAACAAGATCTACGCGGGGCGGCCCTGCGTGGCAGTCTTGGACACCAAGACGCGGCCCGACACGGCCCATGTCGTCGGCGCGAACCGCGTCGATATCTCCGGCGTGTATGACGAACGGACGGGCAATTTTGTGATCACCAGCGCGATCGACAACCTGCTCAAGGGCGCGGGCGGCCAAGCCGTCCAGCTCATGAACCTGTGGTGCGGCTGGGAAGAAACGGCAGGGTTGCGCTAGCACACGTTGGGTTCTCATTTTTATTCCATCATGCATTCTATGGAAGTCATCGACCATTCCGCGGGACTGAGCGACATTGAGGGTTTCGAGCTCGCCAGCACCGCCTGCGACATCCGCGCCAAGGGAGACCTCGCGCGCCTCGACCTGACGGTGTGCCGCAGCGCGCGCCCCTGCGTGGCCGCCGGGGTGTTCACGACGAACGAGGTGTTCGCCGCGCCCGTGCACGTGTGCCGCGAGCTGGTCAAGGCGGGAAAACCCCTGCACGGCTTTGTCGCCAACAGCGGCAACGCCAACGCCTGCACCGGCGACCAGGGCGAAGCCGACGCCGTAAAAATGGCGGACCTCGCCGCCGAGGCGGCAGGGCTTGAAAAGGGGACGTTTTTTGTGGCCTCGACCGGCCGCATCGGCCGCCAGATGCCGATGGACAACATTTCAAAGGGCATCGCCGCGTGCGCACAGGGCTTCGGCTCCGACGAAAAGCACGGCCACGACGCCTCGCAGGCGATCCTGACATCCGACACGAAGCCCAAGACCGTGACGGTGCGCTTCGCGTGCGCCGACGGCAGGACGGTCTCCCTCGCGGGGATGGCCAAGGGCGCGGGGATGATCCAGCCCGGCATGGCCACCATGCTCTGCTTCGTCGCGACCGACGCCGTTGTATCCAAAGATTTGCTACAAAAGACGCTCGCGCTGTGCGTGAACAAGACGTTCAACTGCATCTCCGTCGACGGCGACATGAGCACGAACGACACCGTCGTCGTGCTCGCCAACGGCGCGTCGAGTTGCGAGATTGCGGAAGGCACGCCCGATGCGGAGGCGTTTCAAAAGGCCCTGATGGCCGTGTGCGACAATTTGGCCGAAAAGATCGTCGGCGACGGCGAGAAGATTTCCAAGATCGTGGAGCTGAAAGTCGAGGGCGCGCCCTCGGACACCGCCGCAGAGGCCATCGCGCGGGCGATCGGCAACTCGCTGCTCGTGAAATCCTCGTGGTGCGGCGAAGACCCCAACTGGGGGCGCCTCGCCGACGCCGCGGGCTACGCGCGCGCCGGGCTCGACCAGCGCAAGCTCGACATCGACTACGACGAAACCGCCGTCTTGCGCGGCGGCCAGCCGATCGACGCGAACCTGCCCCAGTGGAAAAAAATCGTGCAGAAAAAGCGCTTCACCATCCGCGTGCGGCTAAACATCGGGACGGGCGGTTTCCGCCTGCTGGCCAGCGATCTGACCGAGGCCTACGTCACCTTCAACAAGAGCGAATAGAAACATGGAACTCGACATCACGGACAAGGCAAGCGTGCTGGTGGAGGCGTTGCCCTACATCAAACGTTTTCGCGGCTCCACTTTCGTCATCAAGTACGGCGGCAGTTTCATGGACGACCCGAACCCGCAAACGCGCGTGAACGTCGCCACCGACATCGCGTTTCTGGCGGCCGTGGGCATCCAGGTCGTCGTCGTGCACGGCGGGGGCAAGGCGATCACGCGGGCGATGGCGGACTCCGGCATCGAGCCCGTCTGGCGCAACGGCCTGCGCGTGACCGACAAGGACACGATGGCCATCGTCGAAAAGACGCTCAACGAGCTGACCAATTCTGACATCTGCCGCCTCGTCGAGGAATGCGGCGGCAGCCCCAAGGGCATGTTCGGCAACCTCGTGTTTTTGTGCGAGCAGATGAAACAGACCGACGCCGAGGGCAACCCGATCGACCTCGGGTTTGTCGGCGAAGTGACCAACGTCAAAACCAAGCTCATCAAAAAGGCGCTGGCGGACGGTTTTATTCCGATCATCTCCCCCGTCGCCGTCGACAACGACGGGCAGCCGTACAACACCAACGCCGACGTCGCCGCCGCCGCCGTGGCCGCCTCGCTGCGGGCGCGCCGCCTCGTGTTCCTCTGCGACGTGCCGGGGCTGCTTTCCGACCCGAAGGATCCCAACAGTTTGATCTCCTCGCTGCATGTCTCCAAAGTGCCGAAGTTGAAGCAGACCGGCGTCATCGGTTCCGGCATGTTGCCCAAGGTGGACAGCGCCGTCAAAGCCCTCTACCAAGGCGTGCGGCGCGTCCACTTCATCGACGGGCGCGCCACCCATTCCATTTTGCTCGAAATTTTCACCGACACGGGTATCGGCACCGAGATTGTGAACATCTAGGTGCCGTTGCCATTTCTTTCGCCATGTCCAAGCACACGCAAGCCCTCTACGAAACGTATCTGATCCAGAATTACGGCACGCCCGCGCTGACGCTGGCGCGCGGCAAGGGCCGACGCGTGTGGGACGACAAGGGCAAGCGGTATCTGGACTTTTCCTCGGGCATCGCTGTCAATTCCCTCGGGGTCGCCCACCCCGCGTGGGTAAAGCGGGTGTGCGATCAGGCGAAGCTGATCGCGCACACGAGCAACCTTTTCCGCTGCGAGCCGCAGGCGCTGCTGGCCAAGGCCATTGTCGAGGCCGTGGGCGAGCCGGGCGCGCGGATGCTGTTTTGCAACAGCGGCACCGAGGCCAACGAGGCCCTCATCAAGCTCGCCCGCCTGCACGGCATGCGCAAGGCGGACGGCAAGGAGGGGAAAATTTACAAGGTCGTCGTGGCCGAAAACGCCTTCCACGGGCGCACATGCGGCGCGATGGCGGCCACGCCGCAGGAAAAAATCCAGCACGGGTTTCGCCCCATGCTGACGGGCTTCCCCGTTGCCAAATACAACGACCTCGCCTCGTTTGAAAAGCACGTCGACGACAAGACCGCCGCCGTGCTCGTCGAGACGATTCAGGGCGAAAGCGGCGTGACCTCGGCCACGAAGGAATTTCTAAAGGGACTGCGCAAGCTGTGCGACCGGCGCGGCATCCTCATGATGCTCGACGAGGTGCAGTGCGGCGTCGGGCGCACGGGAACGTTTCTGGCCTGCCAGCAGGCGGGCGTGGTGCCCGACGCCGTGTCGCTCGCCAAGGGGCTGGGCGGGGGGTTTCCCATCGGCGCGATCTGGGTGCGCGGGCCGTACAACGACCTGTTCAAGGCCGGGATGCACGGCACCACCTTCGGCGGCAACCCGCTGGCGTGCGCCGCGGGGCTGGCCGTGATGGAAACGCTCAAGGCCGAGGACATCCTCGCCAACGTGCGCGCCGTCTCCGAGCATCTCTTCAAAAAACTCGGCGCTCTGCAAAAGCAGTTTCCGCAGCACATCGCCGCCGTGCGCGGCCTCGGGCTGATGGTCGGCATCGGCCTCACGAGCGAGCCAGCCCCCGTCATCGCCGCACTGCGCAAAAACGGGCTGCTCGCGGTCGGCGCGGGGCAGAAAACCGTGCGGCTTCTGCCCGCCCTCAACGTCACCAAGGCCGAATGTGACGAGGCCGTGCGCATTCTCAAAAAGACGTTTGAATCGCTTTCAAAATAACCCGCCAACCGTTCACACACAGGAAATTTTCAGATGAGACATTTTTTAAAGGAAACCGATTTTTCACGCGCCGAGATGGCGCAGATTTTTAAAGAAGCCGCCGCCCTCAAAAAGGGGCGCAACGGCAAAAAAATCCCCCTCCCCCTCGACCGCCAGTCCTGGGGCCTCATCTTTTTCAAAAAAAGCACGCGCACGCGCGTGTCCTTCCAAGTCGGGGTGTGGGAGCTCGGCGGGCACCCGCTCGTGCTCGCGGCCGACGACCTGCAACTCTCGCGCGGCGAGACGGAGGCCGACACGGCCCGCGTGCTCTCGCGCTTCTTGCACGGGGTTGTGATCCGCTGCTTCGGGCACGCGACGCTGGAGACGTTCGTCAAAGAAGGCACGATGCCGGTCGTCAACGCGCTGTCGGACTTTTTGCACCCCTGCCAGAGCTACACCGATTTGTTCACCATGTCGGAGCGTTGGATGAAAAAGGGACAAGACCCTTTGAAGTCGCTCAAGGGCAAAACCCTCGCCTTTTTCGGCGACACCGCCTGCAACATGGGCAACTCCCTCGCGCTGGCCGGCGCCTACGCGGGAATGAACGTCGTCTTGTGCGGCCCCAAAGGGTTTGAGCCGACGCCGGAATTCATGAAACTGCTCAAGGCCGAGGGGTTGGAGAAGTTCGTGCGCTTCACGACCGACCCTGCCGACGCCGCCAAGGGCGCCGACGTGCTTTACACCGATGTGTGGGTCTCCATGGGCATGGAGGACGAGGCGGCGGGGCGCATCAAGAAAATGAAGCCCTACGCGATCACCAAAAAGCTCCTCGACATCGCGGGGCCCAAGGCGCTGTTCATGCACTGCCTGCCCGCGCACGCCGGCATGGAGGTGACGCAGGAAGTTTTGGACGACCCGCGCAGCATCGTCTACGACCAGGCCGAGAACCGCCTGCACACGCAGAAGGCCATTTTGCAGGCGCTCGCCAAGGTCAACAAAAAGGCGCGCAAATAGCGTTGAACCAAGCACCCCATCGGGTGCACAATGTTTTTTTAATTCCCATCTTATCATGAAAGTCGTACTCGCTTATTCCGGAGGACTGGACACGTCCGTCATCGTCAAGTGGATCAAGGAAACCTACCGCTGCGAAGTGGTGACGTTCGCCGCCGACATCGGCCAGGAGGAGGAGCTCAACGGGCTCAACAAAAAGGCCCTCAAAACGGGCGCGACCAAGCACTACACGATCGACCTGGTCGAGGAATTCGCGCGCGACTTCATCTATCCCATGATCCGCGCCAACGCGCTGTACGAGGGCCAGTACTACCTCGGCACCTCGATCGCCCGCCCGCTCATCGCGAAGGCCCACGCCGAGATCGCGAAGAAGGAGAAGGCCACCCATGTCGCCCACGGCGCCACCGGAAAAGGCAACGACCAGTGCCGCTTCGAGCTTTCCTACGCGGCCCTCGCGCCCGACCTGAAGATCATCGCGCCCTGGCGCATGGAGGAATTCCGCAAGGAATTCCCCGGCCGCTCGGAGATGATCGCCTACTGCGCCAAGCACAAGATCCCCGTCGAGGCCTCGCTCAAGAAGCCCTACTCGATGGACCGCAATTTGCTCCACATTTCCTACGAGGCGGGCATTTTGGAAGACCCGTGGTTCGACCCGACCGTCGCCTCGAACAAGGCGATGTTCAAGACGACCGTCTCCCCCGAGGACGCCCCGAACAAGGCCGAATACGTGGAGCTCGACTTCGTCAAGGGCGACTGCGTGGCCGTCAACGGCAAGAAGCTGACGCCCGCCCAAGTCGTCAAGACGCTCAACAAGCTCGGCGGCAAGCACGGCGTCGGCCGCGTGGACATCGTGGAAAACCGCTTCGTCGGCATGAAGAGCCGCGGCGTCTACGAGACCCCGGGCGGCACGATCCTCATGCACGGCCACCGCCAAGTCGAGACCCTCACGATGGACCGCGACCTGATGCACCTGCGCGACATGCTCATGCCCAAGTACGCGGAGCTGATCTACAACGGTTTCTGGTACGCCCCCGAGCGCGAGGCGCTGCAGGCCTTTATCGACAAGAGCCAAGACTGCGTGACGGGGACAGTCCGCCTGAAGCTCTACAAGGGCAACATCACGACCGTGGGCCGCAAGTCCCCCTACTCGATGTACGACGCGAACATCGCCTCGATGGAGGGTGTTTCCAGCACCTACAACCAGGACGACGCCACGGGCTTCATCCGGTTGCAGGGATTGCGCCTGCGGGCCCGCGCGAAGATGCAGAAGGGCGCGCAAATCGCCAGTAAAAGCAAAATGAAGAAGGGCTAAACATTAGCCTGCATAAAAGAGGACGCTCGTTAGCGTCCTCTTTTTTTGCCGGAGGCGATTTTGGATGCAAGGCGAAGCGGCAAGACGACAGGCGGACGGGGCTATGGCAGCGCCATGCCTCGGTCGACTGGCGTTGAAGCCGCACAGCATTGCGCCAAAAGCGGCCCGGCAAATGCGGAAGGGCGCGCAGATTGCCAGTAAGAGCAAGATGAAGGCCGGAAAATAAAGCTCCGGAGTTTGTTTTAAAAAAGGACGCATCGAAGATGATGCCTTCTTTTTTATTTCGAGATTGCCAACACGTGGCGTTTCCATGAAGATGATCTTTCGCCTTTGCCAGCAGGGGCGAATATGGCCGGATGGCGGAATTGGCAGACGCGCTGGACTCAAAATCCAGTGCCTTCGCGGGCGTGTGGGTTCGACCCCCACTCCGGCTACCATTTAAAAAGGACGCGTTTCTTTTCGAGACGCGTCTTTTTTTGCGCAGAGAAATGATGGGCGCTATCCTCGCTTGCGGAATGTGAGGGTATTGAGTATTATCGTGTTATCCGCATTTGAATTATGGCATCCTCCCTGCTTCTTTTTGACCGCCGCCTGCTGGGCGAATGCGCGGGCATTGCGGGGGTGGACGAGGCGGGGCGCGGGGCCTTGGCGGGGCCTGTCGTGGCGGCGAGCGTTTGGGTGAGCCCGACTTTTTATCAGGAAAGGCGCTTCGCCTACCATGTGGGGGAGATCAACGACTCCAAGCAGTTGTCCGCCCTGCGGCGCAGCGAGTTGGCCGCGCGCATTTTTCA
>JAVBTG010000025.1:0-14465 GCA_031556275.1 Opitutales bacterium
GACGGCCGTGAAGTCCTTGCCGCTGCGCAGCAGATGCTTCATTTCCAAATAGCCGTTTTGCTCGCCGAAAGCGTCGCCGCACACCAGCGACGCGTCGTAGGGCAGCCCGTGCGAAAGCAGGGCCTCGCGGTAGCCGCGCAGACGTTCCTCGGCCGGGGCCGTGCCGCCCAAGCCCTTCAAGCAGGCGATGCGGGTGTGCCCGTTTTCAAAAAAGCACTCCATCGCCTGGGTCGCGCCCATGAAATTGTCGCTGGTCACAAACGGCAGGCCCAGGTCGGGGAAAAAACGGTCGACCAACACCGTGGGCTTGCGCTGGCTCGGGTAATCGACGAAATGCGCGGAAGTTTGCCCGATGGGCACTACGATCATGCCGTCCACCTGACGGCTCCACAAAAGGTCAAGCAGCTGCTTTTCCAGCGCCAGATCGTCCTGACTGTCGCACAGGATGATGGAATAGCCGAAGCGGCGCAGCCCCTCCGTCACATGGCGGGCCAAGGTGGCAAAGAAGGGATTGGAAATATCCGGAATGAGCAAACCGATCGTGTTGGTCTTGAGCAAACGCAGGCCCCGCGCGATGGCGTTGGGGGTGAAATTGTTGCGCTTGGCCAGATCGACGATGCGCGCCGCCGTTTCCTCGCTGATGCGGTATTGCTTGGCCTTGCCGCCCAGCACGCGCGACACCGTCGTCGCCGAAACGCCCAGCTCGTGCGCGATCCGCTTGACGGTCATGGATGATTGCGAGGCGTTGGACATGGGGGCAAAAAAGGGCGAAAAACGGGCGGACAAAAAAAAGAAAGATGCGCATACGTTTGCGCTGACTCAAAGTTTTGCCTTCATTTTAAAATTGTGTCAACAAAAAATAGTTGACGCTTTGGCTTGACTCGGGCGGGCTTCGGAATAACGATTTTGCGTTGCCCGTGCGAGCGTGTTTTTTGCCTGAAAGCGGGCGGCGGCGGGATTATCCCGACACATTTTGGTCAGTCGAAAATTACCCAATCCTAATATGAAGAAACCCAACAAAACGATCCTCATGGTCGCCAGCGGCGACCTGCGCCCGAGCGCCAATGTCGAATGCTGGCCCGAACAGGCCGCCATGGAGGCCAAAGTGGTCGCCGCGGCAAAGAAACTCGGCTACACCGTCAAACGCGCCCATCCCGTCAAGAAGGACGAGGGCCACGGCTTCATCGCCAGCCAGCGCGAAGGCATGGACATTTTCAAAAAGCTCGACCCTACCCTCCCCATCATCGTGGCGGAGTCCGTCTGGCAGTACACGCACCACGTGCTCCCCGGCCTGACCACCCACAAGGGCCCCATCCTCACGCTGGCCAACTGGTCCGGCACCTGGCCCGGCCTCGTGGGCATGCTCAACCTCAACGCCTCGCTGACGAAGGCGAACGTCCCCTACTCCACCCTGTGGAGCGAGAATTTTGACGACGCGTTCTTCATTAAGAATTTCGACGCTTGGCTCAATACCGGCGTCATCAAGCACAAGACCCCGCAGGTGAAGCCGCTGGCCAAGGCCAAGGTGCCCGCCGCCGCGAAGGCCGCCGCGAAAAAGATCGCCGACCAGTGGCGCAAGGACAAGATCATCCTCGGCATTTTCGACGAGGGTTGCATGGGCATGCACAACGCGATCATCTCCGAGGAACTCTTGTTCCCCATCAGCGTGTTCAAGGAGCGCCTCTCGCAGAGCGCGCTGCTCTACGAGATGAGCCAAGTCAGCGACAAGGAAGCGAAAGAAGCCTACAACTGGCTGATCGGCAAGGGCATGTCCTTCGCGCTGGGCAAAGACCCCAAGACGGAGCTCACCCTCGACCAGGTGCTCGAGCAGTGCAAGATGTACATCGCCGCCGTGCGCATGGGCGACCGCTTCGGCTGCGACGCCATCGGCATCCAGTACCAGCAGGGTCTCAAGGACATGTGCGCGGCCTCCGACTTGGTGGAGGGCATTTTGAACGACTCCGACCGCCCGCCCGTCAAGAACGCCAAGGGCGAGATCATCAAGAAGGGCCAGCCCTTCACCAACTTCAACGAGGTCGACGAGTGCGCGGGCATCGACGGCATCATGACGCAGCGCGTGCACGCGCTGCTCAAGCAGCCGACCGAAAACACCCTGCACGACATCCGCTGGGGCGACAAGGACCGCTCGGGTTCCACGGACGATTTCCTCTGGGTGTTCCTCATCTCCGGCGGCGCGCCCACGGCCCACCACATCGGCGGACACAAGGGCAGCTGCGGGTACCGCCAGGACCCCATGTACTTCCCCAAGGGCGGCGCGACCTGCGCCGGCGTGGCGAAGCCGGGCGAGATCGTGTGGTCGCGCATTTACATTGAAAACGGCGAGCTGTGCATGGACCTCGGCCGCGCCGGGGTGCCCAAGCTCCCGAAGGAGGAAGTCAAGCGCCGCCTCGATTTGTGCACGCCTGTCTGGCCTATTATGAACGCCGCGATCTACGGCGTGACGCGCGACCAGATGATGGCCCGCCACAAGGCCAACCACATCCAAGTCGCCTACGCCAAGAGCGCCGCCGACGCGGACAAGTGCATGTACACCAAGGCCGCCCTCGCCCGCGAGTTGGGCATGAAGGTCTTCCTGTGCGGCACCCGCAAGGACGGCAAGGCATTCTAAGGAGTTTGGAACAAAGGGGCGACGCCATACGAAAAACGGCGCCGCCCCTTTTTTGTCTTTCGCCGCGAAAACGGCACCCACAAATTATTCCCCATGTTTTTTTATCGACTCACAAAATTCCTGTCTTGCGCGCTTTTGGCGGGCGCGTGCTTTGCCCCGGCGCTGCGCGCGGCCCCCGTCGATTACGAGGAGACGGACGTCACCTACAACACGTTCACGAAGCGCTCCGGCGACTGGAACGACGACAAAAATTGGTCGCGCAAGCATATCCCGACCGCCGAGGAGGCCGCCATTATCCGCAACAACGCCGCCGCCACGCTTTCTTCCAAAGTGCCCGCCGTCGGCGCGCTGCATCTGGGCGGAACGGGCGTCTCCATTCTGACAATCAGCGAGGGGACGGAACTGGAGGTCGTGCGCAAGCTCCACGTCAACCGCAACGCCCCGGGCGCGGTGGCCCGCCTCGTCATCGAGGGCGGCACCGTGCGCGTGGGCACCGACGAGAAATTCTCGATGGGCAAAATGTTCATCGGATCGAACTTCACCCATTCCTCGCAGGCGTGGGTCACGATCAGCGGCGGCACGCTCATCGGCGGCATGTCGATCGGCCACAACCTGCCCAACACAGGCACGGGCACGCTCAGCATCGTCGGCTCCACGCCCGTGGTGAAAGCGAAGATTTCGCGCGACTCGATCTTCGTGCAGCCTTACGGCAACATCGAGTTCGTGCTCGACGAAAAGGGCGTGGCGACGCTCGACTATTCGCGTTCGGGGGTGAAGTTTGAGAAAGGCTCGCTCGTGCGGGTGGACGGCGCAAAGTACGCGGGGGGAGCCGCCACGATCACGCTGATCGACTGCAAAAAATTGTACAACGAGGGGGCGCGGACGGAGTGCGCCGGATTCTCGGGAAATTACGAGGCCCAGATCACCTTCGACAAGGGGCGCGGTGTGGTTTTGAAAATTAAAACAAAATAATTTTAGATTTTTTATGCGATTTTCTTTTTCCGCCGCCGCGGCTATTTTTTTTGTGTTTTGCACAACCGCGTTCGCGTTGGAAAGCGCCCAGCGCATTCCCATGGGGGATTCGGACGGGCCGCTTTCCGCCGGGCTGACCAACGTGCCACTGGGCACGGCGAAAGTTTTTGGCGCAAAGGAGGATATTTTTGTCAAGGCCGGCGGGTTTTCATCCAAGCACGGCATCCGTTTGTTTCGGCGCGGCGGCACGGCCGAGGACGGCGCCGCCGTCTTCGAGCTGGCCGCTATGACGACGCTGGGCGGAAAACCGTTCGACAAATCAAATTACGGGACGGTGACGCAGGCGCCCGACGGGACCATTTACGGTTTTTGGAAAAACAAAAAAGAGATTATCCCCACAAAATTTGACCCCAAGACGTCGGACTTCGTCCCAACAGGCGCGCCGATTCATTACGATCAGGGCGGCGGGATCACGGCGCTGGCCAACGCGGACGGCTCGTTTGCTTTCTTTTTTTCGCAGACCGTCGGCGGCCCGTTGAGACCCGAAGGCCCCGGGCATCGCGATCCGGAATACCGGCCTTTTGACGCAGCGGGTATTTGGACGGGGAATTTTCCCTATGGCTATGTGAAAAGCGCCAAGCTCGCCTCGATCGACGCGGGGAAATTTTCCGATATGAAGGACGCCTCGCTTTCCCGCAAAGAAATGTTGCTGGGGATTTCGGGACTCAACGCCTACCGCACGGACGACGGGCAACCGCGCCTGATTATCGGCGGTGCCATGGGGCTTTTTGCCGACTATGCCGTGCAGAAGGACGGCACGCTCGGGCCACAGCTGCTCGTGCGCGGGCCGGACGGGCTTTTACTGCGCCACCCCGCGATCCACGCCTCCCCTGTTTTTTATGAAAACGGCGTGATCGCCGGCGGGGAAAGCGCACTGTATTGCCATGCGTTTGCCAAGCGCGCGGATGACGGCACGCCGCAAACAGCCCCCGTTGTCTACGCGCGGGAAACAAACACCTTGCTGTACGCGGGGACGCTTCCCGTCGTCAACGCGTGCGATTGGGACGGCGACGGGCTGACGGATTTGGTCGTCGGCAATTCGCAGGGTGAAGTGCTCTTTTTTAAAAATATCGGCAGCGCGGGGGATCCTAAATTTACGCAGCCGAGCTTGGTGGAGGCCGCGGGAGAACCTATCCGCGTGCAGTCGGGTTACTGGGGCGTGCAAGGGCCGGGGGAATCGCGCTGGGGCTATGTCGGCCCGAACGTGTACGACTGGAACGGCGACGGGTTGCCCGACATCCTCATGAACGACGCCACGAGCCGCCACAGCGTTTATTTTAACCGCGGAACAAAGACCGCCCCAGCGCTCGAAGCCGCCAAACTTCTCTATTGCGAAGGCATGGAAATGCACGGGACATGGCGCACACGCCCCGCCGTCGGAAAACTCGCGGGCCGCAACGCCTATGTCGGACTCGACGACAACGACGCGTTGCATTTGTACTGGCAGATAGACGCGTTGAATCTGGCGGACGGCGGCAAGCTCACGCTTGCGGACGGCAGCGCCATCACCGCCAATTTCCTGCCCGCAGGGGCGACGGGACGCGCCAAGCTGATTCTCACCGATATCGACGGCGACGGCAAAACGGACCTGCTCGTGGGCACGCCGCGCCACGGCAGTTTCCCCGACAAGGAAAACGGGCTGCCCCAGCGTTTGGGGCTACCGGGGGCCGCCGTGCTTTTTCTTAAAAATATCGGCACCGACCAAGCCCCCGTGTTTGACGCGCCGCGCATGATGCGCTTTAAGGGCGATTTGAAAGAAAAGCGGTTGACGACCTTCGGTCACCACGAGTGCAGCGCCGATGTGGCGGATTTCGGAAACGGCGTGCGCGGGATCGTGGTGGGCGACGAGGAAGGCCGCCTGCGGTTTTTTAACGAAAAGGACATTGTGTGGGAAATCGACCCGCCCGCGTTGCCCAAAAAGAAGCCCGCCGCGGGCGCGGCGGGCAAGAACAAGTAAAGGCGGCGCACCCCGCGCGCCGCCGCCCTACTCGTCATCGTGGGCGGGTGCGCGGGCGGCCGACGGCGCGTTATTTGACGAAGACGTACAGTGTCGCCTTGGCGAGGGCGTTCCCCGATTTGCTGAATGTCCAATCCGGATTTCCGGAAGGCTGGTTCCCGATGCCGATGTCTGAATTGGGACCTGCGGCGAAATTGTTGTAGGCGAGAATCGTCTGCTTGGCCGTGAAATCATGGATCTGCATCGACCCGTAGCCTATCGGGCGGGCGGTGTCTCTTTGGTCCCCGAAATCGAAATCCTTGTCGCTGGCGAAGGGGATTTTTGCCGCATTGCGCTGGCTGTAATTGTTGGGCCAGAATTCGATGTTGCCCTCGCCGATCTTGCCCGTACGCACCCCTGCGACGTTTGAAATGACAGCTAAATTGCTCACCTTGGTCTGAAAAACCGCGCCTGAGGCCTTGGTCGGAACGCCGAGGCGGGCCGCTTCCGGCGAGAAGGCATCCATCGAGGCGCAGACAAAGCGCACGTTGCCGTTTGCATCTTCTAGGCGGACAAGATAGGCGACCTGCGAGATTTTTGCCGTGACCGCGGCTGTGTTGTCAGTTGCGTAGCGCACTTGCGACTGGTCGCCGAATCCCGACCCGCTTTTGAGATCGTACTCATACGCGAGCCGCCCCCACGCGTTGAAATGCGCGAGCATTTCCTCGAACGAAGGCTCGTAGGGGATACGGAACGATCCGAGCACCAGGCCCGCCTCGTTCGAAAGCGTGCCTTGGTCCGTCTGATTCCACATGTAGCGCAGGCTTTTCGGGGCGGGCACTTGGTCGCAGCTCACCACTATCCGCGCCGCCTCAACAAAGGCCTTGGCCGGATAAAAGACCCCGTCCACGCCCGCGACCTCAAAGTAAGGCAGCGCGTTGGTGTCGGCATTCCGCCAATGTTCGACAAAATTGAAATCGAGCACAAAACGGCCTCCCTCGATCCGCGAAGCACTCAGACGCGGCGAATCGGCCTTGATGTCGGCGCGGCCGTAGTCACGGTTCAGCGCGAAGCGGGCCAAGCGCTTGCCGACAATTTCCTTGTCCGCGGGGTGAATGTCGCGGATGTCATCGACGGCGTCCGTGATAACGGCCATTGCGGTTCCCTTCTCGGCATCCACAAACAGCTGTTGGGTCTCCCAGAATTGGGGCAACCGGGTCGGATCTCCCCCGTAGGTAAACGGGGCGAGCTGGGCGAAATAGAATTTCAGATTCGGATTGCGGAAGGTCGCGCGCCAGCCGTTGAGCAGCGCCTGCATCTTGTGCTTGTAAAGCATCCCGTCGCCGAGATTGGCCTCGCCCTGGTACCAGATCGCCCCGCGCGCCGCGTACGGCGCGTAGCCGTGCAGCATCTGGTTGTAAAGCACTGTCGGCTGCTGGTGATCGGCGAAGGGCCGCTGTTGGGCGGGAAAATCGGGCGGAATCGGAGGAGCCTCCCCCCGCGCGACGGCGCTTTTGTATTTTTCCAGCCACGCCGCATAATCGGCGGCGACCTTGGCCGAAACCTCCCGATACGCCTGCGTGCCGGGAAGCTTGGCGTTCACCTGCAGGGCGATGTCGGCGAGTTCGGGCACCGAATCGAACCCCTGCGCCGGTGTCCACGGCTCGATCCGTGTCCCGCCCCAGTAGGCCCCGATGATGCCCACCGGAATGTCCAATTCCCGCTGGAGCTCGCGGGCAAAGAAAAAGGCGGTGGCGCTGGCACCCTCGAGATCCGCGCCAGGGACGGCCAAGCCCCACTTCACCGGCTCGTTTTCAACCGGCAGCGCGCTCCACTTGCGCGGCATCTTGGTGAAGCGCAGCAGCGGCAGATTCGTATTGTCCGCCACTTCTTTCCCCGTGCCCGCCGCGTTGCGGTGACGAAATTTCGCATTAACACCCCACAGCGGCTGCTCCATGTTGGACTGGCCGCTGGCGATCCATACTTCCCCGACGAGGACGTCCTGCGCCGTGGCGGTGTTTTGCGGACCGCCGGCCTCGAGCGTGCGGCCCTCCTTGCTGGCAGGCAGCGGGGAAAGTAGCACCATCCATTTGCCGTCCCTTGCCGCCGTGGTCGAACGGCTTTGGCCGGCGAATTTCACGGTGACGCTCTCGCCCGGGTCGGCCGAGCCCCAGACGGGAATTTCCATGCCGCGCTGGAGGACGGCGTGGTCGGAAAACACCGGCGCCAGCTCCACCTTTGCTTCCAGCGCAAAGGCGCACGCCGTCAGCGCGGCCGCCGAAAGGATTTTTTTTAAACGAGATGATGTCATTTTATTATGCTGTTTTTTGTTTTTCAAAAAAAACAGGCGTCCGCAAATTTTTGCCAGGACGCCTGTCGAAAAGACGCGACTGTGATTGAAAGCCTATTTTTTGCGCGCGGGCTTTTTGGCGCCGGCATTCATCAGGGCTAGGTAGGCCTTGTAGTCTTCGTGCATGCGCTGGTAGACCTTGAACTTGCGCGCGTGGTAAGCTTTGACCTCGCCGCCTTTGGGTTCAATCGTGCGCTTGGCGGCGTTCATCGCGGCCATCGCGGGCAGCAGCCCGTCGTACAGGCCGGATGCCGCGGCCCCCAATACGGCCGAGCCTAGGAGAACTGCCTCCTGCTCGTCGGGCAGCACGAGGCGGCAGCCCGTCACGTCGGCGTGGGTTTGCAGGAACACCGCGTTCTTCAGGCCGCCCCCGCACACGAAGATCGTCTCGATGCGGTAGCCTTGGGCGTTCATCTGCTCGATGATGTCGCGCGTGCCGTAGGCGACGGCCTGGATGACGGCCAGATACTGGCGGGCCAAATCGTCCAGGCTCTTGTCGAGCGCGAGCCCGGAGATCATGCCTTTGAGCGTCGGGTCGGCGCGGGGCGAGCGGTTGCCGTGAAAATCGGGGTTGATGTGGAAGTTCTTGGTGACCTCGGCGACATGGGCACAGCCCTCGCGCTTGGCCAAGTCGGCCACATGGGCGTTGAGCATGTCGAAGACGCTCGCGCCGTCTTTTTTGGCCTGCTTTTGCAAGGCGGGCATGGCCGGGTGCGAAAAAATGATGTGGTCGATCAGCGCGCCGACCGCCGACTGCCCGCCCTCGGTGAGCCAGAAGCCCGGCACCATCGCGGAGAAATAGGGGCCCCACACGCCCGGCACAAAGCGCGGCTGTTCGCTGACGGCCATGTGGCAGGAGGACGTGCCGCCGATCAGCGCGATGCGCTTTTGCAGTTGGGCCTTGTCCACTTTGCGGCCGCCGAGGGACGCCCCCAGCATGCCTATGCCGCCCGAGTGCGCGTCGATGATGGAGACGCCCACCGGCGTGCCTTCCGGCACGCCCAGCTCGCGCGCGGCCTGCGCCGAAACGCCGCCCTCGATGGGTTCGCCCATCGGGCGGATGTGCGTGCCGATGCGTTTGAATTTTTCTTTGACGAGGTCGCCCAAGCCGATCTTGTTAAAGTAGCCCGCGTCCCAGCCCTCCCCTTCGAGGCCCTTGTGGCCGAGGTACGTCCACTTGCACACGAGGCTGCACAGGGAACGCGTCTGGCTGCCCGTGGCGCGCCATGTGAGGTAGTCGGGCAGATCGAAAAACTGCGCGGTGCGCTTCCACGTGGCGGGAAGGTTTTCCTTCAGCCACATAAGCTTGGGGGTCTGCATCTCGGGCGAGATGACGCCGCCGACGTACTTGAGCACCTCGTGCTTGCCCGCGTTGATGCGGGCGGCTTGGCCGATCGCGCGGTGGTCCATCCAGACGATGACGTTTTGTTCGTCGCGCCCCTTGGGGCTGACGGTGACGGGCTTGCCTTTGGCATCGAGCGCGACCAGCGAGCAGGTGGCGTCGAAGCCGATGCCGCGCACCTGTTTCGGGTCGGCCCCGCTGCGCTTAAACGCTTCCTTGAGCGATTTGCAGCACGCCTTCCAAATGTCGTCGGAAGACTGCTCGACGAAATCGGGCGCGTCCTTCCACATGCGGATGGGGCACGAACTGGTGCCCAGCAATTTGCCTTTGGCGTCGAACACGCCCGCGCGGGCGCTGCCGGTGCCGACGTCGATGCCGACAAAGAGGGGGGATTGTGTTTTTTTCATGGATGAAATTTTTATAATGCGTGCGGACAAATCGGCCTTATTTTTAAAAAAACGTTTTTGCCCTTCAAGCTATTTATTTATGGGAGTGATATTAGGAATATTCAAACTATCTTGTTTGCGCAGATTGCGCACAGAAAAGCGACTTGTGCGTCAGAGAAAAACGTTTTATCGTCGTGAACTATAACGACCGCCGGAATACGGCAGCCTTTTTTCCCATGCTCAAAAAAGCCAAGTCCCCCTCCTCTGAAACATTGAAGGGGCCTCATTCCCGCATCACCGTCCAAGATATCGCGAACGCCGCGAAGGTTTCGATCGGCACGGTTTCCACCGTCTTGCAAAACCGCCATGTCGAACGCCGGATTCCGTTGCAGACGGTCACGCGCATTCGGGAGACGGCCGCCGCGCTGGGCTATCTTCCCAACATCAATGCCAGGCGGCTACGCTCGCTCAAGAGCGAGAAGAACAACGTGGTGCTGGCCCTGCTGACGAGCTTTGAGGCGCCGCTCAACCTCGTCTCGCAATTTTTGGCGGAACTGCGCAAGGCCGCCGAGCAATCCACCCAAGCCAAAAACGGCATCTCCTTTTCGATGGTGATCGAGCTGTTCCCGGCCGGACGTTTGTCCGAAATGCCCGGGCTGCTCACCGGCGACCACTGCAACGCCGCCATCATCATGAACACCACCCCGCAGGACGACAGCTTTCTGGCCTGCAACCGACCGCCCTTCCCCGTGGTGCTCGTCAACCGCCTGGTGCAGGGCTACTCCAGCGTGATCAGCCAGCCGGGCGCGGGCAAACGCGCCCTTGAAATTTTGGCCAAGGCGCATTGCAAAAAGCCCGCCGTGTTGCGCGGCAACCCGCTGACACAGTCCAGCCAGCGCCGCCTCGAGGCGTTTTCGCGCGCCTCCACAGAACTCTTTGGATATTCCATGCAGGAAATAGTGGCCAGCAACCTTTCCGAAGAGGCGGGCTATCTGGCGATGCGGGATTTTTTGAAAAACAACGGCAAATGCGACGGGCTGTACGTGGTCTCCGACACCCTGTGCATGGGGGCCTACCTCGCCATCCGCGAGGCCGGATTGCGCATCCCCAAGGACATCGCGGTGGTGAGCGTGGGCGACTACGAGCACGCCGACTACTTCGAGCCGTCGTTGACGACCGTCGGGGCGCGGCACGATTTGCTTGCCCAAAAGGCGGGCGAATTGCTGGTGCACCATTTGTTCAACCCTGCGGCGGAAGCCGAAGTGGCCCATGTGCCCACGCGCGAGGTGTTGCGCGCTTCGACGCAGGGCTGATCCAAAAACGGGTAACGCTTTTACAAAGCGGCGCGGCAAAGCGCCGCTTTTTTGTGCGCGGGTGAATTTCGGATTTTGCTTGATGGGCAAAAACGTTTTCGTTTATCTGAATTCGGTTTTTCAATCCCCGTTTATCCCCATGAAAATGCATTCTCTGGCAGCCTGTGTTTTGGCCGCGACCGCGTGGCTTCCTCTGGCGGCGAGCGTGACGCTCGCGCCCGTGTTCACCGACAACGCCGTGCTCCAGCGCGGCAAAAGCGTCACCGTCTGGGGCAAGGCCGACCCCGGCGAAACGGTGAGCGTGGCTTTTAAGGGCCAGACAAAGACGACGCAAGCGGGGGCCGACGGCAAATGGGCCGTCGCACTCGCACCCATGCAGGCCGCCGCCGAAGGCGCCGTCCTCACCGTGACGGACGGCAAGGGCAAACCCACCGCGCTGAAAAACGTGGTGGTGGGCGACGTGTGGATGTGCACGGGGCAGTCGAACATGGAATGGCCCGTGCGCACCGCGCTTAATCCCGAAAAGGACATCGCCGCCTCGGCCAACCCGCTGATCCGCCATTTGAAAATCGCAAAGACGCCCGCCGATTCGCCGCAGGACAGCGTGGAAACGTTCGGCTGGCAGGAGGCCTCGCCCGAAACGACCGGCGAATTCTCCGCCCCCGGGTATTTTTTCGCGCGGGAGATACAGAAGGAAATCGGCGTGCCGATCGGTCTGCTCAATATCTCCTACGGCGGCACGATGGTCGAGGCGTGGATGAGCGAGCAGGCCGTGAAGTCCAATGCGCAGTACAAAGGCGTGCAGGACAAATGGCAGCGCACCTTGGACTCCTTCCCCGCGCGCCAAGCGATTTATGAAAAAAAATTGGCCGAATGGCAGGCTAAAAAGGCCGGCGGAAAATCCGCGGGCCGCGCGCCTTTGAAACCCGAGGGGCCCGGATCGCGGCAGCAGCCATCGAGCCTCTACAACGGAATGCTGCACCCTGCCATTCCCTATGCGGTGGCGGGGATTCTCTGGTATCAGGCGGAGGCCAACGCCGCGCGCCACACCGAGTACGGCGATTTGATCCGCGGCATGATCCGCCAGTGGCGCGACGATTTTAAACAGGGCGACATCCCCTTCTACTATGTGGAATTGGCCAACAACAAACGCGCGGGCGACCTGACGGGCTATCAGTGGGCTTACATGCGCGAGGCCCAGCGCGCGGCGCTGCAGGAACCCGACACCGCGTGGGCCACCGCGATCGACATCGGCGAGTCGAACAATGCCCATTTTAAAAACAAGCAGGCGCTGGGGCACCGCCTCGCTCTGACGGCGCTGGGGAATTATTACGGAAAAAATGTCGAATGGATGGGGCCGCAGTTCGAGGGGGCCTCGTTCGCGGACGGGGCGGCCACTTTGAAGTTCACCCACGCCGACGGATTGCGCCTCGAAGGACGGGGCGACGCGTTCCAACTGGCCGGGACCGACGGCGTCTACCACCCCGCGCAGGCCAAGGTGGCGGGCGAAACGGTGATCGTCACCAGCAAGGATGTGCCCGCCCCGACGATGGCGCGCTACTGCTTTGCGACGGATCCCAAAGGGCCTATCCTGCGCAACCAAGCGGGGCTGCCCGCCTCTCCCTTGCGCACGGACACCTTTCCGGAGCCGGAGCCGAAGAAATAAAGGGCGAGCGATGCGCGGCTTGGCCACAGCGGGGTTTTTGGCGGGGGCGGCGACGCTCGCCTGCCAAGCGACGTCTTATCCCTCGGCCGCCGACAACGGGGTGGTCGCCGTGCACATCTTGGGGGCCAACATCCAGCCCGGCAAGGGCGTGATTTTGCTGCGCACCCAAATCGACGCTTACGACAGCGAGGCGGCCGAGGAGGGGTTTTTGCAGACGATGCTCCACGAGTACCCTAAAATCCCTATTTTGGTGAGCGATTATCATACTGGCGGCAACGTCACAACCGCGCAGCGCATCGCGCAGGGGCGTTTCGAGGCGCACCGCGAAAGGCTCGGAGGGGTGTTCGCTTCGGGCGAAAACGCCTCCAAGGGGGCCGTCGCGGCCCTGACGGCGTTGGGAATGGACGTGCCGATTGTCGGCCGCGTGGACAGCGTCGAAACGGCCGACGCGCTCAGGCAAGCCTACCCTTTGTTTAACGGCATCGTCGCCGCCCCGCGGCAGCACACGGCGACGGATGTCGGTTTCTTGGCGCACGAACCGCCGCCGGCAAAATGGCCCTATACGCCCGGCCCCAAGGATCGCCGTATCGACGACATCGGCCTTGAATTGGTCTATCTGAAGGGCGGCGCATTCACGATGGGGCGCGAACGGGCGCTCGAGACATTGTTGCCCGCGTTTTATGTGGGACGCTTTGAGGTGACGCAGGCGCAATGGGAGGCCGTCATGGGGACAAACCCTTCTATTTTCAAATCGTCCGATCGCCCCGTGGACAACGTGTCGTGGGAGGATGCCGTGGCTTTTTGCGCACAGCTGACCGCGCGCGAGCGCGCTGCCGGCGCCATCGGGGCGGATGAACGCTTTTCACTGCCCACGCAGGCTCAATGGGAGTATGCCTGTTTGGCGGGAGGCGCGGATGTGCCCGTGGCGCAAATGGACGCCGTCGGATGGCAGATGCGTACCAGCGGACGGGCTTACCAAGTGCCTAATCCGCGAAAGGAAGGCGGCGAAAAAACCGTTCGCCGCATGAGCACCCAGCCCGTCGGCGCGAAAAAGCCGAACCTCTGGGGCATTTTTGACATGTATGGTAACGTAAACGAATGGTGTCTGGATACTTGGAAAGAGCTTCCCGAAGGGGAAATCCCCGATTTTCGCGAAATCGGCGAAGGCAAATATCGTTTGCTCAAGGGCGGTTGCTGGTGGGCCGATCCCGCCAGTTGCAGTGCCTTTAGCCGACACAAGGCACCCGTGAATCGGCATCATTCGGCGCTGGGATTTCGGGTGGTATTGGAGGGCGACACTATGTCCCCTAAAAAATAGGCGACGCGGCTTTTGTTTTTTGTTTCAGAATACCGACATTTCTATTCAAAAGAAAGATTGACTATTCATTTTTTTGGAGCGAAAATTATCTTTGATAAAACGTTTTTTCAACTCCCCCTGCATATCCCCGTGAAAGCATACCCCACCCTAAAAAATTGCGTACTGTCTGCCAGCGCATTCGCGCTGTCGGTGCTATCAGCCCACGCGGTCGCCTACACGACCTCCGCGACTGCCACCGGAGAGGCCGACTGGAAAGCCGCCACCACATGGCAGAACGGCTCGTCGTACCCGAATCTGACATCAGACGAGGCCTACATCAGCGGCGGAAAAACCGTCAAGCTCAGCAATAGTTCCCTCACCATCAAAAACGTGTGGATTGGTGCCTACACCACTTCCGCAACGGCAGGGAACCTCGTACTTGAAAATTCACAGTTAACCTTCGGTGTGCTCACCAGCGGGCGAGTGACGAACGACACAGGACAAACCACTGGAA
>JAVBTG010000173.1:0-3335 GCA_031556275.1 Opitutales bacterium
TGAACAAAGTCCCCTACAACGCGGGGCATTTGCTGGCGGTGCCCTACCGCGCCGTCGCGCGTCTTTGCGACCTCACGGCCGAGGAGCGCGCGGACTTGATGGAAAGCGTCGTCAAAGCCCAAGATATTTTGACCAAGGCGCTGCAACCCGGCGGCTTCAACGTGGGTTTCAATTTCGGCAAGGCGGCCGGCGCGGGAATCCCCTGCCACCTGCACTGCCACATCGTCCCGCGCTGGGAGGGCGACTGCAACTTCATGCCGGTGCTCGCCGAGACGCGCTGCCTGCCCGAATGCATGGATTCCATGTGGGAGCGCCTGCGCGCCTTCGTTTGAATTTTCCTTTTTTTGACACATGCCTACCCAAACCCTGCGGTTCCCCTCCCCCCGACACCTTTCCCAACTTTATTGCAACCGCCCCGCCAATCTCGCCAAGGCGGAAAACGCCTTCCATGTGCGCATCGAGGCCAAGGAGGACACGCTGACACTGGAGGGCGACGCGCAGGACATGGCGCAGGCGGCGGATTTTTTCGAACTGCTCAACGAGGGGCGCGCGCAGGGGTTGACGATTTCCGACTCCGACTTCACCCACACGATGGACGCCGTGCAACGCGGCGAGGCCGGACAGTTGCGCGAGATTTACAAGGACCCCGTCGTGCTGCGCCTCAAGCGCGCGAGCATCGTCCCCAAGACGCTTAACCAAAAGCGCTACCTCCAGTTTATCCAAAAAAACGACATCGTTTTCGGCATCGGCCCCGCCGGGACGGGAAAAACCTATCTGGCCGTCGCCACCGCCGTCGAGGCGCTGACGCAGGGACGCGCGGACAAAATCATCCTCACCCGCCCCGCCGTCGAGGCGGGGGAAGCCTTGGGTTTCCTCCCGGGCGATTTGCAGGAAAAAATCCTGCCCTATCTGCGCCCGCTCTACGACGCGCTCCACGACATGCTGGGGCAGGATGAAACCGCCAAACTCATGGAAAAGGGCGTCATCGAGATCGCGCCGTTGGCCTACATGCGCGGGCGCACTCTTTCGAACGCCCACATCATTCTGGACGAGGCCCAAAACACGACCCCCGAGCAGATGATGATGTTTTTGACCCGCTTGGGCGACCGCGCCCGCATGACGGTCACGGGCGACATCACCCAAGTCGACCTGCCCCAAGCGCGCTCCTCGGGGCTGCGGCAGGCCATCGAGGTGTTGCGGGATGTCGAGGGCATCAAGCTGTTCTATTTCGAGCAAACGGACGTCGTGCGGCACCCCTTGGTGGGGGCCATTATCGAGGCCTACGAGCGGTACCGCGCCGAATCCCCCGGGGAGAGCCGCCCGAGAAACGGTCGCAAGTAATTGCATAAAAATTAGTTACGGTTAAAACAGCCCATTTTTCCTCGCCTTTGCGGGAAAGATTGTCAGAATTGGGGGTTCTTGAAGGCCCTTTCCGGGTGGAACGGGGTCGGGGTTGTATCTATTAACCGCATGTCTTTCTCTCTAAAACCGCGCACCCCCATGGGCCGGACGGCTGATTTGCGCCGGCGGCGGCGTCTCGAAGCGGGGCGCGAAAGGGCGCGCGAGCGATTCACCCTGAAGCGGATGCGCGCGTGGATTTTCCCTGTGTCGCTGTTTTGCTTCATGACGGCGGCGATCGTGTTTATCTGCTTTTGCGGGCGGACGAAAACCGGCCCTTACCTGACGCTGAATCAAGTGGCCTCCCTGCATATTTCCGCCCAAAAGAGCTTTTCCTACCCCAGCGCCATCCAAACCAAGCGGCAAAAACAGCAAAGCGAACTGCTCGTGCCCACCGTGATCCGCGTGGACACCTTGGGGTTGGAAAGCTTCCAAAAGCGCATCGACTTGTTTTTGAAAACCTTTGAGGAGCGCCTCGGGGGTATCTCCAAGGACACTCCGGCCGAAACCCGGGAAGAGACGGCCAACGCGCTGTCCTTGGCCTTGCAAAAGGAAGATAACTTGGCGGTTCCGGCGGCCACATTGCTTTTGTTGGCCGACGAGACAAGCGCCAAGGACCGGCAGCGCCTTTTCACCGGAGGCATGCGCGCGCTCGCGGATATTTTGCGCGGCGGGGTGTACGCGCCCTCCAAATTCGGGCTGGATGAAGCCGAAGGGCAAAACCTGCTTTTTGCCACCCAGCCGGGCGAACACGACGCTATGCTGGACGCGCGCACCATGAGCGAGGCGCGCAGGCAGCTGGAGAAGGACATGCCCTACGCCTCCAAATCGGCGGTCAACGCCGCCGTTTTGCAAATCCTCGAACAGGGGCTTGAGACCAATGTCGTGCCCGACACCGAGGCCACCCGCAAACGCAAGGCCCAAGCCGCCGCGCGGGTTCCGGAAGTCACGGTGTCCGTGGAAAAAGGGCAGCCGATCATCGAGGAGGGGCGCGTCGTCACCGAGGAAGACCTCGAGAAGTTGAACGCCTACCAGCGTTTCCTGCGCACCCAAGAAGAGAACGCGGGGGTTTTCAACCCCTTCCTCGTCCAATACACGATGCTGACCGTCGTGTTGCTGATGTGCGCCGCCTTGTATTTGAAAATCGCCATGCCCACCACGACGGCCCCGCGCCCGAAGGTGCTGCTGATGGCGCTTGTGCTGCTGATAACGCTGGGGCTGGCGCGCGGGTTCATCGCGCTGGACCACACGACATTTTTCCTGACGCGCCCTTATATTCAGGGAGCGTTTTCGGTGCTGGTGCCGCCGGTGTTCGGCGCGCTTTTGGTGTCGGTGCTCATCGGCACACGGCCGGCCGTGCTGGTATGCCTGCTCGCGTCCATTTTTAGCGCGCTGATGATCGGCAACTCGCTGGAGGTTTTCGTGGGCAGCTTTTTGGCCTCGCTCATAACGATCCGCATGACCAAGGGCATCCACCAGCGCGGGCGCATCGTGCGGGCAAGCTTTTTCGCGGGGCTGACCTTGGCGGTGCTCTCGCTCGTCTTCGGGCTGTATTACAACTTCGCGCTGATTCCCCTGCTGATTAAAATGATCACGGGCATAGCCGTCTGCGTCACGGCGGGGATTTTGGCGCTGGGCTTTTTCCCCCTCTTTGAATTCATCTTCAAGATCACGACCGACATCCGGCTCTTGGAGCTGACGGACTTCAACCATCCTCTCCTGCGCCGCCTGCAGATCGACGCGCCGGGCACCTACCACCACAGCCTGATGGTGGCCAACCTCGCCGAAACGTGCGCGACGGCAATAGGCGAGAACCCCTATAGGGCGCGCGCGGCCGCGCTTTACCACGACGTGGGGAAATTGAAGAACCCGCAGTATTTTTCGGAGAACCAGACCCCCGACTACAACCCGCACGACGAGCTGCTTCCCGAGGTTTC
>JAVBTG010000167.1:0-5280 GCA_031556275.1 Opitutales bacterium
AACGCCAAATTATACTGCGCGGGCGCCAATCCCTGCTTGGCCGCGCGCGTGTACCACTCGACGGCCGCGGCCCCGTCCGGGGCAATATCCCCGCTGTAAGAATACAAATGCCCCAAATTGTACTGCGCGGAAGCGTTGCCCTTTTCCGCCGCCTTTTGGAAATAAGACCGGGCCAATTCCGGATTGCGCGCGGTCGTCTCCCCCTGCGCGTACATCAGCCCCAGATTGTAATCGGCCGAAGCGCTGCCCGCGTCGGCGGCTTTTTTCAAATATTCAACCGCCTTGTCCGCGTTTTGCTCGACGCCGATGCCTTTTAGATAAAGCACCCCGAGGGCGATCTGTCCTTTTATTTCCCCTTTTTGCGCGCTCTGTTGGATGGCCGCCAACCGCTCGGGCGATATCTGCGGCTTGGCCGCGGCGACAACGGCCGCCTCGCCGGATGTCGTCTGCGCCTGCGCGACGGGCAGGGGGGGCAGAGGCCGCTTCAAATCCGCCTCGGGCTTGATCTTGCTTTCGGGCAACTCGCCCCCGCGCCCTTCGGCGAGCAACTTGGCGCGCTGCTCGTCGGGGAAATTCCACAAAAAGCTCGCATGCTCCGCGAGGATCTCGCCCAGCGGGTCGCGCACCGTCACCTTGTACGCGAGCACTTTCACATCCTTGTTCGGCCAGTCCTGCCCCGTGAGGCCGAACTGCATTTCAGGCAGCGTCGAGCGCGTGTTGTAGAGATAAAAAAGCGCCTTGCGCGGCTGCGTGTCGTCGGAGCGGATGTAGTCGATCTCAAACTGCGTGCCCAAAAGCAAATCGCCCTTTTCGACCCAGTCGAGCGAGACGATAAAATACATCCCGTCGCGCACATCGGGATTGGTGCGTTCGAGCACGTCGGGCTTGCTCTCCTTGCCGGTGAAAAACTCGCAGATGCTCTTAAAATCGCCGGTCGTCTTGTAGCGCGTCTCCACCTTGCAGACGATGACATGTCCCGCGTGCAGCGAGGCGATGGCGCAGAACAAAACGGCGGAGGAAAGGATGCGGAAAAAAGCGTGAAAGCGCATGGGAAAACCCTGTTGGGGGATGGGAATATCCTTTCATAAAACAGCAAAAGAAAGGCCGAGGCAATCGCTTTTGCTCGGGCAGCAGGCACGCAAAAAAGCCGCCCCGACGGAGGCGGCTTTTTGCGCGCGTAACGCCCGGCCAGAAAAGGCCGAAAACCCTGCGA
Organism: Opitutales bacterium; assembly: GCA_031556275.1. Classification (GTDB taxonomy): domain Bacteria; phylum Verrucomicrobiota; class Verrucomicrobiia; order Opitutales; family JAKPNF01; genus JAKPNF01. The sequence continues at coordinate 1,214 of JAVBTG010000167.1, forward strand.
GGGCTTACTTCTTCTTCTTCGCGGCGGCCTTGGCGGCCACGACGGCGGCGTTGTCGCGCTCTTTCTTGCGCTTGAGGTAGGCCTTGCGGCGACGTGCTTTGATGACTTTGTTCAGTTGTTGGCTCATGGGCGTGTGTAAAACGTCCATTCTAAAAAACCCCCGCCCTGCGTCAACCCTTTTTGAAAACACATCCCGTCCTACGGTTGCAAACCCACCCGTTTACGTTATGTTAAAAACATGCAAAACGCCATACGCACTTGGCTGCTCGAAAAACATTTCATCGGACCCGAGCTTTCCGGCTGGGACAGCGCGCTCATCATCGCCGGTATCCTGGTGGCGGCGGTGCTGATCTATTACCTGTGCCGTTTCGCGCTCGTGCGCGCAATCGAGCAGATTGTGAAAAAGAGCAGGCTTGCGTGGGGCGAAATCGCCGTCAAGCACGGCGTTTTGATACGCCTTACCGGCATCATCCCCGCCATTTTCGTGTACACGATGCTGCCCTTGGCGTTTTCGGAGGAAGACGTCACCACCGTGGCGCGCGCGCAGGCGGCGGCCCGCGGGGAAGTGGAGCCGGAAACTCCGATGACGGCCGCAGCCCCCGCGCCCAAGAAACAGCCGCAGGCCCCGATGCTCGAATCCACCGCCAAGACCGCGCACAAAGAGGCCCACCGCGAGGCCTCGAGGATCGAATGGGGCTCGGCCTACCTGCTCGATCTGCTGCAACGCCTGTGCCTCATCTACATCATCGCGGTGTGCGTGCGGTTCATCAACGCCTCGCTTTCGGCGGTCCACGAGATATTCACCCGCAGCACCGCGCGGCGCAGCAAGCCGCTAAAAGTCTTCGTCCAAGTCTTGCAGGTGTTCATGATACTGATGGGCGTCGTCGCGATCATCTCGATCCTCATCAACCGCTCACCGGCCGTGCTGTTCGCTGGGTTGGGCGCCTCTGCGGCGGTGCTGATGCTGGTGTTTAAGGACACGATTCTCGGCCTCGTCGCGGGCGTGCAGCTTTCGGCCAACGACATGCTGCGCGTGGGCGACTGGATAACGATGCCCAAATACAACGCCGACGGCGACGTGATCGAGGTCTCCCTCAACGCCGTAAAAGTGCGCAATTTCGACAACACGATCACCACGATCCCGCCCTACGCCTTGGTGAGCGACTCGTTCCAGAACTGGCGCGGCATGTCGGAGTCGGGGGGGCGCCGCGTAAAACGCTCGCTGAGCCTCGACATGAACAGCGTGTGCTTTTGCACGCCGCAGATGCTGGATAAATTCAGGAAAATCGGCCTGCTGCACGGCTATCTCGACGAGAAGCAGGCGGAGCTCGAGGCCTATAACGAGGAACACCACATCGACGGCTCGGTGCGCGTCAACGGCCGCAGGCAGACGAACCTCGGGGTGTTTCGCGCCTACGTCGAGCGCTATCTGCGCGCGCACCCTTCCGTGCACAACGGGCTGACGTGCATGGTGCGCCAGCTCCAGCCGACGGAGCTGGGCATCCCGGTCGAGCTTTACTTTTTCACGGCGGACACGCGCTGGATCCCCTACGAAAACATCCAGTCGGACGTGTTCGACCACATCATCGCGAGCGTGCCCGAATTCGGCCTGCGCGTCTACCAAAACCTCTCGGGGGCCGACCTGCTCGCGGCCGCCGAAGCCTCGCGCGCGCCCGCCGACGGGCAAAAGTAGCCCCCCTTAAAACTTCTCCGGGAAAAACCGCCCGAGTGCCGCAAGGATATCCTTGCGCGCGATCGGCTTGTGCAAAATCGCGTCAAACACGGTCTGCTCGGCGCACTCCTCGGGGGTGCTGGCGGTGACCAGCAGGACGGGAATATGGGCCGTTCCCTTATCCGCTTTCACGATGGCGGCGAAATCCCCGCCGTTCATGCCGGGCATCCAGCGGTCGGTCATGATCATGTCGGGCTTGTCCCGCTTGAGCGCGGCGAGCGCCTCGTCGGCGGACATTGCGCTCGTCACGTTCGCGCCGATGCTTTTGAGCATCTGGCCTAGCAGCTTGATGTTCATCGGCACGTCGTCCACGATCATCACGCGCAGGGGCGCTTTTAAGGCCGCGCCCTGCGCCGCGCCGTCCGCCGCGGCCTTGTCCGTCTTCGCGGGGGAGGTCCCGCCGGAAATTTTCACATCCGGGAACATCAGCAAGAATTGCGAGCCGACATTCAGAGTGCTCGTGACCTTAATGGAGCCTCTCATCTGCTCGACCAGCCCCTTGACGATCGACATGCCAAGGCCGGTGCCCCCGTAGACCCCGTGCCTGCGGTGGAGGTTTTGGCGGGAATTTTCCTGCTCGAAGGGCTTGAAAAGGTTTTTTAGGAACGCCTCCGACATGCCTATGCCCGTGTCGGTTATCGCGATTGTGAGCTCTCCGGAGTTTTCCGTTTTCTTTTCAAACGAGAAAACGGCCCGCACGCTTCCCGCATGCGTGAATTTCATCGAGGTCCCGATGATGTTCATCAGCACCTGCTTGATCTTGGGCGCGTCCAATTTCAGGACGGGGATGTCGTTCTGCGCGCAAATCGCCAGCTCCAGCCCTTTCTTTTTGGCGGCGAGCGTGAAAATGCTCCCGATCTCCCCGCAGAGCGCGGCGATGTCCGCCGGGGTTTCCTCCACCGTCATTTTCCCCGCGCTGATCTTCGAGAAGTCGAGGACGTTGTTGACGAGGGAAAGCAGCGTGTGCGCGGCGGTGTCGATGTTGTGGAGGTTCTGCCGGCGCTCGTCCTCGTTGAGCTGCATGGACTGCAGCAGCTCGGTGAAGCCGATGACAGCGTTGAGGGGCGTGCGCAGCTCGTGGGTCACGGTGGTGACGAAGCGCGATTTCGCCTTTTCCGCCGCCCGCGCCTCCTCGAGCGCTTGGTTGAGCAGGCGGTTGGCGTTGTTCACCTCCGTCTGGTCCACGTAGGTCTGGACGACGTATTTCAGGTGGCCCGACTCCCCGAAAATGGGCTTGGTGACAACGGCGTACTCATGCCCCAGCAGCGTGACGGTGCTGACGATATTCTCCTTTTTGGCGATGCACTCCCTCACGGCGCAGGGTTGTTTCGCGTGCAGGATGTCGCACACCCCGTCGGGCCCGACGGTCAGCGCGTGCTTGAAGGGGATGCCGGTCATGGTTTCGGCCGCGAGGTTGGCGAAGACGAGGTTTTTTTCGCTGTCAAAAAGAATGAGCGGGAGGTCGACGGAGTCGAAGATGATCCTCCGGTTGTACTCCGCCGCCTTGAGCTGTTCCAGCCCGCGGTGCCGCAGCATGGAAATCTGGATGACTTGCGCGGCGGACTGGAGCATGTAGCGGTCACTCTCCGTGAAGCGGTGTTGGCTGTCCGTCGATTCCAGCGCGATGAACCCTTCGACCATGCCGTTTATCTCCACGGGGCACGCCAGAATGCCGTGGAGGCTGTGTGTCGCGGCAAATTCCCTGAAACCGTCGAACTGCGGGCGGATATCCGCCGCGATGTCCTGCGTCTCGACGAAGGCCTCTTTTTTGAACGTCTCGAGCCAGATGCGGTACGCCTGCGGCATGCGCACGCTCGAGTGTTGGACGTATGGGAGGACGCCGTCCGCCCTCGTCCACGCATAGGCGCGCTCGATGGCGCCGGTTTTCGGGTCGCATTTGACCGCCCGCACCCTTTCCGCGGACGAATTTTCGCCCAAAAATTTGATCGTGATGTCCGCCATCTCCATCGGGCTGTCCACCATCATGAGGGATTGCAGGCAGTCCTTCATGGCGCGCTGGTGGCGGGAAAATTCCTTGAGACGCTCGTACGCCTCGACCATCTCCGTCACGTCGACGCTCACGCCGAAAATGTACGTTTTCCCGTCCATGTGCACGGGCGTTTTGAGCGTGCGGAAACTGGTGGGCTTTCCCTTGATGGGCACGGTTTCCACAATCTCGTTCGGCGTGCCCTCCCGCAGGATCTGCGTTTGCCTTTCGTCAATGGCCCGCGCGATCTCGGGCGCCATGAAATCCGCGATGCGCCGTCCCTCGATGCTTTCCCCGTCGGGGCTGAGCGCCTCGTTGGCGCATTTGTTGGCGAGGATGAGCTTGTTA
>JAVBTG010000082.1:0-33986 GCA_031556275.1 Opitutales bacterium
GCCACCGGGTTGTAGAAGGCGAGGTAGCCCGTGCGCCCCAGCGTCCACGCTTCCGGCTCGCGCGCGGGGTCGCACGCGCAGGGGACGGCGTGGGCCGATTTCGGCATGGCGGCGCCCGTCGCCTGCAGGAAGGCCATGAACAGCGCGCGGTTCATGGATTTTTTGAGATCCGTCGCCACGGCCTCCTCCGCCACGCCGTCGATCGAGAGGTGGCAGTAGATCTTGACGAGGGCCGTGATCACCTTTGAGATGCCCACCCCCAATTCCTCCGCCTTGGCCTCGAGCGTCTCGCGCACTTCGGGGGCCAGCGTGATGTTCGTGGGGCGGTTTATGCGTCTTTTCATGACACGGATTATCCATGTGTGCGCACATTTTGGCAACATGATTCTTTTTCTTTGACAGTGTGCGCACACAACAACTAATGTGCGCACATGGACAACGAAGCACAAAAGGCGGCCGCCGCTCCCGCGAAAAAAACCACCGTCCCCCGCCGCCGAAAGCCGATGAACATAACGGTCTCCGACGATTTCCGCGCGCAGGTTTCCCGCATGGCGTTCCGGCAGAACCTGCCGGTGGGGCGGTTCTTGGAAAACCTCTTGAAAGCCGAGGTCGGCAATGGCGTCCCGCCGGCGAAAACCCCCTAAAATTTCACCGCTCCCCGCCGATGAAGGCCGCGCGGGCCGGGCAACATCCGAACAAAAAAAACACCATGGCAAAATCACGTTTCTGGGAAGACCCAATGATCACCATCTGGGAGGCGGAGGACGACATCGTCGCCGGCCTGCCCTGGCCGGAATGGCTGCGCCGCGAGCGCGAGCGCATCCTCTCGCACGGAAAACCCGCCCATATCGTGCGCATGGAAAACAGGCGCGGCAAGGTCATGTACGCGCTCTCGCGCAGACCGCAGGAGGAGACGGTGCTTTCCGAGCGCCACGACTGAGGGGGGCCTGGGGCGGGATATCACGAATTGTATCTATTTTTCAACTACAATTATGAGCGAGCAAAGAACACCCCTGGTCGGAAGCGCCGCGCGCGGACGCTGGTACGACGCGGGCGGCCCCGTCGACGCGGTGCCGGACGGCGGGGGGGGCCGCATGGTTCCCCCGGCTTTGGCGCACGCCCGCGCGCTGGGCCTGCTTCCCGGCGTCGGCCGCATCGTCTCCATGATCCCGCGCGGCCGCGCCGAGGGGGCCGCCCGCGAGCGATGGGCCCTCGCGGCCGCGTTCACGCGCCGCTCGCTCGACGAGCCGGAGGCCGCGTGGCTCGACCGCGTGGGCCTGCAGGCCGACCTTATCGACCGCCGCGCCGCGTTCGCCCTGAGCGTGCGCGACGAGGCCGTGTGCCATCTCGACGCGCGCTTGCGCCGCAGCGCCCACACCCCCGAGCCCGCCGCGGCCCCCGCCTGCGAGTGGACCGCCCGTTTGGTCGAGCGCGCCCGCGCCGACTGCGGCTATTTCAACCTCTGCGCCGGGCGCGCGTTCGCCGACTTCTCCCGCGGCTACGGCGGCACCGTCGACGGCTACCTCGAAAGCGCGCGCCACATCTGGTACATAGCCTTCGCCCCCGAGGAGTCAAGGGAATCGGACTCCGCGCCGCATCTCGCCCGCCTGCTCGCGTGGGCCGACGCCACCGCCGCCTGGAGCGAGGCGGGGTGCTCCAAAACCGTTCACCCTGTCACCCTGTTCATTTCCGCCCCCGACGGCGAGACGCGCCCCTGCGACTGGTCGGAAAACCCCGACTACCACGCGCTCGCCCGCCGCGCCCGCCGCTCTTTCGCCGCCGCCCGCGAACTGTGGTGCGCCCTGCGCGACTACGATCCGCTGAATCCCCCGCATTTCATCCGCACCCTTGACTTATCATGAGCTACAACAAACTAATCATCGCAGGCCGCCTCACGCGCGACCCCGAAGTGCGTCCCACCCACACCGGCCCAAGCGTCGTCAACTGCGCCGTCGTCTACGAGCTGGGCAGCGGCGAGCGCCGTCACAGCGTCGTCCTTGAAATCAAGGCCTTTGGCAAAAGCGCCGAAGGCATGGGGCGGCATTTTTCCAAAGGCCGGCCCATCATCCTCGAGGGCGAACTCGACCAGGAACACTGGACATCCCGCGACGGCACCGAACGCCACCGCATGGTCCTCAACGTCGCCCGCTGGGCTTTTTATGGGGACGCGGGTGCAGACACCGCTGCGGCGCGGGCAATAGGGGGCGATGTGCGTATGCCCGGTGGTGACTTGGGCGCAGATGTGGCCGTTGCGCGGACAATAGGGAGCGATAAAGGCGCGCCCGGCGGTGGCGCGGATACGGGCCCGGTTGCGGCGCAGTCTTCTGATGGCGTGGACAACGTTTCAACAAGCGACTCGCAAAAATAATGCGCTTTTCCGTGCTGCTCGGTCCATTCCCACGCGCCATGCATCCGCATTCATGGAAAAACCTTTTGCGCTACGACGACCGCGCGGGCGACCGTTTGCGGTGCCCGTGGTGCAGGGGGCGCGGCTTTGCGTCGCTGGAGGGGGCCCGCCGTTATCCCTGCCCCGATTGCGGTGGAAGCGGCACGCTGCCCCTAGATGACGAGGAGGAATATGCGGACGACGAGGAGGCCGAATGGTTTGAGGAAATGGAAGACGCAGACGGGGAAGGGCGGGCGTCATGAAACTGCCCGCCATGCAATTTTACGTGGGCGACTGGCGCAAGGACCCCGCCGTGCAGGCGCTCAGTTTCCACGACCGCGGCGTGTGGTTCGAGATGCTGTGCCTGATGTTCGAGTCGCCCGAGCGCGGGCGGCTCGTCCTCAAAGACGGCGTGCCGATGCCGGAGGCCGCGCTCGCCCGCCTGCTCGGCATGGAACGCGCGGCATTGCGGCGCACGCTGGCCACCCTCGCGGAATACGCGGTCGTCAAAGTCGAGCCGCACACGGGCATTCTCTACAACCGCCGCATGGTCGCCGACGCCGAACTTTCGCGAAAACGCGCCGCGTGCGGCCGCTTGGGCGGAAACCCGTTTTTGCTTAATCAAAGCGGTTATCCGCCAAAAAACCTCGCCGCCAACCAAACGCCAACCCCTTCATCTTCACCTTCAACTTCATCTTCAAAAAAGAGGAAAACGCGCGCGCGGGGGGATGAGGGATGTCTGAAAACGCACGCAGATTCGTGTTCCAAAAAATTCGAGGCCCCGTTGCCCAATGAGGTCGCCGCCTATGCCGAAAGCCTCGGCGGCGGTGTCGACGCGGATCGGTTTTGCGACTACTACGCCGCCAAAGGCTGGCTCGTGGGCCGCTCGCCCATGCGCGACTGGCGCGCGGCCGTGCGCGCATGGAAGCGCAACGCCGTAGAGACACATCCCATCCGCTTTTCAAATGCCCAAGCAACCCGCACTCCCTTTGAAGGCCGCAATGGCGGCACTTGCAACGCCCTCCCGCCACCCGCAGGAACGACAGCCGCCCCCGGCGCGAATGCCCGAAGCGTTCTTGAAGGCCAGCCGTTGGACGACCTGCCGCCGTGACCCCGAACTCTCCGCCCTGTTTCTGGCGGCGGGGCAGTTCGCGGGCGAGCTGGCGGCGTACTACGGCGGGGCTGGCGACCAGTGTATTGAAAAAAAGGATACGAATTCGGGAGGCGCCCCGTCCGCATATGCCGACTGCCCCGCCATGCCGCCCGCCTTGCGCCCCGTCCCACGCTGGCTCACGCTTTCCGGCCGCAGCGGCTGCGGCAAGACGATGCTCGCGCGCGAGCTGATGGAGTACGCCCGCGGCCTCGGCGCGCGGGTCTTTTTCGCGAACCTCTCCGACTGGTCGGACATGCTGCGCGGGGGCTGCTACCGCGACGAGGACATGGAGCGCGCCGGGGTCCTCGTGCTCGACGACTTCGGCGCGGAGCGCGTGACGGACTTCATCGCCGACCACCTCTACCGCCTGCTCAACAACCGCCTCGGCATGTGGACGGTCATCACCACCAACCGCACCTTCGACGGCGTCTCGCAGGCGGACACCCGCATAGCATCGCGCATGATCCGCGGCCAAAACGTCTTCTTCGCCACCGAGGCCCCCGATTTTGCGCTGAGGGTGACAAAAGAGTAGGGGCTTTTGGCATTACATTGACGGTTGCGGTGAGATAACTTAGATTCCTCCCAATTCTTCAAGCAAAAATCGCATGAGCGTATTGGAAACAAATGTTATTGATGGTATTTACCACGACGACGACACTGTTTTTCTGATGATCGTGGATCATTTGTATTGGACTGACGATCACCTTGATATCCTTTCAAGAAAACTGGAGTATTATTTGGATGGGATAAACAGCCCGGATCTGTATGTAAAATATCCCGCGGCGAAGAATAGAAAAATCTGCATAAAACTGATTTTGACGAAGGCGCTGAATGAATCTAGCCTGGATGCCTTGCGATCATTGCAAAAACTCCTGGAAGCCAGGGGATATAATTTCACATTTGGTGTTTTTGAGGGAAAAGCCTTTTGATTTTGCTTGATCGGCTTATCGTTTCCGGGATGGATGTTTATCGCCGACGCAGGGACGTGATCGCCGCGCGTTGGGCGTCGGGGGCAAGACGGCGGGGGGAGGCGCTTTCGCGCACGAGGTTGGCGGAGAGGGCTTCGGCGACGTAGCGGGCGGCGTCGGCCGCGTTGCTGGACCAGTCGTGGACGGGTTCGTCCGACCAAGAGCCTGTGCGTTCATGCGCGCGTTTGTGGTAGGCTTCGAGGCATTCGAGGCCGCGCGCACAATTGGTTTTGTGGAACCACGCGCGCTCCAAGAGGTCGCGCAGGGCGTTGATCCCGATCCAGCGATCGGGCGTGCGTGGCAGGACGGTGCAGCGCGAAAGCCCCGCGCGCTCCAGCTGGTCGCGATAGGAGAGGCCGCTGCCCTTTTCCGTGGCCGCCGCGTCGTGCGGCAGGTAGCACGCGGGCGCGCCGTAGGGGCGGGCGAGTATTTCGCGCGCGTAGTGCGAGCCGGGTTCGCCCGCGTTTTCGTAAAAATCGACGAAGTGGACCTCGCGGCCCGCGAATTGGACAAACCAGATGGCCGTCGCGTCGCTGAAGCCGATGTCCCAAAACGCGTGGACGGGCAGCGAGCGGTCCCATTCGAAGTCCGCGATGCGCCCCTTTGCGCGCAGGCGGGAAATGATGTCGCCGTAGATGGAACCTTCAATAGGCACTTCAAACGCCTCCTCGGGCGTCGAGGGGAATTCCTTGTTCATGGCGCTGCCCAGCAGACGGCGCTGTTTTTGCCACCACACTTTTTGCGGGCGCTCGAACGCGCGGGCGGTGCGGGTTTGCAGTTCCAAAAAGTAGCGCTCGGTCGCTTCCTCGAGCGGCACGTGCGGGGCGTCGAGGCGGTAGCCCGGCTCGTCGAACCAGTCGAAGAATTTGAAATGGAAATCGAGCGCGGTTTTTTGCGTCTCGGGCGTCTCCATCGCGTTTTTGATGAGATCGTAAAAAATCCCGCGCCGCCCGCCCTCGAAGGTGGACTCGACCGCGATCACCCCGCCCGTGGGCACGGAGGGGAAGGCGCCCGTGAGGATTTCGAGCGCGCGCGCCGGGTCGCGGTGGGAGATTTTGCCCAGCTCCGATATGTGCAAAAACTGGTTGGTGCCGCCGCGCACGCGCGTGGAGGAATGCACGGCCCCGCCGTTGCCGAACTGGATCGAGGCCTCGCGCCTGACGGTCGTGGGGACGTGGCCGCGCAGTTGCTGGGCCAGCGCGTCGTAGGCGAAAAACACTTTTGAGCGCAGGAGCTTTTTGGCATTGTCGTCGGTGTCGGCGCAGATCGAGGCCTGGCGGTTCGCGCTCCACAAGACGGTGTCGAGCGCCATCAGCTCGAACAGCGTGGAAAAACCCAGCTGGCGCGCTTTCAACACGAGGAGGCGCCGTTTGTTTTTGCGGAAAATGTCGCACGCCACTTCCAGCTGCGCGGGGTTCATGCGAAAGGGAACGTCGCGCCCCGCGCGGTCGACCACGCGGTAGAGGTTATTCAGCCGCCACACCGGGTCGCGCATGAGCGACTCGGCCTGCGCCTCGTCGGCGGGCGCGGCGTCCGGGGCGGGGAATGCGGGCGAGGCGGGGGCGTTTGCCCCGCCGTCACTGGGAGGAGGTGTCTTGCTCATGAGAAATTTTGCCGTCGCCGTTTTGCAGGCGGCGCAAAATGCCGGCGAGGGAATCGGGGACGTCGCAGCCCCCGGGCGGATGCGCGGCGGGGTTTTGTTCCGTCATGTCGTTGAGCGTGCGCAACGCCTGAATGCGGGCTGGCGCGGGGACGTCGGCGTCGGCCGCGATCGCCGAAAGCAACCGCATGCGCTCGACGCGATCAAGCACCGGGTGCGGCGAGCGGCCGAGCGCGACGCGCACGGGCGGCCTGCGCAGCAGGCGGCTCGCGGCGGATTTCGCGCAGGCCGCGCCGGACTCCGGATAGGCGGTTTGATACGCCTCGGCGGGCGTGCGGCCGGCCGAAATTTCGCGGCAGAATACGCGCCATTGGGGTTTCATGGTTCAGCGGCGGTGTTTGAGGGCCAGCTCCGCCGCGTCGAAGGCGCGTTCGGCGTCTTCGGCGTAGCATTTGAGCAGGGCGTCGATGTCGAGCACGAACCTCTCCACCTCGCCGGGACGGACCCATTTTTGCACGTCGTGGACCTCGCCGTCGCCCAGGCGCGCGCGGTGCACGCAGAACTCGTTGCCGAACTGGTCGCGCAACAAAAAGCGCGCCATCTTGCGGCGGCGGGTGAGCGGCGGGCCCACGCGGTCGGCCCGCACGACCTCGAGTTTATGGGCGCGCCCGCCCACGCAGCCCGCGATGCCGCAGGCGGGATCAATCATGCCAATTTCCATGCGGGGATTTTCGCAGGCGCAGCGCGCCCTTACAATAGGCCGCCAAATTTTTCCCGGGGCTGGCGCAGGGCGGAAGGGCATTTGGGAGAGAGAGGCCTCGGTTGGCCCCCGGAAGTGCGCCAACTGCGGGAAATCTTTGGCGGCCTATTGCGTGCCGTCGCCGCGCGTGTTTGGATGCATCCATGCAAAGGGCGATTGACAGGGCCATCGGCGACTATCTCGCCTCGGGCCGCACCGCTGAGGAGTTTTACGACGACTGGATTTGGTATTCTAAATTTGGATACGCATTCAGCTCGCCCGACTTCTTCTTCATGGTGCGGCCCGTCGAGCGCGCCGCCGCCGCCGGGGACCGATTCGAGATGCGGGTGTTCGACAACCCGGACACCTGGTTTATCCACGAGTGCGCCGGGGACATGGGGCGGTTCCCCGTTTTTTGGAGGATGGCCCCCTTCGAGCTGCCCTACGCCGCGTGGCTGCGCCGTGACGGCGAGCTGCGCGTTTTTGACAACCAACAACTGAAAGGACTCATATATGGGAACGCCGAACATGCCTAAATCATCGCGCGGCGTCGTGCGCTCGTCTTCGGACATCGCGCAGGAAAAGCGCGACGAGTACGACAAAAAAAAGGCCCGCATGCAGACGCTGCTCTCGCAGCAGGCGCCTGCCGGCGGGGAGGCCGCCGGCAAGAAAACGCTTTTGGGCGGCTGAAGCGGGGACGATTTTTTTTAAAAAAACACATTGACGAAAAGACATCGCATGAATGACCGGCAACACACGCAGGCGGAAGGCGCGGGGGAGGATCCCGCGCGGGGAAAACAAAAAACGCGCCGCCCCGGCGGCGCGCGGCAGCCGGCGGCGGAGGCCGCCGCCCGCGTGTGCGAGCGCGCGGCGTCGCTGCGCGCGGAGCGCGACCGGTTCACGGGCGTCTGGCAGGATATCGCCGATTACGTGATGCCGCGCAAAAACGACGTGGCCACGCAGGGCTCCCCCCGCATCCGCACGGCCTTTCTTTCCGACGTCACGGCCCTCGATGCCAATGAGAAACTCGGGGCGGGCCAGCTCGCCTACGTTTGCCCGGCCAACGAGGTGTGGTTCAAGATACAGTCGTCGGTCGCGCAGGAAAATCCGGAAGTCTCCGAGTTTTTCGAGCGGGCGAGCCAGACGGTTTTCCGGCGGCTGGCGGCGAGCAATTTCTACCTGGAGGCGCACGAGTGCTTCCTGGACCGGGGAGCCTTCGGCACGATGTGCTGCTACCTTCAGGCGGGCGAGGGCGGCGCCCTGGTTTTCCGCTCGGTGCCGTGTGGAACGTTCATGATCGACGAGGACTGCGACGGCATGGTCGACACCGTGTACCGCGAGTTCAAGCTCACCGCGCGGCAGGCGGCCCAGCAGTTCGGCGCGGAACGCCTGCACCCCGACATGAAAAAGCTGCTCGGCGCGCGTGATCCGGCGGCGGCCGCCCGCAAATGGGATTTCATCCACGCCGTCGAGCCGCGCACGCTGGCCAACCGCAACCCCATGCGAAAAGACAACCGCAGCAAACCCTACGCCTCCTATTGGGTGGACGCGCAGAACCGCCACGTGGTGCGCGAGTCGGGGTACGACGAGATGCCCTATTTCGTATCGCGGTTTTTGAAGACGAACTTTGAGTCCTACGGTTATTCGCCCGCCTGGACGGCCCTGCCGGTCGTCAAGCAGCTCAACAAGATCGAGGACGACCTCGACGTGCTCGGCGAGAAGGCCGCCAATCCGCCCATCCTCGCGCCGTTCGACGGCGCCTTTACGGTCGACTCGCGCGCGGGCGGCATCACGTATTACGATCCCGTCAACAAGGCCGTGCCGCAGGAATGGCAGACTGCCGGGCGCTACGACGTGGGCCGCGACCGCGCGGAGGTGAAGCGCCAGCAGATCAACTCCATATTCTTTGTGGACATGTTCCAGATGATGTCCACCCTCGACAAGCAGATGACCGCCCGCGAGGTCGCCGAGCGCAGCGCGGAAAAGCTCGTGCTGTTCTCCCCGACCTTCGCGCGGCTAACGACAGAGTTTTTCACCCCGTTGCTCACGCGGGTCTTCGCGATGATGGCGCGCAACGGGGAATTCGGCCCCGCTCCCGCCGCGCTCGACAACGGCGACGGCAACTGGGTGCTCGACATGCGCGTGGAGTATGTCTCCAAAATCGCGATGGCGATCAAGAGCCTGGAGACGCGCGCGTGGGCGCAGTTCGCCGAGATCATGCTGCCGCTGGTGCAGATCGACAACGCGATCCTCGACCATGTGGACTTCGACGCCGTCACGCAGGGGCTGGCGCAGAATCTGTCGCTGCCCGCGCGGTTTTTGCGCCCGCGCGGGGAGGTTGACAAAATACGGGCGGAGCGCGCGCGCGCGGAGCAGGCCGGGCGGCAGATGGCCATGCTGCAGCAGGGCGCGGACGCCATGGGAAAACTTCCGCCCGAACTTCTGCGGGGGGCCGCGCAATGACGCGGGAGCCGGAAGATTTTCAGGCCCTCGCGCGTGCCTACCGCGACGCGTTCGCCACGGGATCGGGCGAAAAAGTGCTGGCGGATTTGCGGCGCGCCTTCGGCTGGGGGCGTTCGAGCGCTGGGCTGGGCGACCGCGCGGAGGACGTCTTTTTGCGCGAGGGCATGCGCGCCGTCCTGCTGCACATCGACCGCATGCGCGCCGACGATGCCGCGCGGCCCCGACCGCAAAAAACGGCGCGGCCGAGCGGTGGCACACGGTAGGAACTACGGACAACGAATAGTTTTTGTAAACATTTTTTCACCACATATACCATGAACGAAGAAACGATTGAGAAAAACGAAAACGACGCCCCACAAACTTCCGCCGCCGCATGGACGGACGCCGAGGGAAATTTCACGCGCGAAGACTGGACGCCGCACGAGAGCGTGCGCGCGAAGTTCTCCAGCGTGCAAAAGCTGGCGGATTCCTACCGCGAGCTCGAAGTGAAAATGGGCCCGGGCGACCGAGGATTAAAAGTGCCGCCGCCCGACGCCCCGCAGGCGGAGCTGGACGCTTTTTACAACGCGCTGGGCCGCCCCCCCGACGCGGCGCAGTACAATTTCGAAAAGCCGTTCGACTGGCCCGCCGACGTGGCGTGGTCGCACGAGCGCCTCAACGCCTTCAAGACCGCCGCCCACGAGGCGGGGCTCTCGCAAGGGCAGTTTGAGGGCCTCGTCAAATGGGCCAACGCCTACGAGGGCGAGCACGTCCGGCGCATGGGCACGCACGCGAAGGAGTGCCACGAGGCTGCCATGGAGAAGCTGCGCGCCGACCCCGAGTTCGGCGGGGCCGCCCTCAACCGGACGATAGCCTCGGCCCGCCGTGTGGCCACGCGGTTCGACGCCGATGATTTGGTGAACGACCCAAAAATCGGCAACGATCCGCGCTTTGTCCGCCTGTTGGCGCGCATCGGCAAGGACATGGCGGAAGACGGTTTTGACACGGCCCGCATAGGCGGCGGGCACCCGGGCGGCGATTTGCGCGGCCGACTGGACTCCATCTTGTCCGACCGCGACGACGCTTATTGGAACAAAATGGATCCTCGGCACGACGAACGCGTCCGCGAGGTCGTCGGCCTGCAACGAAGGCTGGCGCAGGGCTGAGGGGCCAGTTGGGGCGTGAGCTCTGTGAAATCACACGGCAAAAATCTCCGATTTTTGCCGTTCCCGCGGTTAAAATCGCGCAAGGCGAAGTTTAAGGAGAAATAGGTAGGGGGGCTGTACGACGCTACTGCTCCCCTACCTAGCTCGACGCAAACGCAGCCTTGCGCGATTTTTCCTCGCGGGAAGGGCGGGTATAATTTTGACGGGGGAGAGAGGGCGTATAGGAGATGGTGATGATGCCGCGCCTGTGGCGCGGGGAGTCGAGTGCTTAATCCTTCGGGGCGTCGGCCGGTTTTTCGTCGAGCAGGCCGGGGCGGAAGTTGTCGGTGATTTGTTCGGGCGGAAGGAAGTCCGTGCCCGCGCTCACAAAATGGGTGCGGCCTTCGCGGTCGACGATGAAGTAGATCAGCGTGCAGTTCCAGATATTGATGCGCGTTTCCACCTTCGCGCGCGCGGAGAGAATTTTGAGGGCAGCCTTCACCGTCGGCTTGTGGCCGACGAGCAGCAGATCGCCCTTCGTCGTTTCCAAGAGCGTGTCGATCGCCGTCTCGACGCGTTTTTCCAAAAGCTTTCCAATGTTGTCGGTGAGCACCCACGGGTGCTTTAACGCGGGCTCGGGAGCGATCAGGCCGGGGAAGCGTTCTTCCAGCTGCGCCTGCGTCAGGCCGACGGCGTCGGGCAGGCCGGGGATGTGCGTGCCCTCCTGGATCCGCGGCTCGAGCCGCACCTGCACGCCGAGCACCTTGGCCGCCTCGGCCGCCGTCTGCACGGTGCGCAGGTAGGGAGAGGCGTAGATGTTGCCGGAAAACCCGATGGACTTTAAGCGCTCTCCCAGCAGCCGTGCCTGTTCCACGCCCAACGGCAGCAATGCCGGATCGCCGCTGCCGCCGGGACGATGGCCGTGACGCGCCACACAGATCCGGCGAAAGCCCGGATCCTTCGTCGCTTGCGCGGCGAAGGATACCGCCCAGATCCCCAAAGCCGCCAGCGCGCACGCCAAAAATTTTCTGCGGTTCATACGGCCTATCATATACGCCTCTGCGCGCCGCGCCATAGATTTTTTTGGAAGCGTAGTCGAAGCGCGGTGCGGGAAGGTCGAGGCGGTGATGACGCCGCGCCCTAGGCGCGGTGAGTCAAGTGCAAGGGAATTAAAACCATTAGAAAAGCACCTCATAGTTTTCGCACAGATTGCGCCCGCTCTTCCCGCGAGGAAAAATTCTTCGAGACGAAGTGGGAGTGTCGGCTAGAACGCCGACAGTGCTACGCACCGGACATTTCATGTCCGCTCCTTCCGCTCGCTCATAAACGGCTCGCTCCACAAGGTAGGGGAAAGGCGGGGGCTGTACCTTGGTATTGTGTGTCGGCTAATACGCCGACAGTCCTGCGGACCGCCTGCTGCGCAGTCGCACGTTCCGCTCGCTTATAAATAGCTTGCTCCAGCTCCCGCCTTTCGCCGACGCAGAACGTAGTATCGGAGGATTTTAACCGCGGGAACACGTACCGAGCGAGCTATCTACAGCGAGCGACAAGAGCTAAAGCGCAAGCTTTAGGTGCGCTAGCACTGTCGGTGTTCTAGCCGACACTCCAATTTCGGAGATTTTTCGTGTGTGCCACCGGGGCCTCATTCCCCTATTGGCCCCATAGAAAAGCGCCAGCTAGGGAAATCTTTGGCGCGGTGTTGCGTGCGCGAAACCGCCGCGCAAAAATGACTGCGGAAGAAGCGGGACAACTTGCGCGACAAGCCCCGTTGGAAATTTAAAAGCGCTTCCGCACGCCAGCCGCGTCAAGGGCGAGGAATCCGACCCCGCGAGGGACAATCGGGCCGTCAAGTGAAGTTAGGTTGTGTTTGAAAATTCAAACACATCGGCTGCTCGGTCGGATTTTGGCTGTTTTTTGGTGTTCTCGCCTCGACGATATCATATATCGCCTCGACTCGAAGCCCCAAAAGTCAGCTCAAAACCGCCTGTCGCATCCTTGGTTTCAATTTTTCAAACACAACCCGGTGTATCCAAAATCTTAACACACAAACAAAAGGAAAAACACGCCATGGGCGCACAAATCGAAAAATACCTGGTCGACAGCTACAACCAGAACATCCAGCACCTCTCCCAGCAGACCGAGTCCAAGCTGGGCGACAAAATCCGGCGCGAGGTCGGCGGCGGCAAGACCGCCTTCTTCGCCCAGCTCGGGCAGGTCAAGGCCGTCCGCAAGACGACCCGCAACGGCGACACCCCGCTGTGCGAGCCGCAGCACGCGCGCCGCGCCAACTATCTCACCACGCTCCAGTGGGCCACGCTCGTGGACGCGACCGACAAGGTCGAGGCCCTCGCCGATCCCACCAGCGCCTACGCGCAGGCCGCCGTTTTCGCCATGAACCGCGCCAAAGACGAGGAGATCATCGCCGCCGCGACCGGCACCGCCCAGGCCGCCCTCACGCAGGACGCCGCCGAGGACGGCCCGACCAAGCCCGTAGAGCTGCCCGCCTCGCAGAAGATCGCCGCCGACACCGGCGGCAAAAGCTGCGGGCTGACGCTCGAGAAGCTCATCGCCGCGAAATCGAAGATCTCCAAAAAGGACCTCATGCGCGGGGCGAAGCTCTACTTCGCCCACACGCAGCAGCAGCTCGACGATCTGCTCACCAACGTGCAGCAGGTCTCCAGTTCCGACTACGCCAGCGTGAAGGCGCTGGTCGACGGCAACATCAATTACTTCATGGGTATGGAGTTCGTGAAGACCGAGTTGCTCGACCTCGAACCCGGCACCGACGTGCGCACGTGCTTCGCCTTCGTCGAGTACGGCCTGCTCGGGCGCACCGGCGCCCCGATCGAGAGCCGCATCGACCAGCGCGCGGACAAGAGCTACGCCACCCAGGTGTACTCCACGCAGATGTTCGGCGCCAACCGTATGGAAGAGGAATTGGTCGCCGCCGTCTATTGCGACGAGTCGCCTTCGGCCTAGGCCGCCGAATCCCGGCCCCGTTTCCGGCGCGCCTTTTCCGCGCGCCGGAAACGGGGTTTCCCCGCCGAGGAAACACAAACACAAAAATTTTAAAAACGCATGAACAAGGTGGACATTTGCAACCTGGCCCTCGCGCGCGTCGGCAACGCCCCGATCCATTCGCTGGCCGACGACAGCGCCGAGGCCCGCCGCTGCGCGATGCTGTTCGAACCCGTGCTGCGCCGCGTGCTGCGCTCCGGCCACTGGTCGTGCGCCCGCGCGCTGGCGAGGCTCGCCGAGCTGGCCGAGCCGCCGCCATTCGGGTTTTCCCGGCAGTACCAGCTGCCCTCCGATTGCCTGCGCCTGATCCGCCTCAACGGCGGGGCCGACACCTGCCGCCGCGTGGGGGACCGCCTGCACACGGACGCGGCGTATGCACATATTGAATACGTCCGCAACGCCATCCCGGGCGAGCTGGACGACCTGTGCGCCGAGGCCGTCGCCTGTCTGCTGGCGCGCGAGCTGGCCGTGGCCGTCAACGCCGACCCGCAGCTTTCCGAGGCGCTCCTGAAGGAGTATCTCATGACGGCGTCATGCGCCGCGCGCGGGGTCGACGCCCTCGAATCGCTCCCGCCCCCCCCGCGAGGCGCAGCCTCTGGGTGGCCGCCAAGCACGCGGGGATCAACGCCTCCTTCTAGAAACCGCCATGGCCCTGCGCATCCCCATAAACGCCTTCAACGGCGGCGAGTTCAGCCCCCACCTGCACGGCAGGATCGACCTTGAAAAGTACGCCTCCGGCTGCAAGACGCTGCGCAACATGCGCCCCATGCGCTACGGCGGCGCCACAAAGCGCCGCGGGCTCGAGCATGTGCGCGGGGCGCTCACGCCGGAGAGCGGGGCGTTTCTCGTGCGCTTCGAGTTTTCGCGCGACGAGACGCGGATGGTCGAGTTCGGCGAGAAGAAGCTCCGCGTGCTCAACCCGGACGGGAGCGTCGTTCGGATTTTTGCGGGGCACGAGGACGGGGTGCCGGCGTACGTCACGGAACTTCGCACGCCCTACGCCGTGTCCGAGCTGTACGCCGTCCGCTACACGCAGAGCCTGGATGTCATCTTTCTGACGCACCCGAAACATCCGCCCCACATGCTCTGCCGCAACGCCGGCGACCACTGGACCATCGGGGAGATGGACTTCGCCGGGACGCCCCCGCTGACGGACATGAACGACGACAGGGACGCCAAGGTGCGGGCGTCAAAGACGCTGAAGGACGGATATTGCATGCTCCAGGCGCAGACGGAGGGATTCTTTAACGCGCGCTCCCTGGGGGCCCCGTTTGTCATGGAGTGGCCCAAGCCCACGGACGAGGTCTCCCGCATCATCAACCTGAGCAACCTGGGCTCGTGGGAGCGGGAGTTTGTCATGCCCAAGGTGCACGGAGACTGGTTCATGTCGACCACCGGAAATTGGAGCGGAAAGCTCCTTTTCGAGCGCTCTTACGACGACGGCGCCACATGGGAGCCCTATCGCATTTACGGGGCCCAGGGCGACCGGAACCTCGACGTGAGCGGCGAGGAGGAGAACACCTGCGACATCCGCGTCACGGCCAAGGAATTTTCCACGCCGGAAAACGGGGACGACCACGTGAGCATAGAGTTCAACGTGGACGAGTATTACAAGCGCGGCGTCGCGCGCATATTGACGCAAGCGGAGTATGAAGAGGTTTTTCCCGGGGCCCACATCGAGACAAACAGCCCGGTCTCGGACATCGGCGGCAAGGGGGTGCTCGCCAAAATCGTCACAGACATGGTTTTCGAGGAGGACACCCACCGCTGGTGGGACGGCGCCTTTTGCGAGGTAAACGGATACCCGAACGCCGTGGGCCTTTACCAGCAGAGGCTGTACTTCGGCGGCACCCGGGCCGCCCCGCAGACGGTCTGGGGCAGCGCCGTCGACGACATTTACAATTTCAAGGAGGGCGCGCTCGACACCGACGCGCTCAGGTTCGCCGTCAGCACCGGCGGTTTCGACGAGATCCTGTGGATCAAGCCGCTGGACGAGTTGTCCGTGGGGACGGGCGCGGGCGAGTACCGCGTCGGGGCGGCGGACGCCAGGGACGCGGTCACGCCCGGCTCGATCCGCGTCAACCGGCAGACGGCCTACGGCAGCACGGGCGTGGGGTCCGAATGCGTGGGGGATTCCATCTTTTATCTCCAGCGCGGCGGCAAGAGCATCCGCCAGTACAAGTACCGGTTGGAAAAGGACGGCTACGTCTCGGAGGAAAGCACGATAATGGCCCAGCATATCCTCGGGGACGGGTGCGTGGACATGGCGTTTCAGAACCACCCTGACACCGTGCTGTGGTGCGTGCGCAAGGACGGGAAGCTCGCGGGCATGACCTACGAGCAGGACCAGAACGTCTGCGCGTGGTTCCTTTACGAGACCGACGGGGAGATTCTTTCGGTCGAGACCATGCCCAACGACGATGGCGACGAGCTTTGGATGTCCGTGCGGCGGGACGGCTCCGTCCGTGTCGAGCGGATGCGCTTTTGCCAGACGCGGGATTTCGCGCGCGACGGCGCGCAGGTCGATTTTTTGGACGCCTTCGCCGTCCATTCGCAGGAGGGGGCGGTCGAGGCGTTCCCGGGCGAAAAACTCCGGCATCTGCGCGGGCGCACGGTGGGGGTGCTGGCGGACGGCTGCTACATCGGCGAGCGGACGGTCCCCGACGACGGCCGCCCGCTTTGTTTCGACGCGCGGGACGGCTTCACCCACATCGTCGCGGGGCTGCCCTACGCGGCGGAACTGGAGACGCTCCCGCTCGACGCGGTCGTGGCCGACGGGACGACGCAGGGCCGCGTGCGCCGCGTCTGCGCGGCGGACGTGCGCCTGAAGGATTCGGGCGAGTGCCTGGTCGGCTGCTCCTCGCGCAACCTCGAGCCGGTCGTCGTGCGCGACAGCGCGTGCGACCCGGAAAAGCCGGTGCCGCTGTTCAGCGGTGTGCGCCGCGTGAATTTCCTCTCCGGCGCCGCCCGCGAAAAGAACGTGGTGGCGCGCTCGGAAAAACCCGTGCCGCTGACGGTGCTGTCCGTCGTCGCCGAACTGAGCTGAACCAAGCCGATGAAAACCCCGCCTGTGCGCCTGGAACCGTTTGACCGCGAGCGTCACTACGACGCCTTTCGGCGGTGGTGCGCCGCGCACGGCGTGGCCGCGCCCGACGCCTCGTGGCTGCCGCCCGCGGGGGCCGTCGCCGTGTGCGCGGGCGAGCCGTGCGCGGCGCAGTGGCTCTACATGGACGCGCATGTGGGCGTGTGCCAGCTCGTCTGGCTCACGACCAACCCGGACGCCCCGCTTCCCGCGCGCGCCGCCGGGGCCAGGCACACGGCGCAGGCGCTGCTGTCCTGCGCCAAGGACCGCGGCTACACCCTCGCCATGGCATTGGGCCGCCGCGGGACGGACCGCCTCTATGCGCGGATGGGATTTTTAGCCAACCACGACACAATGAAACAACGCTTCAAAAGGATCTAAACATCATGGGAATCGAACTCGCACTCGCATCGGTGGCGGCCTCGGTGGCCGGGGCCATCGCCTCCACGGCCGGCTCGCTCATCGTCGGGAACCAAGAGGAGCAAATGGCCAACTACAACGCGCAGCTGGCGGAGCAGGAGGCCGCGAACGCGCGGGCCGAGGCCTCGGCCCAGATCTCGCAGGACAGGCTGGCGCAAAAGCAGCAGCTGGCCGCGCAGCGCGCGGCGGCCGCCGCAAACGGGTTGGAGATGACGGGCTCGCCCCTGCAGGTGATGGCCGACTCGGCCAAGCGCTTCGAGTTGCAAAACCAAAACACCTCCTACGCGGGCCAGGCGCGCGCGCAAAGCCTCCTGCAAAGCGCCGAAATGTACCGCAACACGGCCGCGAACGCGCGGACCAACAAGTGGTTCAGCGTGGGCGGCTCGATCCTGTCGGGAACCTCCATGGTCGCCAACGCCTACACGGCCGGGCAGAAAAACTACGCCGGGCAGTCCATCTTCGCCAAACGGTAGGGCGTGTTTGACCGCATCCCCGGTTTCAATTTTAAAACACACCAAAAACGCCATGCCACGCATTGTCATACCCATTATCAACTCAGGCCATCCGCAGACGGCGGGCGGGATCCCCTACTGGCACGACGACGCCAACGTCGGCCGCGGGGCGGAGGGCTTCGCCCAGGGCTTCTTCGACGTCAGCCGCGCCGCCGCCTTCATGTCCGACAGCCTCGCCCAGGCCAGGGACATGCGCCGCGACATGGAGGCGGAAAACACGCTCCTGGACATCGAGACGCGCTTCGACGAGTACAAAAAAGAGCGCCCCATGGAATTTGAAGTGTGGGAAAACTGGGTCGCGCAGGAAGGGAATTTTCACCTCGATAAAATGAAGGAGGACACCACGGTCGGCGGCCAGGCCCGGATGAAGGCGTTCCAGGGCCGCATCGACGGCCTGCGCAGAAAGGCCAACGCGGAGGGGATTGCCGCCGAGGTGGACAAGGGGCGCGAGGAGGTGTACGGCCTGCGCAGGCGCTATTACGAAAACGGCAAGTATGGGGAGGCGGAAACGTTGCGGGCGCAGGCCCTTCAAAAAGGCTACCTGTCCGCCGCCGACAATGAAAAATGGCTGGCGGAAGGCCCGATATTGGAAGAGACCTACGAGGCGAAAAAACTCGCGGAAACGGATCCGTTTGAGGCGCGCAAGAAGCTTAAGGAAGGTGGATACAGCCGCCTTAGCATCGAGGAAACGAAAAACGTGCAGATGATGATCGACCGGAATATCTCCCTGCGCCAGCAAAAGAACGCGGCCGAGATTTATTATGACACGGCGAAAAGCGGGAAACGCCTGACGAACGGGGAAATCGAAAAGTTGGAGACGCAGGGGAGGATAGACAAAATGTGCGCCGCCTCGTACCTGGAGGGCAACCGGGTGGCGGCCGACGCGAAAGCCGCCGCCGAGGCAAGGTTCAGCCGGGAGCGGTATTTCAAGATTTACAATTTTGTGCGCGGGGCTCCGTTGAACGTGGAGGGTGTGGACACGGAAGCCTTTATGCTCAATGTGGGGCGTCATCTGGACGCGAGCGGCCTTGACCAGTCCCTGAAAGACCGACTCGAGGGAATGGCAATGGAGCGGACCGATCCGAAGTCCTTCAGCAGAAAGCCGCTCGTTAAGGAAATGCTGGCGCGTCTGGATGAAAAGAACAAAAGCGGAGAGTTTAAAAAACCTTATGAGCTGAAGCCGGGCGACCCGGCTTTAAGCGAGCAAACACTGCGCCAAAAGCAGGAGAAAGACTCCATGGAGGCGTATCTGGACAAGCGCGACGAGCTGATCGCGTTCATGAAGGAGAACCCGGACATGAAAAAAGAGGATATCGTCAGGAATTTCTTCAAGGAAGGCGAGGCCAAGAAGGCCGCCGACGACGCGCAAAACGCGATGGGGCAGATGTCTTATCCGAAAATCACCGTTTCGTGGACGCAACACGCGTCGGAGCGCTTCTAAAGACCATGGAAAATTTCACCAAAGAGCAATGGGACGGGGCGAACGCGGCGTTTGAAACGGCCTGGCAGTCGGCGTCCTCGGACGTTCCGGGGGGCGAACTGGCGCATGGGGAGAATGCCGCCTGGAACAGGGAGCTTTTCATGCCGCCCGGCCTGGCGGCTTTGAGCGATCCCGACACGTACCGACAAAAACCGGCCGAAACGCCGAAGCGCGACGGGCGGCTTGGGCGGGAACTCAGGGATTCGTACCTCAACGGCGACAGGTCCGCCCCGCTCGGGGCGCGGCAGTGGCATTCTTTTATCACGCAATCCGCCGAGGAGGCGTCGGCGCGCAACGGGACGCCGTTTGACGAGGAGTACGCCGAGCGCAAGAACCTCATGTACATGGCCGACAAGCACCAGGTGGACATGGGGCGCGCGCGCTTCCTGCTGGAGGAGGACATGCGGCAAGTCTGCGGCAAGGACGGGGCGACCCACACCGAATATGCGAAGGGCCTGCGGGAGAAATTCAAGCACGAGGACGCGTTTTCCGAGCGCAGCGGCCAGGCGGTGAGCGAGGCGTTTTTTCGCGGGGCGAAGGGCATGGCCGCGATCACCCCGCCCGCCCTGATTGACGGCGCCAAAGGCGACGACAGGGCCATCAACGGGCGGCGGCGCATCGCCCACGCGGCGGGGCGCAAGATGGCGCAGGAGAATCCGGACGCCATGCGCTTTTTCGACGCGTTCCGGGATTTCATGTCCGAGGAATACGGGCGAAAGGACGCCGCCCGGATGGACGAGAGGCTGCGCGCCTCCAACGTGGGGGAGCATGAGCGAAAACGGTTGCTGTCCGCCTATGAAAACGACCGTAAAATCCGCTTTCCGGGCGAAGACAAGGATGCCTGGAGGATAAAAGACTCGGAGGATTTCGGCAAAAAATTCGCCGACCTTTCCGACGAGGGGAAGGAGATGTTTGTGATGCTCGCGCGCGGTTGGGTGCAGACGCTCCCCGGACAGGACAAAAGCTGGGCCCAAAACGCCTTGGAGAACGTGGGGCGCGGCGCGGCCGATTTTTTCCGGGGCATCGGCACGATGACGGGGGATTTGGGATTTTTGAAACGTCTGGACGATGCCAAGGCGGCCCTCAAGGACGAAAAATCCACGGTCTACCTGCATTTCCAAAACGAGGCGCACAAGCAGGCGTTTTTGGAAGGCGGCGGGTGTGACGACGCGCAATATCTGCGCAAACGCCTGCTTGAAAGCGAGCGCGTGTCTTACGGCATAAAAGGGATGGCGTTGGCCGCGCCCGGCTACTCGCCCGTCGCCGACGGCACATACGACCGTTCGATCGCCACAAGCAACGCCCCCGGCAAATTTTCGATCGAACTGACGCCCGGTCAGCGCACTCAAGTCGCCGCAGTCATTAAACACGCCGACGACACGCGCGACGCAGAGCGCTGGGCCAGGAATTTCGGCGAGAACATCTTTGACTCGGCCGAAGGCGACAACTTTTTCACCAAAAAAATACTAAACCCGGCCCTGCGCTCCTCCGTGTACACGCTGGTGGCTGGGGTTCCCTACGTGGGCATCCCGCTGGTCTCCGCCTCGCTGGCGGGCGAGGCCCTTGAGAATTACATGGACCAGGAGATCGGCTTCGACCAGGCCCTGCTCATGGCGATCCCCGCCGGGGTAGGCGGTGCGTTTGTGGAACGTCTGCAATTCAAGACGATGTTCGGGGCGGGGATTTTGGGGAAAACCTGCACGGGGCTGGTGGGCAAGGCGCTGCCTGGCTTCATGAGCAGTTTTGAGGCGAGGCTGGCCAAAGAGTCCGGAAAATACCTGCTCGGCGGCGGGATGCAGGTGCTGAAAAACGGCGCCAAGTACGGCACGATCAACTGGGCGAAGGAGACGGTGCAGGAACGCACGCAGGACGCCGTGCCGCTGCTGATACAGTCGATAGGCCGCGCGCTCGACGCCGACATTCCGGAGGCGCAGTGGACTGAATTTTGGCGTGACTTCGGCCCGCAGACGATGGACACGGCCTTGGCGCTGCTGCCACTGGTCGTGCTGGGCATATCCACCCGCGTGTCGATCGACGCGCACGAGGCGAAGGAATTGTTTCAATGGAAGGAGGGCCTGAACCTCGTGGGCCTGCGCGACGACGTGGCGGACCAGATCATGGCGGAAACAGACCCGGGCAAACAGATCGAACTGTTCCGCGAGGCGTGGCCGAATCGCGACATGTCCCTCGCCCGTGAAAAGAACCTGGAGCTGGAAGCCCGGCGCGAGGAATTGAACGCGGACATGAAGGCGCACAACCCCGAAGCCCGCGCGCAGATGCTCGCGCGAAAGTACGACATGGAGAAAATCGCCGAGGGCAAATGGCAGGGTGACGACGTGGAATTTGTGGAGCAGCAGGACGCCCGAGGCAACACGGTGCTTTCGCGGTATTCCGACAGCACGGGCATCTACTTCAAGTCGCCGGACGGGTGGTTCAAGGCGGAGCAGGGAAGCCTCGTGGCGGTGGATGAGAAGTTGTCGCGTTCGCTAAACGAAAAGGTTGCCAGTACGCGCATGCGAAAAGTGACGGCGAGCAGTCCGCTGCATGAGCAGCTGGCGGCGGTGGGGCACAGGTATGAAAATTCCCCGTTGATGAACCGCGCCCCGGACGGCACGGCGTCGAAACTGTCCTCCGAAGAATGGGCGGCCGCGCGGACCGAAGGATTTAAAAGAGAGTTCGGCGACTGGGAGAAGGCGGCATCGCGTCGGTATTTGGAAGGACCTCCTGTGGCATCCATCACTGGCAATGAAGTAGTGATGCAAAAAGGATTGGCTGATGTTGTAATGGCTTTCATTTTGAGAAAGCGCGGAAAAACAGAATTTGAAAACCCAACATTAGGATCAGTTAAATTTAAAAGACAAAGCGTAAAATCATCTATTTCTAAAGGTATTGGATCCTCAAAGGCGGCGGCGTTCGCGGCGATCGACACCGTTATTGAAAAAGGTGTTGTGATTGACTTCCAGAAAAATTGGAAGGGCAGAGGATATGACACTGCCGTTATCGCAGCGCCTGTCAATATCGGCGGAGAGGTGTTTGTCGTCGAAGCTGTCGTGGAGCGCCGTGGAAGTGGAAACAAGTTCTACGTGCACGAGGTGATGCAAAGAGAGAGGCTGGGGAATGCGTTTCAAACAAGGCATCATCCGCAAAACGCGAACTATCCGAGCGCAACCCCAGCCTCGTTAGAAAATATACTCCACGAAATATTTTCTGTCAAGGATAGCGACATAAAGACGGCGCTGACGGAGAACGGCGAACCGACTTCTGAGGTGGTGCGCGCGTTCATGGGTCGGCAGTCCTCGCGGCCGGGAGGCGGCGACGGTGCGGTGGACATCGAAAGGAAATCCCGCAAGGCGTTGGAGGACTTAGCCGAGCATTATCAGCGCATGACGGGGCTGGACATTCGGAAGGATTTGGACGCGGCGCGGACGCTGCAAGACGACATTGATGCGGGCCTCATCAGCGCCGAGGCGGCGTATGAGCGGATCACGACGGCGGCCAAGGATCCGCAGACGGGCGTGAGGGAAGGCATGTCGCCTGCTGATATCCGTGTTTTGGGCTCAAACGCGCGTGAAACACGCGACGGGGTTTCGCAGGATGTCGTGCGGCTGTATCGCGGGGCGACACCGCAAACGCTGGTGGAGGAATACGCGGAAGCCCACGTGAAAAAGCGCCTGGACGAAGGGGAATTCCGCGACGGGCTGAGGCAGTGGAAGGCGGATTACGAGCGCGAGACGGGCAGGCGCGAGCACGGAGATTCCGACGGCGACCTGATCGAGTGGTTTTCCGCGCGCGCGGTTGACTATACGCTTTCCGGGAAGGAGGCCGAAGCCTCGATGCCCAAAAGCGTGGGCGAGTTTTTCAAGGCGATGCGGGAATATTTTAAGGCGATCATCGAACGCGCGCTGGTCTTCGGAAAGATGATCGAGGACGGCAAGGTGGACGAGCGTTTTGAGCAAGAGCTGCGCGAGGCCACGGGGATGGAACAGGCGAAGTATGATCACCATCTGCAGACGGCCGAACTGCACTATTCGATGAAGCAGACGAGAAAGAGTGTGTTGGAGCAGATCGCTTTATTCGATGCCAAAGGATTTACCGGACAACAAGATTTTAAATTTGGGAAAACGCCCCAAGTGATTTCTTTCTTGGCGCGAGAACTCAAAATGGACGCGACAGGTGACGCGCCGTTGCACATGAAGCAAAATCGCCTCGGGCATATTCGCAGGCACAATCTGACGAATGAGGAAATCGCGGACGCGTTGAAACAATGCCACGATCCCGCGATGGTGTTCCGCAGCAAGAAATTTGAGGGCAACCGATTGGCGGTGCTGACGGATGTCATCTCCTCGCACGACGGCAATCCGATCATGGTCATATTTGAGCTGGGATCCCATGACTCAACGGACTACAAGATGATCGTGAGCGACATCGTCACCGCGACGGGAAAGAACGCGGAGAGCCTGCAGGATTGGATCTGGAGCGAAAAGAACCAGGAGACGCAACTGTGCTATATGCACACGGAAAGAGCCTCACAACTGGCGGACTACTTCGGGATAGATGTTCCCACGCGGTCAACCTTAGAAGGAGGCTCTTTCTATGGAAAAGTGTACACACAAAATGACATCCGTCAAGTCGAAAGGTCATATTCTCTCAATACTTTTAATGAAAAATCCACGGCCCGTGCTGAATCCTCCCGCGCTGACGTGGAGCATCGCTACCGTGGCACAAAAGACTGGCACAAGGCCCCGAACGGCCGCAAGAGCAAGCTGACGGAAGAGCAGTGGGTGACAGTGCGCACTCCCGAATTCAAACGCTGGTCGAATGACTGGAAGGACGTGGTGAAGGGCCCCGACGGCGAACCCCTGGTGCTTTACCACGGGGCCCGCGCGGGCGGGTTCACGACGTTCCAATCGGGGATGAACCGTGGGAAGCCGGGCTTCTACTTCAGCGACCGCTGGAACGTGGCGAAGGGGTATTCCCCGAGCAAGGAGGCGAACCCGTTCCATGCCATCACCGGCGGGATCTACGACGCGTACCTGAAGATGAAAAACCCCCGTGTCATGGAGGGCGACGGCGGCCGCTGGAACAACCTCGACGGCCTAAGCACGGAAGAATGGGTGAAAGAGTCGATGAACGCTGGGCACGACGGCCTGATCGTGCGCAACGTCTACGACAACGGCCGCCACGGCGGGCACGCGCTCTCGAACGTCTACGTGGCCTTCGACCCCAAACAGATAAAATCGGCGAGTAAAAACCGTGGCGCCTTCGACGGGAGAAAGGCCGATATCACGTATAGTCTGATGAGCGGAGATGCCGCCCTGAAGCAGTCGCTGGAAAAATTGTCACAAAATTATGAATACAAATCCGCCAGGGAAAATATCGAATCCCAGTTGAAGCGCGCCAGATTGAAAAAGCCCGACAGCGTCCAACTCGAAAATGACATAAAGGCGGTGACGGACGGATGGGCGGGCGACTCCGCGAACATTGACGCTGCAGCCCAGGAATACATCGGCAACCACACGGACAAGCAGACGGGGCGCATCGTTATCGACCCCGACAAGTCGCGCTATCTGGTGCCCGGCTACACGCCCGCTTTGGTGAACGGTTCCCGAAAGGCCGGAAACGCCATCGCCTACAAGGCATGGGAGCAGGCGTTAGCCAGCGGGAAACCTAAAAAGATTGTGCTGGTCACCGGCAACCCGGGCGCGGGCAAGGGCTATGTGATGGACACGATGAACCCGGACGCCTATAAAAACGCCGACATTGTGTTCGACGCGGCGTTGAGCAAATTCGAGAACGTGAAACGGATGTTGGACGCCGCGCTCGCACACGGGCATGAGGTGACGATCATTCAGGTCTACAACACCGCTGAAAGAAGTTTTATTAACGCCATTGAGCGGGGAGTGAAGACAGGCAGGCTTTTCCCGTTTGATGAGTTTATCGATTTGTATACATTGGCGGAAGGGAAGGTTTCTGCGCTGGAAGAATACATATCACGTAATCCAAACAAAGAAAAAATAACAACACTTTATATTGACAACAGTGGAAAAAGTGCGCGAAAATGTACGGTAGAAAACGCAAAGAAATGGGAATATTCCATCAACAAAAACGAATTTACAAACATCACAAATTACATCAATGAAAACCTTGAAGGAATTAGAAGGGAATCGGAAGGGGCAGTATCTGAACTCGATCCAGTTGCCATTATCTCAAGAGGACTTCAAGATCCTTTACTACGGGATAGGCTTCGGGTTGCTGAGGAGAGGCGAATTGACAGACAAACAAAAGATTGAATTCGATAAAAAACGCGCTGAACTTCAAGAGAAACTTGGAATAACGGACTTGGATTAAATAATATCCAATGACACCTTAGATTAAGCGAGGGTGCCTTCTGGGGTGAATGCTCGAATTTGTCTTCCCCGCGGTGATGGCGGGGTTCAGGCGAGTATGCGAGGCTGACTGCGGGCGGGGCGAACCAGATCGGTTGCCCCGGTCGCAGGCAGTCGAAGCACACGGAGCATCAACCCCGCCAGCGCCGATGGGGAAGGGGGGGCTATTGGGCGTGCGCCCGAGTATTCCGGTAAATATCCACACCGCCATCCTCCGAGACGATGACCGCCAATGTTTTATGGCCGTTTTCCGACCAAGTGTCCACATAACGGATGCCCGAATTGTAGCGCGCCCCGCGTGATGGCGTGCCGTTTTCACTGGCCAACCCATCCAAGATCACGCCGATGGCATGGCAGATCCCGCCAGGGGAAAGCAGAACGGCCCCGTCAATGCAAGTCAGGGATTTCAGGGTTTCGGCTTTCAGGGGAATGGGCTCTATCACGGTTGATTGCTGTTGCAGGCGAGCGGCCTCGTCGGCGGCGCGGTCGGAAATTATCAGCATGGTCCCGCACTCTTCTTGGCTTGCTTGCTCGACCAAACCGGCGAGATGCAGGGCCGCCGTTTCGTCGCGGGGAAAACTAAAGACCTCTTCGAGGTTTTTCAGCAGTTTGGCGCGGTCAAAACGCCCGCGCGGCGGCCCGGCCATGCCGTTTTTGACCTCGAACAGCACATCTTTTTTCCACCGCGTCTCCCAGTGATGAAACCCGATGAAATGGATAAAAAACAGCGAGTCTTCTGTTGGGATGGCGGAGGAGTCAACCGCGCTCAGGCCGAAGATTTTTTCACCGTCCGATTGCAAGAAAAGCCCGTTGCCCGCCAATTCCAATAGTTTGCGCGCCGCGCGCGTGTCGGACATGGCGATCGGGTTTTTGAAAGATACCTCGCGTTTGAGCGCCGGATGCCCGGTGTGGGCGAGGACGATTCCTCCCTCGCTCCGGCCGCCCTCGTATTTTGTCAGGCTGATGGCGTTGCAAAAATCGTAGGTGACGCCCCCTAACGACATCACAGGGCGCTGTTGGATTTGAGAGGCGATATTGGTTAGAAAACGCCTCGCCGCGCCACCGACAAGATCGGCGGGCATATAGGGTGTGGGTGGTCTTCCCTGTAGCATGTTTTGCAGGGAACGCACTTCCGCGAAAAAGAATTCCCAACAGGTATGAGTCACCATGGAGGCGATTCCCCCTAAGTCATTGCGTAAATCTCTGTAAGGCGGAGAGGGAAAACGAGGCGTGACGGTGTTTTGTAGCCCCAATGCGATGAAGACCAAATAGCCGTTAAATTGGAATGGGAATGATAGGCCGTAATCCAGGTCGGCGGGTTTGTTCGGGTGTTTTTGGATGCAGTTTTCGATGTCGGAAGCCAATTCGCGTAGGAGACGGTCATGGCGTAAATAATTTGATTTCAGCTCTGCGGGAAAATCTTTTGAAATCTTTTGAAGGACGCCGGAAAAATCCAAGGAATCAGCCCATTTCTGCGGCGTCGCACCTAAATGGACAGGATGTGGCTGGATGCCGACTATTGGGGCGGCGCTTGCCGTATTGACGGGAAGCGCGATGAAAAACGGGTCGGGGGCAAAATCTTTGTCCAACACCTGGAAGACGGTGCGGGCGTTTTCGAACAGGCTCAACCAATAAGTGTTTAAATTTTGAGTATCGGCCAAAACGCCTTTTGCAAGGGCGGCAAAACAATCTGCGGCGGGCCAAGGTGTTGGGTTGGTCATATAGACGGGGTTTGTTGAGGATTAAGGGGGCTGTGGAGGGGCGCTGGCGGGATGGCTCAAGAGCTGAGCGGGTCGCAAGGAGGGTTCTTTGGCGGGGCGTCGGCGTCTTCAAAATCCTGGCGACGGCAATAAGAATATTGGCCTGTGGAAATCTGGCAGAAGATATAGGGGTAGGCTTCGCCCGCTTTGTGAGAATCCAGCAATCGTTGGATGTGAAGGTACTGTTCGATTTTTGAGATGGGAGATTTGTCGTCTATTTTTTTTGAAAATTCATTAATTGTCATTTTGGCGGGGCAATCAGATTTTTTTTCTAGACGAGGCAGTTTGCCGTCTTCAGCGCATACTTGGATCCATAGATCGTGCCATTGCTCAAATGACAATTTTTGGCCTGTTTTAGGGGTGCAAGCGTCATTTGAAGTGTCTGACAAATGAAAGCCGTTGATAATAAAAACTTCGCGCCCCATTTCTGGACAAAATGAAACGTTCGAATAGTCTTTTGTGGAAATGAGCGTGTGGTAAAGAGGATACGTTGGATAATCGTTTTCATCAAAGCCCTTGCACACGCCGATTGTGATGATTCCGATGGGCATGTTTCTAAGATTGATCAATGTTGCGACCTCAATATCCTTAAACGTCCTTTCTTCGCCACTTTTCAAACGTAACACTCGTGTCATGCGATTTGGCGTGATGTGTACTTTCGCTTCCTGCAGTTCGCGCTGGAGGTCGAGGCTTTCTTTGGCGCTTTGGGCGCTTTTGCGGGCGGCCCAGGCTGAGACAATGGCGGCGACGCCCATCGCCAAGGTGGCGACAGCCATTCCCGTGGAAATCTTGTTGTCGAGCGTCCAGCCTTCGGGCGCGTTTTGGCGCGCTTCCAGCGTGCGCGCCTGCGCGGAGACGGCGGTGACTTGCCGTTGCAGGGCGTCCAGGCGCTCGTAGGGCAGAAGGAGGGATGCGTCTTTGAGGGCCGCCAGGGTGTCGGCCATTTTGTCGAGGGTCGCCTGTTGCGCGGCGACGGCGGCAGTGTGCAGGGCGGAAATTTCTCCGCCCAACAGGTCGACGCGGCCGGAGAGGGTGTCGATGGAGGGGCCGTAGTCGCGGGGCGGGAGAAGGGGGGCCTCGGCGGGCGTGTTCGCCGTGCCGCCGCCGGGCGATGCGGGCGCGGGCTGCGCGGTGGGGGTGGAGGATTCGTTCGGGGGCATATGAGTTTTTTCAAAATCATTTTTCGGGACGAGGCGTCTTTTCTCAATCTAAAAGTACGACTAAAAACCACCCAGGTTTGTGTCGGCCGAAAGAGGCTTCCGGGCGTTTTTCGCGGGATTTTCCGCAGGGCGGGAAAAATTTGGCGGCCTGTTGCCTTTGCGCCGCCGCCCGGCTGGAATGAAAGGCGCGGAGGAACCCCCTTCGCGCGGCTCCCGTTTCCGGCGGCCGCCGCGCGCGGCCCCCCGCATATGGAAATGAACGTTGTCTGGGCGATCGGCACGCGCGGCCGCGGAAACGGGGGACGTTTCCCCGGAGCGGGGAGGGCCGGGTTGTATTTAATATTCGGACACAAAACGCCCTCCGGGAAATCTTTGTCGCGCCGTTGCAAACCCGGGCCGGCCGGGCGAAGATCGGTTTCACCGGAGGAAAAAGGCGAGGGCGCGCAAAAAAACGCCCGCGCCGCCCCGGCCGGCGCAGCGAGGCGCCCCAACAACTTAAACCGCCCGAAAGGGCACAGGAGAAACACAACATGAGCGAAGAAATAAAAACGGAAACGGACGGGGGCGAACTGCCCGCGTGGCGCAGGTTCGTCGGCAAATGGAAGGCCGCGATCGTGGCCGCCGTCGGCGTCGTGCTCGGCGTGCTGGCGGGCGAAACGGGCGTCGTGGACGGCGTCGTCCAAATTCTCAAAACGGCGTTCGGGGGCTGAGCCGCCGGCGATCCGTTGCGACTGAAAAACCATGGAACTGGCCGCTGCCATCGCCGGATGCGTCTGCGCGCTCGCGGGGGCGGCGGCCGCCTACCTCGAATACAAACGGCAAAAGGACCCGCGCAAAGCCTATGAAACCGCACGCGAAGAAGTGGAAAAAATGGAGGCCGAGCTTCGCCGCCTGCGCGCTGCTGGCGGCAACGCAAACGCCTATGTGGCTGACCGGCTGCGCGAGCGCGTCGCCCAACGGCGCGCCGCCCTTAAACGTCTGGCAGCCGCTCTGCCTCACGATTGAGGCGGGCGCCGCGGTGCCGACCACGGACGGCGTCTACCAGGCGCAGACGCGCGAGACGTGGCACTCCGACAAGCGCTACCGCGACCTCGAGGACAAATATTTGGACATGCTTTCATCTGAAAAATGAACGACTCCGGACCAGAAAAACTCGCCGCGCTTTCGGCTGACATGAAGAACGTGTGCCGTTCCCTTGACGAGATAAAGGGCGACGCCAAAAAGCGCGAGGACAAGCTCGACAGGCTGGACGACAAGATCGACGCCGTGTTGCTGCAGGCGACGAGGACAAACGGGCGCGTCAACCAGCTGGAGGAGCACCGAAAAACCGTGTGCACGGCGCACTCCTCGGAAATCAGCGACATGAAGAAACGCATGTGGATCTTCGCGGGATTGATGCTGGGCACGGGCACGCTCGGGGGGATTTCCGCCGACGTGCTGCGCGGGATTTTCGGGCACTGAACGCGTTGGGCGAACCCAATCACAGGCAACGCGGCGGCGTCCCGTCCGTCCGCTTTAGCGGGAGGGCGGGGCGCCCAGCGTTTGCGCGGCCGCGCGCAGATTGGCCCAGAGTTCGGGATACCAGGCGGGCAGCGATCCGCCTTTGGGCATTTCGCCCGCGCGCGGGTCGCACGGGACGATGAGGATGCGCACGTTCCCGACGCCCGCCTTTGCCGCCATCACAAAAATTTCCTCGATCGCGGAATCGCCCACGGGGATGCAGCCGATCGTCGCACTGCGGCCGTGGATCATGATGTCGCCGCCGAGATTGCCGTCGGCGCGGCCGTCGCGCGCGGCCATGGCGCGGTCGAAGGCGTTGGGATAGGCCACCCTCAGGGCGAGGTGAAAACGGCTGTTCGGGTTGAGCGACTCGAGCGCGTAGTCGCCTTCCGGTATTTGGAGGTCGCCCTCGCGCAGTTTCGGCCCGAGCCTGCCGCTGTATCCGGTAAACGGATACGCCTTTATCGCCGTCCACGGGGCGTCGGGGGCGTTCCGCCCGTAGAGCGTCACGGCGCGCGCCGACTTGTCGGCGAGGATGAAAAGCAGGGCGGGGAATCCCTCCTTCATCGCGGCCGGGGCCGCCGCTTGGAGCGAGCGCAGGACATCCGCCTCGCGCGCCCGCACGACCGATTCGACCGTGCGCGGCCCGAAGACCTTCGGCCGCATCGTGTCGATCGCGTTTTTGCCGCCGTCGGTCGAGGCGAGCGCCGCGAGCACACAGACGATAATGACGAGGACGGCGATCGTCCAGAAAAGCAATGTCCTTTTGGGTTTCATTTTTTAGAAAAGAAGGAGGGGCCGCGCCTTTAAGGCGAGGGCAGGTGTTTGAGGAAGAAAGCGACGACTTCCTCGAGGCACGGGCGGGTTTTGAAGGCGCGCGGGTTCCATGCAAGGACGAGGGCGCGGGTGAGTTTTTTGAAAAACGGCACCGGCACGCGCACCATGTTTTTGCCCAGAAACGGGGCCGCCATGTCGGGCAGGATGCTCGCGTGGTGGCCGCATTGCGCCAGGTGGGCGGCGAAGGGGAACGACTGCGTCTGTTGCGCCACTTCGAGGGCGACGCCGTTTTCGGCGCAGAGGTTTTGGAGCTGGGAGTAAAAGGAGGTCTCCGGCCCCAACGTCGTGATCGGGAGGTTTTGCAGGCACCACACGCCGTCTTTGCGTCGTGCCGGCGGCACGAGGGCGGCCGGGGCGTACACGGCATAGCTCGCCTGCGCCACGTCGCGGTGGCGCAAGACATCAGAGACGACCGCGCTCTTGCGCAGGATGCCGAAGTCGGCCTCCGTTTCCAGGAGGCTGTGGGCGATGGCGTCGTTGCGCAGATTCAGCAGGGAGAAGCGCCACGGTTTTTTCTCATTGGCCGCCGCCCCCAGCACGGAGGAGACGAGCCAGTACTCGATGCTGTCGCCCGCCGCGATGCTGAAACGGCGCGGGACGTTCGCGCAGCCGGTTTTGAAATCGTCCAGCCCCGCGTAATGGGCGCTCACCAGCCGCGCCAGCTCGCGCCCCTTCGGTGTGAGCTGGAGGACCTTGCCGCGCCTGCACGTCAGCTCCGCACCGAAAAATTCCTCCAGCTCCGCGATCTGGCGCGAGTATTGGCTTTGCCGCACCGGGTCGCCGCGCACGGCTTTCGAAATGCTGCCCGCCTGCGCGACCTCGAGCAGGGCGCGCAGGCGGTCCATCGAGAGGCCGCGGTGGGCGAACAAATTCTCAAACATGATAAATACGAGGTTGGTAAATGAAAAAGCAACCATGACTGAAAAGTCAAGATATCTGCGTTTATTCATGATGCACGGATTTTTCAAAGATGCTATGATGGCGGCCATGTGGTGCGGAGCAGGCCTCCCCGCGTCCCCCTGAAGGTCCGGAGGGCGAACCTTTTTCCAGAACGGGAAAAGGAGAGGGCACGCGGCGGGGCGTCCGTTTTTAGCGCCCGAAAAATATCATGAGCATACAAATAAAAGGAACGTGCAACACGGCGACCGTGATGACGGACGGCCTGGACGCAAAATCCGCCGACCAGATCGCCACGCTGTGCTCGCAGGAGATTTTCAAGGACTCGCGGATTGCGATCATGCCGGACTGCCACGCGGGCAAGGGCTGCGTGATCGGGTTTACGGCGCGCGTAAAAGACCGGATCATCCCCAATCTCGTGGGCGTGGATATCTCGTGCAGCATCAGCACGTACAAGATCGACACGCGGACGGTCGACTTCGGCCAGCTCAACCGGTACATCACCCGCGACGTCCCGCACGGCACATGGGTGCGCAAGGACGTCTCCGCATTGGTCGACGCCGACATGCAGGACATGGTCGCCGAAGTATGCCGCGACATCGGCGACGAGACGCGGCTGGGCCGCGACCTGCGCTCCATCGGTTCGCTCGGCGGCGGCAACCACTTTTTGGAAGTCAACCGCGACACGGAGGGCGCGCTGTGGTTCTCCATCCACTGCGGCTCGCGCAACCTCGGCGCGCGGATCTGCGAGTTCCACCAAGAAAAGGCGATGGCCGCGCATCCCGCGCTGGGGGAGCTTGCCTACTTGGAGGGAGACGATCTCGATTTGTACGTCAAGCACATGAAGGTGGCGCAACGCTTCGCCGCGCTCAACCACGCGGTGATTCTGCATGAGGTGTCGCGGAACATGGGTTGGGCGGCCGTCGATTCGATCTTCACCAACCACAACTATATCGAGTTTCTGGACGGGCGCGACATGATGATCCGCAAGGGAGCCATCTCGGCGAAACAGGGCGAGCGGCTCATCATCCCCATGAACATGCGCGACGGCTCGCTCATCGGCACCGGCAAGGGCAATGCCGCGTGGAACTGCTCCTCGCCGCACGGGGCCGGCCGGCTCTTGTCGCGCACGCAGGCGTTTAAACAGTTGAAGCTCGAGGAATTCAAAACACAGATGGCGGGGGTGTGGTCGTCGTGCGTGGGGCAGGGCACGCTCGACGAATCGCCCATGGTCTACAAACCGATGGAGGATATCCTCGCCCATGTCGGCGAGACGGTGGAGATCCAAGACCGCATCGTGCCGCTGTACAACTTCAAGGCGTCGTGATTTCTTGGGCGCGGCGTCAGGATAGCATCGCGTCCAAAAGACCGCCGAGCGAATCGTAGACCGGCGCGCCCAGCGGCGCGAGCCGGTGTTCGGGAAAATGCCCGTGCGAAAGCAGCGCGCAGTCGGCCCCTAGGGCTTGGGCGACTTCGTGGTCGTGCGGGGAGTCGCCCACCATGAGCCACGGGCCGCCGTCGCCTAAGATTTTTTCGCGGTGCAACTGCGCGCGGTCGAGCTTGCCCGAGCCGTTGATATGGGTCTGCCCCGTGACGGCGCGGAAGTAGGGGACCAGTTCGTAGTGCGCCAGCAGCTCGTTGAGCGTGTCCTCCTTGTAGGCGGAAAACACCGACATTTGGCAGCCCGCTTTGGCGAGCGTTTTTATAGTGTCCATCGTGCCCGCGTGCAGCGCGCACTCCAAGCGGCGGCGCTCGTAAATATCGATAAACGCCCGCGCGGATTGGGCGAAACTTTCGGGCGATGGGTCAAACCCCATGCGCTTGTAGTAGCGCTCGGCGGGGAATTCAAACTCGTCGCGGTGGCGCTCCAGCGTCGTCTCGGGCAGGCCGCGCGCGCGCAAAAGCGCGTTAAACGCCTCGAGGCACAGCCACGTGTCGTCGAGCAGCGTGCCGTTCCAGTCCCAGATGATGTGCGCGTAGCGCGGCATGATCTCATCGTCGCACACTTTGCCCGTCTAGTAAACAAGAGTCCGGAAATTTTTCACGCGA
Source organism: Opitutales bacterium (assembly GCA_031556275.1). Classification (GTDB taxonomy): domain Bacteria; phylum Verrucomicrobiota; class Verrucomicrobiia; order Opitutales; family JAKPNF01; genus JAKPNF01. Next base: position 33,535 of record JAVBTG010000082.1, read on the forward strand.
TGAAAGGTGATGATGTTGCCCTCGTGCGCGTTCTTGGCGTCTTTGTCGCCGCTGCGCGAGAGGATGACGAGGTCGTCGCCGTCGATGTCCATCCCCGCGTAATGCCGCGCCTGCGAGGGCGAGCCGCCTTCCGCCACGAGCCCCGCGAACACCCAGTCCACCATGTTTTTGGAATAGTGCAGCACGAGCCGCTGGCGTTCGTTGTTGGGCAGATTGTAGCGGTCCGCGGGCAGAAGCTCGGCGCGGGTCATCGAGTCGGTGGCCTGCGAGCTTAAGAGCCAGTAGAGTTTCGTCTGGGCGTCGTACGAGACATGAAAACGCATCTGCCCGCCCGGGAAGGGCAGAAACATGACGTGTTTGCCGGAGGGCACTTTTTCCAAAGCCATCTCGATCGTGCCGTCGTTTTTCTCCACGGCTTTGAGCATCGCGGCGTAGCCCGTGCCGCCCGTGTG
>JAVBTG010000004.1:0-19393 GCA_031556275.1 Opitutales bacterium
TTGTCGACGGCAAGATCATGGTCGTGTTCAGTAACGGTGACGCCGCGCAGACGCTGCGCGGCGTCACCCCCGTGGCAGACGGAAAATGGCACCACGTCGCGCTCGTGCGCGCGGACGGGATGCTCGCCCTGTATGTCGACCACAAAAAAGAGGCGGCCCGAGCGTTCCACATTGGCCCGATTCAAAACGACGGCAACCTAATCATCGGGGCCGATCCGTTTTCCCAAAATTCCAATTTTACCGGACGCATCGATTTTGTAAAAATCGCGCGCTCGGCGCTCAGCGAGGGCGCCTTTCGCAGGCCGCACGACGCGCAAGAAACCCTCCCCCGCCCGCCACCCGTGTCCGAGGGATTGCTGCTCGACTTGCGTGCCGAGGAACGCTTCGTCACGTCCGAAGGCGTCGTCTATTGGCCCGATCTGGCGCCGCTGGGCGGCGGCAACGGCGCGGTGGCGTCATGGGCGAATCCGCCGAAGGCGGCGAATGACTCGATTGCCTTCAACGGAAAGACGGGCATGCTCATCCCGCGCGCCGAGGATTTCGACGGCGAGGACAGAACATGGTTCGTCGTGTTCGAACCCCACGGCCGCGCCTCGAAAAAGCAAGTGCTGCTCAGCGCCTCCTACGACGACCGCGGCGACGGCCAGCCGCAGGCGGATTTGTGGGGCAGCTTCGTGCAGAATAACACCGTCTATAGCTACGATCATTCCGCCGAGGGCGTCGCGGCGCAAACGCCCGCGGCCGGCATAGGCGGCCAAACGGTCCTGAGCGCGTGCCGCGAGGCGGGAACGCTGCGGCAGTATGTGAACGGAAAATTCGCGGGCGAAGCGCCCGGGGCAACCTCCGAGCCTTTCTTCCACCAAAAAATCTCCGTCGGCGCGGCGGCGGACGGCGGCCACGCCTTCAACGGCGGCATCCGGCGCATCCTTGTCTACAACCGCGCGCTTTCCGAGCAGGAGCGCCGGCAAGTCGAATCCTATCTGTTGAAAGACTGACAAAAAAACGCAATGAGCCGAGTTTTTATCATATTTTCATTGTGCTGCGCGACCGGTTTTTGCGGGTTGACGGGGGCCGAGACGCCCGCCCCGCCCCGCGCCGCGGACCTGCAATCCCTGCGCGAAATGCGCGAGGCCGCGAAGTGGCGCAAGCGCGCGCTACTGTACAACAACGACGGCAACGACAACGTCCGCGGGGCCGTCACGCCGGAAAAATTCATCGCCGCGCGCACCGCGTGGATGGCGGGCTCCCCCGTGTCCTCGATTTTTTACTGCACGGGCGTCTTCGACCGCTACACCCACAAGTCCTCGGGCTCGAGCCTGCTGGCGAATCTGGAGCAGTACAAGGGGAGAAACATCGACCCGCTGTGGGCGCACCAGCTGATACGGCAGGGCAAGGACACGCTGGACTTGATGGTGCAATTCGGCAAACAAAACAACATCGAGGTGTTTTGGTCGATGCGCATGAACGACAACCACGACGGCTACGCCAACCGCTGGGACGACTCCCTGATGTCCGACTGGAAACGCATGCATCCGGAATACCTGATGGGAAAGCCGGGCGAGCGCTGGAAAGTGGGCGACGTCAACGTGTGGTCGTCGCTGGACTACGCCAACGCGCCGGTGCGCCAAAAGGCGCTCGACATCCTGACGGACGTCTGCGCCAACAAGGACATCGACGGCGTCGAGCTGGATTTCCTGCGCAGCCCGCCCTATTTTCGCGAATCGCTGGAGAACAAACACGCCACGCCACAGAACATCGCCCTCATGGACGCGTTTGTACGCGACGTGCGGCGGATGACCGAGGAGATGGGCCTGCGGCGCGGCCGCCCCATCCTCGTGGCGGTGCGCGTCTACGATCTTCCGTCCGCCTCGCGCGCGGTGGGTCTGGATTGGGAAAAATGGGCGAAGGAGGGCTGGATAGACCTCTTGATCGTCGGCGGGATGGTGCAGTTCGCCCCGTGGGAGATCGCCGTCAAGACCGCGCACGCGCACGGGATCCCCTGCTACCCCTGCGTCGGCGACCATCGCGCGACGGCCCTGTGGAGCGGCGACATGCGGCGCTTTCGCGGCGACTGTCTGGCCGCATGGCAGTCCGGGGCCGACGGCCTGTATTTGTTCAACGACTGGATACGCGCCGACAAAAGCCTTTCGCACGCGGAGATGGCGGCCCCGGACGCGCTCGCGAAAAACCCGCACACCTACCAGTTTTTCGGGGGAAACCTGTTCAACCTCTCGTTCGTTCCCGATTGGAAAACCTACCTCATGGCGGTCGAGATCCTTCCGCAAAAAACCGTCTTTTTCGAAAAAGCCACCGTCTCGCTAAAATACCCCGACAGCGCCTATGTCATCCGCTACACGACCGACGGCAGCCCCGTCACCGCCGCCTCGCCCGCCTACGAAAAAACCTTTGCGATCGAACGCTCGACGCTCGTGCGGGCGAAGGGGTTTTCGTCCGACGGCGGCATGGACACCGCGGAGACTTTCCGCCAATACCAGCGCAGGGATAGCGTCCATTTCGACCCCGAACCTTTGCCGCTGCGCGTGTTCGGCATGCCGCTCGGCATGGGAAAAACAACCTTGCTGACCATCGGCACCCCTCCAAAAGAAGGCAACGTCGGCATCCTCGTCGGCGCCAGCGACGTGGACGCGCAGGAAGAAGTCTCCGTCTACGTCAACGACCACGGCCCCTTCATGCTGCCCGCATCCATCGTCGATCCCGGCGCCCAGATAAAAACGGCGGAATTGAAAGTGCCCGCGGCGGCGTTGCGCGCGGGCGAAAACAAGCTGACGTTCATCTTTGAGGACAACCTGAACTCCTCCACCTCCGGCTTCCACATCGAACGCGTCGAACTGGCGCCATAGCCTAACGCCCCATCAACTCGTCCGTCATGTTGATCGTCTTGGGGCGCAGCACGGTCAGTTGCAGGATAATGACCGGCAACACGATCGCGGCCATCACCGCAAAGACGGTGTTCGTGTACCCGGCGTCCATGGCCTTGCCCAATTCGGAGGTGATGAGCGCGCCCGCCACCATCCCCGTCATGTTGAGCAGCCCGTAGGCCGTGGCGCGGTAGCGCGAGGGCACAAACTGGCAGAGAATGGGCATGTTGCCCGCGTCCAGCACGCCCAAGCTCAGGCCTATCGCCAGCGCGCCGCCGAGCACCCAGAAAAGCCCGTCGCCATAGCCTATGGCGAAGAGCGAGGGCATCATGCATCCCAGCGCGATCGCGCTGAGATAAATGCGGCCCTTGAGGTTTCGCTGCACCCAGCGGTCAGAGCAAAACCCACCGATGAGCACGCCGACAAGGGAGGCCGCGGAGAACGACACCGTGGCCAACGGCCCCGCGCGGCTCATGTCCATCTGCAATGTCTCGCTGAAAAGGGTGGGCAGCCAGTTTTTGGTGGCCCACGTCGGAATGGCGGGGGCCGAAAAGTAATAGAGGATCACCCAAAACGAGACGTTGCTGAACAAGACCGCCAACCCCTTGAGGGCGAATCCCGCCGACGCCAAGACACTGTGCCTAGCGGATGCTTCCGCCGCGTACGTCTTTTTCTCCCGCAGCAGGGCGATCAGCAGCAGGCTGTAGAGGATACCCACCATCCCGCATGCGTAAAAGGTGAACTGCCAGCTAGAGACGGCGGCCAACGGCGCGCCGAAGCCCCCCAAGGCCTGTCCTAGGCAAATGCCGGAGGAATGCACGCCGATGGCGAACGCGCGGGTTTTCCCCTGGTGGTAATCCGCGATCAGCGAGAGGGCCGCCGGGATGTAAAACGCCTCGCTCACGCCCATGACCGCGCGCAACATGTACAGCTGGTCGAAATTCTGCGCGTAGCTCATCAAAAAGGTGACACCCGACCACACGAACAGGCTGCCCACGATGAGCCATTTTCGGTTGAGCCGGTCGGCGATCATCCCCGCGAACGGGCTCATGAACGCGTAGATCCACAAAAAGATGGCCATGAGCCTGCCGAAATTCGTGGCGGAGACCAGATCCGCGATGTCACCCTCCATAAAGGGCCGCATGGTCGAGAGCATCTGGCGGTCCAGATAATTGAGCAGCCCGACAAACCACAGCATGGCCACGACCATCCAAGGGTAGGATTTATGTCGGGTCAGGAAATTCATTGGTCAAAATCGGCTAAGCATCTGCGCGCATTATGCCGTTTTTTCGTCTCATGCACAGCGCAATATCACCCCAGCGCCTCCATGATCGCCGCCCATTCAGACCGGGCGAACGCCTGCTGCGCGGCGCTCAGCGGCATCAGCGGGGTTCTGGAATCGCCGCAGTCAAAGCCGGAGAGCTTCATCAGATATTTTTGCCCGGCAAAGGGCGGCAGCGCGTCGATCAGCGCGATCATGCGGTCGACCAACCCCTGGAGCCGTTCGGCCTCGCGGACATCGCCCTGGTCAAAGGCCGCGCGCAGGCGCCGGAAAATGACGGCGGCATAATTGTAGGTGCTGCCGACAAAATCGAAACACCCGTGCCGCAGGGCGTCCAGAAAATGCTCGTCGCGGCCGAACAGGAAACTCAGGCGGCCCGCGTAGGCGGTCCTCACGCGCGCAAGCTCGCCGAAGTCGTTGTGGGTGTATTTGACGCCGGCGAAGGTGGGGATGCGCCCGTCCGCCTCCTCGAGGATGTCCTCCAAGCGCACGTCGCTGGGAATGCGCGAGGGAAAATGATAGTAATAAAAAGGCGTTTTAGGCGCGGCCCGCGCTATTTTTTCAAAAAACCCGACGAGAGAGCGCGCGCTTTCGGGGCGGAAAAAGGGCGGGGAAATGGCGGCGATGCCGTCCGCCGCGCTGGCCTGCGCGTGCGCGGCGAGGTCGGAGGCGTCGGCCACGCTGTTGTGCCCGACGTGGATGAGCACGGGCACGCGCCCGTCGACGGCGCCGATCACGCGCTCGGCCAGCATCTTGCGCTCGCCCGTGCACAGCGAGAGGCCCTCCCCCGTGCTACCGCACGCGAAAACGCCCTCGATCCCCCGTTCGATCAAAAAGTCCATCTGGGCGGGCACACGGTCAAACAACACGTTCCCCTGCCCGTCCATGGGGGTGTAGACGGCCGCCACAAGCCCGTGGGGGATGCGACGGAGGGGGGAAGATGGGGATGGCTTCGCAAAGACGTCGGGGCGGCTCATGCATCAAACATCTTTCGTATCCCCCCGTGGCGCAAAAGATTTTCATTGGTAATATTTGCGGACCAGAACATACGGCTTTACAGCCGCGCCAAAACCGCATAAACCCCTGGCATGCACCCGTCCGCCGAAAAGAGCCATCTGTCGGTCGCGCGCCCCTCGCTCGTGCGCATGGCGGCGGACGCCCTGCGCCAGGCCATACAGGACAGGCGCTTTGCCCGGCGCCTGCCCGGCGAGCGCGAGCTGGTCGCGCTGTTAAAAGTGAGCCGCCCGACCGTGCGCTCCGCGCTCAAAATCCTGGAGTCGGAAAACCTGCTCGAGCGGCGGCCGCGCGCGGCGTGGAAACTCAAGGCCACATCAAAAAAGCGCGCGCGCACCCTAGACGGGGAAGTGGCCATCCTGTCCCCCTTTCCCCTCGAGACCGTCAACCAGCACGCCCCCTTCGTGCTGCATTGGCTCGACCCAATCAAGGACGCGCTGGTCAAGATCGGCTACCGCCTGAGCTTTTACGGCAAACCGGCGTGCTACCAGCAGCAGTGCGAGCACGCGCTGGCGGAACTGACAAAGAGCCGCCGCGTGGCGTGCTGGCTGCTGTACAACTCGACCGCCCAGATGCAACGCTGGTTCCGCGACAACGGCATCCGCCACATTATTCTGGGAACCGCGTTCGAGGCGGGGTCCGGCCCGTCCATCGACTTCGAGCAGGCGGCGATCTGCCGCCACGCGGTCGCGCACCTGCGGAAAATGGGGCACCGCCACATCGGCCTGATCGCGAAGACGCCCTCGCTGGCGGGCGACGTCGAGAGTTTTGAGGCCTTCTGCCGGACATCCGTCGACGGCAAGGGGGAGGACAGCCCCATCGTCGAGCTGCACGACGGCAGTTTTGAGAAAATCCTGCACGCCGCGGACAAAATGATCGACCGCCGCCTGCGGCCCTCGGCGATTTTGACACTCGGCGTTCCGGAAACCGTCACCGCCTTCACGCGCATCCTGCAGCGGGGCCTTTCCATCCCCCGCGACATTTCCGTCATCGCGCGCGACTACCACCCGGTCCTCAATTACCTGACGCCGTCGCTCTCCTACTACATGCGCAATCCGGACTTTTTCGCCAACCGCCTCTTTCTGCTGCTGCAACCCGTCTTGGCCCACGCCCCCGGCGACTACCAATCCAACGTGCGCCTGTACGCCGACCTGATCGAGGGAGCCAGCATCGCGCGGCAACCCGCCGCCAAAGACGAGACAAATTCGGCATAAAAACGCCGCCTACCGCTGCCGGATCACCACGCAATACGGCGCGGGCACGCTCACCGGCTCGCCCCACACCGTCAGCTTCCCCGTTACGGGATCGATGCGGTTCACCTGCAGCCGATTGTCGTCCACGCCCGCGACGATCAGCCAGCGCCCGTCGCGGCTAATGGCAAACGAACGCGGCATCTCGACGCCGGGCTTGATATTTTCCTTCCACGTCAACGCCCCGTCCTCGCCCACCGCAAAAAGGCTTAAGAGATTGTGCCCGCGCACGGACACGTAGAGCCATTTCCCCGACGGATGCAGGGCGATTTCCGCCGTCCACCCGCCGCGCACATTCGGGTCAGGCAGCACAGAATGCGCCGCCAGCCACGTCAACGCCCCCGTATTCGCATCGCGCGCAAACACCGTGACATCCCGTCCCATTTCCGAATTGGCGTAGAGAAACCGTCCGTCGGCGCTCACCACCGCATGGCGCGGCCCGGTGCCCGCAGGCGTGATGCCGGCGGGCGGATCCGTCGGCGTCAGCGTGTGCGTTTCACTATCCAATCGAAAACTCCACACCCGATCGCTTCCCCGGTCGCACACATACACAAAACGCCCCGAGGCATCGGTGCACACCCCGTGCGCGTAGGGCTGATTCTGCCACTGTTTGTCCGGCCCGCTGCCGGAAAACGTGGCCACCGCGCTCGCCGCCCGCAGCGACCCGTCGGGATTAATCGGGCAAACCGTCACGCTGCCGCCGCTGTAGTTCGCGCTAAAAAGATCCGTCGCCGTCGCCCACACATGGCAAGGCCCGCGCGAGTGCGTGGGCTGCCTGTTAATCTCCTCCAGCCCCCCGTCCGCCATAATGCGAAAGGCGGCCAACGTATTCTCCCGCCCGTTCGTGGCGTATAAAAATTTCCCATCGGGCGACACCGCCAAAAACCCCGACTCCGCCACAGGAAAAACCAACCTCGCCGCGGAAAGTTTTCCCGAATCCGTGTCAAACGCGCAACTCCAAATCCCCTTCCCCTTCTCCCTCGTACTCGTCCCCACAAAAACCGTCGCCTCCCCCGCCTGCAACCAAACCGCCCCCACCAAAGCAAAAATCACGCCGCGCACAATATGCAATAAATTTACCATGACTAAATAACACGCAGGCGTTGCGCCCGTGTGTTTCCCCATCCTGCCAACCCCGTGAAATTTTTCAAGCCATCAAATGCGCGGCGACAAACCGTCCCTACTTCGCCGCCCCTGTTTCAAGATACTTGGCGAACTCGCCGCCGCGGTGGGCGTTCAAAATGGCGCGGGCCACTTTCTGGGCGAGCATGGCGGAGCCAAACTCGCTGAAATGCACGTCGGCGGGTCGCTGCCACTGTTCCAAATGCGGCAGCGCGGCCCCGTATAGATCGTTCACCAAAATCTTTTTGGCAGCCATGACTTCCAGCGCCTTTTGGTTGTAGGGCAATTCGGCCTCGGGTAAGCGCCCCATGTTGTCCGGCGCGATGGGGGTCGTCGTGGCAAACACGACGACGGCGCCCGTGGCGCGCAGCTTGTCGACGAGCGTTTCGAGATTTTTCCCGTACCCCTCAAGCGCGGGTCCCTTGCTCGTGAGATCGTGCAACCCCCAGTTGCAATGGATGACGGTCCATTGTTTTCCCGCGAGCCACGCGTCCAGCCGCTCCAAGGTGCCGGTGGTGTTGCCGCCGTTGGCGGGCACGCGAAACACGTTGAACTTGCCGGCCAGCAGACTGCGCACTTCCGGCGTGTAGCCGATCGAAATGGAATCGCCGATAATCAGCACATTGGGCAGTTTTGGGTTTTCTTTGACAAACCGAAAGGCGGGGGTCTCCAACAGGCCGGGATTGGGCAGCGCGGCGCGCCACGAAGCCTGGTCGTCGTAAACGCCGCCCGAAAGCAGGCAGGGCACAAAAGCGAAAACACCCGACAACAGCGCGAAGACACGGAATTTTTTCATGGTATTATTTTATTACCCGTTTTCGAATTTCCCGACAAGAACGTAATTCCGGCGAAAAATAAATCTTTTTTCATGTCTTTTACGGCAAGCGCCCATAAAAAAATCCGCCCCAACCGGAACGGAATTTTTTATTGCCCCGCCGGGAGAAATACCCGCAAGCGGAGGGAAAATGGGGTGGCTAACCGGACTTGAACCGGCGACCCCCGGAATCACAATCCGGTGCTCTAACCAACTGAGCTACAGCCACCATAGCTGAAAGGATTCATACAATCGTTTCCATGCGCCTGTGTCAAGCGCGCTATTTCGTCGAGAGGCTTGGCGACTCCTTGCGCAGCGCGTCGAACGTTTTTTCCAATTCCTCCACCGAGCCGATCTTTAAAAAAATCTCGTACTCAAACACAAGCCCCGGCTTCACCGCAAACGTCCTTATCGGCGCGAAATACGAGCACGCAGGCCCCTCGTCGCCCGTCTTCCATGCGGCCTGCGCGCGGCGGTAATAGGTAATTTCCTCCGTGCCCGGAAAATACATCCCAACCCCGCGCCCGTCCTTCCCGCCCACCAGCGCGGCCCAGTGGCGCGGCGTCTTCACATACTGGTTGCCCTCGGGGATATTTTTGACGCGCTGCAACGCGCCCTCCTTGTCGCGAAAACAAATGCTGTCCAGCACGGCGTCCGTGAACAGCGCGGGCAATTCCTGATGCCGCGCCTTAAATCCCACCTTCCCCGTATATTCAAATTTATAGCGAATCTTCGCCACGTCGCCCTCCAGCGTTATCCACGACTCCATCACGCAGGTGTCCACCGGTTTTCCGGTGGCCCAGTGCGTCGGAACCGTCTTCACGTACAGCGAGTTTTTTTCCTTCTTAAAATCCAAAATTTTTGACTTCTTCCCCTTCCAGTCTCCCCCCTGAATCGGATTCCAAATCCACGGCGTCCCGTTCCAGTTCGAGCCGTCCGCGTCGCCGTAATACGACTGCTGCACGCACCGCCCGAGGTCGAAGTGGTTGATCACATTGCTCCCCTTCCCCGCGGAAAACCAAACGACCGCGCCGCCCCCGTTCATGTCGATGCCGATCTTGGCCTCGCGGTTGTCCAAATATTCAACCTTGGCATGCGCAAACGCGCCCGACAAAAGCGCCATCGCCGTCAAAAACAAAAACAGTTTTTTCATAAATTCAATCCTCCGAAAGTGCCTCAGTTTGCCGAGTCAACTCCTCAATGGCCAGCTCCCAATCCGCATAATGTTGTGAAATCTCCCCCTTCAACGCCTCATACCGCTTGAGCGTCGCGGCGGCGTCCGCTTGGTTGGCGTAAAAATCAGGCTGCGACATGCGGTCTTCCATCTCGTTTTGCGCCGCCTCCGCTCGCGCGATTTTTTCCTCCAAGACCGTCGCCTTTTTCTTAAACGGTGCCAGCGCCTCCATCTTGCGCGCGGCGATGGAGCGCTTTTCTTTCGCGCTCAGCGGCCTGTCCGCCGCCTCCGCATTATTACCACCGCGCCCACCGCCCGACAACCGTGCCACCCCGTCCGCCGTTCCTGCCGCCTTTTCCAAGCGCACCTTTTCGGCATAATCGCTGACGTTTCCCAAAAACGTCCGCAACCCCCCGTGCGAAACCTCGATCACCTTGTTCACCAGCGGGTCGACAAAATCGCGGTCGTGGCTGACGATGACGACGGTGCCCTCATATGCCTGAATCGCCTGCTGCAACACGCGCTTGGAACGCATGTCCAAATGGTTCGTCGGCTCGTCCAAAATCAAAAAATTAAACGCCTTTAACAGCATCTTCGCCAGCGCCAGACGGTTCTTCTCCCCGCCCGAAAGCACGCGCACGGGCTTTAGCGCGTTGTCGCCCGAGAGCATGAACGATCCCAGCAAATCCCGCGCCCGCCGCTCCTGCCCGGGAGGCGCGGCGGACTCCGCCTCCTCCAGCGCCGTCATCGCGGGGTTCAGCTCGTCCGCCTGATGCTGCGCGAAATAAGAAAGCGTCACGTTGTGCCCCAGCTCGCGCACGCCTTTGTCAAAATCAAGCGCCCCCGCCATGATGCGCACGAGCGTGGATTTGCCCGCCCCGTTGATCCCTGCGATGGCCACGCGCTCGCCCCGCTCGATCTGCAGGCCGATATTTTTCAACACCGTGTGCGCCCCGTAGCTTTTGCTCACCCCTTCCATGCGAAAGGCGATCCGCCCGCTGCGCTCCGGCTGCGGGAAGGAAAACGCGATCTGGCCCTCCTCTTGGTCCACCTCGATCCGCTCCACTTTTTCGAGCGCCTTCACGCGGCTTTGCACCTGCGCCGCCTTGGAGCTCTTGGCGCGAAAACGCTCGATGAAGCGCTCCACCTTTTCGATCGAACGCGCCTGGCTTTTCGCCGCGTGCTCCAACTGCGCCCGCCGCTCGGCCGACGTCTTTTCGTAAAAAGAATAATTGCCGCTGTACGTCTCCATGCGCCCGCGCCCCAGCGCCAAGGTGCGGTTGGTCAAACTGTCGAGAAACCGGCGGTCATGGCTCACCAAAATAATCGCGCCGCGATAACTTTTAAGGTACTGCTCCAGCCACACGACGGACTCGATGTCCAAATGGTTCGTCGGCTCGTCGAGCATCAGCAGCGACGGCGAGCGCAGCAGCAGCTTCGCCAGCGCGATGCGCATCTGCCACCCGCCCGAAAACTCGCCGCAGTGCCGCCCCATGTCTTTTTGCTCAAACCCCAACCCGTGCAACACGCGCTCGACGCGCGACTTGAGCTTGTCCGCCTCCGCGTCCTGCAGGGCGTGTTCCAACCGCCCGATCAACTCGAGCGTCTCCAAATAAACATCCGAGCCGTCCTCCAAGTCATGCAGCGACGCCGACGCCTCGTCCAAACGCCGCCGCATCCCCAGCACATCCTCGAACGCGCCCTCAGCCTCCGCGTACAGCGCCTTGTCGCCCGCGCTCAAAATTTCCTGCGGCAGATAACCGACGGTCATGCCCTTGGGCGTCAAAATCTCGCCGCTTTCAATCTGCTCCCGCCCCGCGAGCACTCTTAGTAAAGTCGTCTTTCCCGCACCGTTCGAGCCGACCAGCCCGATGCGGTCGTCCTTGTGGATGGCAAAGCCGATGCGGTCGAACAACGTTCGGTCGCCGTAGCGCAAAAGGACGTCCTTAAAATGAATCACGGATAAAAAACCATCGAAAGCCATGCGCCCCGCCGAGTCAATCCGTTTGCCGATCGCCGCAAAGAATCTTGCGCACGGGGACGCCTTCCACCTACAATTCACCCGCTATGACCGACACCAACTGGGCCCTCTACCAAAAGCACACGCTCGCCTTCGAAAAGGAGGCGTTCTGCATCGACGTGAGCCGGGTGAATTTCCCCGAAGACTTTATTGAAAAAATGCGCCCGGCCATGGCGAAAGCTTTTGCCGACATGCGCGCGCTGGAAAAAGGCGCGATCGCCAACCCGGACGAAAACCGCATGGTCGGCCACTACTGGCTGCGCGCGCCCGAGCTGGCGCCCTCCCCTGAAATCACGCGCGAGATCACCCAAATCGTCTCCGACATCAAAGCCTTCGCCGACAAAGTCCACAGCGGCGAGGTGCGCGGCGAAAAGGGCCCCTTCAAAAACGTCCTGTGCATAGGCATCGGCGGCTCCGCCCTCGGCCCGCAGTTCGTCGCCCAAGCCCTCGGCGCCCCCGCGGCGGACAAGATGAAAGTCTACTTTTTCGACAACACCGATCCGGACGGCATGGACATCGTGCTCGACCAATTGGACGGCCGCCTCGACGAAACCCTGGTCGTCGTCATCTCCAAATCCGGCGGCACCCCCGAGCCGCGCAACGGCCTGATGGAGGCGCAGGAGGCCTACGCCGAAGCCGGTCTCACTTTCGCCGAACACGCCGTGGCGACGACGGGCGTGGGCAGCCACCTCGACAAAACCGCGCAGGCCGACGGCTTTTTGGCCCGCTTCCCGATGTGGGACTGGGTGGGAGGCCGCACGAGCGAGCTTGGCCCCGTCGGCCTGCTCCCCGCCGCCTTGCAGGGCATCGACATCGACGCCCTTTTGGCGGGCGCCGCCGAGATGGACGCGCTCACCCGCGCCGATTCCATCGAGCAAAACCCGGCCGCCCTCCTCGCCTTGGCTTGGCACCACCTGACGGGCGGCAAAGGCCAAAAGGACATGGTGCTCTTGCCTTATAAAGACCGCCTGCTCTTGCTCTCGCGCTATCTGCAGCAGCTCATCATGGAGTCGCTGGGCAAAGAAAAAGACTTGGACGGCAACATCGTCAACCAGGGCATTTCCGTCTACGGCAACAAAGGCTCGACGGACCAGCACGCCTACGTCCAGCAGTTGCGCGACGGGGTCGACAATTTCTTCGTCACTTTTATCGAAGTGCTCAAAGACCGCGCGGGCCCGTCCGTCGAGGTCGAGCCCGGCATCACTTCCGGCGACTATCTCGAGGGCTTCCTCCTGGGCACCCGTCAGGCCTTGGCCGAAAAAGGCCGCGCCAGCGTCACCTTGACGGTCGACGCCGTCACGCCCCGCTGCGTCGGCCAATTGATCGCCCTGTTTGAGCGCGCCGTGGGCCTGTACGCCTCGCTCGTCAACATCAACGCCTACCACCAGCCGGGGGTCGAAGCGGGCAAGAAAGCGGCGGCGGCCATCTTGGACGTCCAACGCAAAATATTGGCCTTTTTGCGCCAAAACCCGGGAAAAACCTATACCGCCGAGACCCTCGCCAAGGATTTAGAACTTGAACAGGACATCGAATTGGTTTTTAAATTGCTGAATCACCTTTCGGCAAACCCCGATAAGAAGGTGCGCCGCACGCCCGGCAACCATTATTTTCAGGCGAGCTACACCTCTCTCTAAACCCAAGCAAGCAACGAACCCCTATATGAACGCACTATCTCTGATACTCCGCGTGGTCGCCGTCCTCGGCGCCTGCGCCGCCGCTTATTTCTTCTTTGATGTCAAAGGCCAGCTGAAGGACAGCTCCGCGAAGCTGGACGCCGCGAAGAAAGCCGCGACCGAGCAGACGGCCGCCATCACCACGGAGAAGAACGCCCTTTCCGACCAGGTCGGCAAGCTCGAAACGGAGAAGCGCGACTTGGAAGTGCGCCTCAACGACGAAAAGCGCCGCGTTTCCGACCTGAATACCACGATGGTGCAAAGCCGCAACGACCTGGCCCGCATCCAGCAGGAAAACCGTGACAGGCAAAACGAGCTGACCGGCTTACAGAGCAAGTACGACTCGATGCAGACCGAGCTAAAGGCCCTGCGCGCCCAAGGTTCGCCCGACGCCCTCACCGCCCGCGTGACGGAGCTGGAGACCCAGAACGCCGACTTGGCCGCCCAGTTGGCCGCCGCCAAGACGACCGTCGCCAAGGCTCCCACCGCCAACGGCGCCGAAGCCGCCGCTCCTGCCGCTGCCGAAGCCAAGGATTTGGTCATCGACGGCACCTACACCGTCCTTTACTCCGACCGCGGCGACAAGCACATGGTGCTGAACCTCGGCGAAGACAACGGCCTGAAGGCCGGCATGGTTCTCTCGCTGGTGCGCAACGACAAACCCTACGGCGACGTTGTCGTCAAGAGCGTGCGCCCCGAAATGACGGTCGTGTACAGCGACAAGAGCCTACTGCGCGCGGGCGATTTCGTGAAAATCAGCGCCGCGAAGTAACCTTTTTGTTTTGATATTGGCAATGAGCCGCACCTGCCGTTCTATTCTCTGGCTTTTGGCCGCCCTCTTCGGCATGCTGTGCCTGACGGGGTGCGAGTCCGACAAAGCCTCGAACAACGCGCAGACCCAAGTTCCTTGGAGCCGCCCCACCCAATGGGAAGGCGGCCTCCCCGGCATGATGGGCGCGGGCGGCATGGGCCGCTAAATTGCCATTCACCTTTCAAAAGCGCGGTCAATGCTGACCGCGCTTTTTTTGACCCGTTGTTTTAATCATGGATTTTGAAATCGAAAAGAACACCCTCTACGTCGTCGCCACCCCGTTGGGGAATTTGGGCGACCTGAGCGAGCGCGCCCGCGCGGTGCTGCGCGGCTGCGACTTGGTCGCCTGCGAGGACACGCGCACCTCCCGCCGCCTGCTCGACCATATCGGGAGCACGGCCCCGACCCTCGCCTACCACGAGCATAACGAACGCGAGACCGCGGCCAACCTAGCCGACAAAATCGAGAACGGCGCGTCGATCGCGCTCGTGAGCGACGCAGGGACCCCCAACATCAGCGACCCGGGCTTTCGCGTCGTGCGCGAGTGCCGCCGCCGGGGCCTGCGCGTGGTGCCCGTGCCGGGCCCCTGCGCGCTCGTGGCGGCCCTGTGCGCCTCGGGCCTGCCGACCCACGCCTTTTACTACGCGGGCTTTCTCGCCCCCAAAAGCGCGGCCCGCCTGCGCTTCCTCGAGGCCAACAAGGCGGCGGAGCACACGCTCGTCGTCTACGAGTCCTGCCACCGCATCGCGGCCTTCGCCCGCGAAATCGCCGAAACGCTCGGCCCCGCGCGCACCGTGTGCCTGGCCCGCGAGATCACGAAGCTGCACGAGACCTTTCTGACAGGCCCGGCGGCGGAAGTGGCTTCCAAACTCAAAGGCAACCAACTCAAGGGCGAATTCGTCGTCCTGATCGCCCCCGAAGGATACACCCTGTGAAGCGCGTCGCCGTCATCGACATCGGCAGCAACACGGTCAAGATCCTCGTCGCCGCCCAAGACCCGTCGACGGACGGCGTTGTCCCCCTGTTCGAACGCACGGAGGAAACCCGCCTGTCCGCGGGCATCTCCCCCATAGGCGTGCTGCACCAGCGCTCCATGCGGGCGGTCTATCAGGCCGTGCAGCGCCTGGCGCAAGAGGCGGTCCCCTTCCGCCCCGATCAAACCTTGGCCGTGGCGACCTCCGTCGTGCGCGAGGCCCCCAACCGCAATGAATTTTTGGTCCTCATCCAAAAATGCTGCGGCATCGCGCCCTTGGTCATTTCCGGCGAGACGGAGGCGCTGCTGGTCGCCCGCGGCGTCTCCACCGACCCGTCGTTGCGCGGCCAAAAAAGTTTCAACATCGCGGACCTAGGCGGCGGTTCGCTCGAATGCGTCCGCACCGAGGATGGCGTCCCCGCGCGGGCGGAAAGCTTTCCCTTGGGGGCGGTGCGCCTCACGCACCTGTTCGTGCGCGATTTGCGCCAACCCTCCCCGGAAAACTTTTGGCAGACCGTCCACACCCACGCCCTCGACCTGCTCAAAAACTTCCCCTTCGCCAACAGCGTCCTAGTCGGCACGGGCGGGGCTTTTAACGTCACGCGGGCGGTGTTGCACCCCGACGAGAACCTCCGCCAATCGGGCGAACTTTCCCTAAAAGAGATCGAGGCGTTTTACCAACAACTCGCCCCGCTGGGCATCGACGCGCGTTGCAAACGTTTCCCCGCGCTCTCCCCCGCCCGCGCCGACATCATGCCCGCGGCCCTCGCCGTCATCGCCGCCGCCATGCAGGCCGCCCGCGTAAAAACAACGCTCCACACCCTGCGCAACCTGCGCTACGGCGTGGCCGACGCCTTGCTGAACGAGATCCCCATTATCGCGGGATAAAGCCCTTTGGGGCGGCGCGCGCGCCGATCCCCAACCACACTGAAAATCCCCCCGCATGGCAGCGCCCGCGCGGCCTGCGCGCCCGCGGGTGCTTTCCGTGAGAAAAATTTACTTGACGAATATATCCGAAGTCTATAATTGTGCGCGTAGAAAAAGCCTAAACGTTTATATAGGTTCAAAAAAATCATCCCCACGGCATAGCAACCCCAAACCCCAAACACGATGAAACACGCCCCACGTCCCGTAATCGCATTTTCAGCCCTGTTGTGTTTCGCCGCGCTATCCGCGCAGGCCGCCACCACCGTCGAGGATTTCAACTCCTACCCCGCCGACACGCCGCTGAGCTCGCCATGGACGTACTCCAACCCCGACGACGGCTCCGCCCGCATCATCCGTCCGGAGAAAGACACCGCCGATATCTTCGGCGAAGGCGCCGACAACCAGTATCTGAAACTGCGCGCCTACCAGACAGGCACGGCGACCATCAACCTGTACCGGAATTTCGGCAGCGGTTACGGCAACGTCGGCCAATTGGATATGCAGGTCTACGATCCCGGCACCTCCGTCGGCCCCCAAAACAACTTCGGGTTGCAAATTCGCCTTTCCACGAGCGGCGGCCAACCCGCCAACAACAATACGCCCTTTTGGATCACTCTGTACGAGGGCGACATCTATGACGGCACCTCCAGCGCCGGCAAGACCCTCATCGGCAATTACGACCTGAACGCCGTGGTGAACTTCTCGATTGTGTTCAACAACACGGACAGCGCCGTCACCTACGCCGGCAGCATGACGCTCGCCGCCCAATCGTACGACTTGTGGCTCAACGGCGCATATCTTGTCACCGGCACGTATAACACGCTCGCCGCGTCAGAAGTTGGCAAATCTCTAAATAGCATAAACTTCGGAACGCCATCCAGCGGAGTCGCCGTGACGGAAATGTTAATTAACCAGATCACGGCCTCCGACATCATCTCCATCCCCGAGCCCGCCGCCGCGGCCCTCGCGCTGGGCCTATTGGGACTCGCCTTCGCCGCCGCCCGCCGTCGGGCATCGTGATCGCGGCGCCTCCTTCATTTGCATTGCAATACGGGGCGGCCTTTAAAAAAAGGCCGCCCCGTTCGTTCGTCCGCGCGCATGGCACCGCGCCGCCTGCGGGGATTGTGGGCGCGCCGCCTCCTCGGGATTTGGGTACGCCCAATCGCCTCATTGCGCAAGTGCCGATACGCGAGGCCAAAAATTTATTTGACAAGAAACGCCAAATATCCGAACGTCTATGCAGAAGTTGCCTAAACGTTTATACAAAGTCAAAAAATATTGAGCTCAAACCAACCCCAAAAACACCGAACACCATGATAAAAACCCCACGCTTCCTAATCGCGTTGTCTTCCCTGCTGTGCCTCGGCGCGACGCTCACGCAGGCCGCCACAACGATTGAGGACTTCAGCTCCTACACCCCGAACGCACCCATCACTTCGCCTTGGGTGACCCCCCAAGCCGACGACGGAACCACGCGCATAGCTCGCGTTTTGGAAGACGAAGACAATATTTTCGGAGAGGGTGCGAGCAACCAATATTTTAAATTTGCCTCGAACAGGACGGCGGCGGGCACATACCTCATCTCTTATCGAAACTTCAGCGGCGGTTATGGCAGTACGGGGCAGGTGGACTTGCAGATCTACGACCCAAACACCTCGGCGGGCACTACCTCCCAATACGGGTTCCAAATCCGCCTTTCCTCAAATGCGGGCTCGCCCTCAAACGGCGACTCTCCCTTCTGGCTCGTGCTGCACCAAGGAAATATCTATGACACCGACGCCAAGACGCTGATCGGCAGCTATGATGTGGAGACCGTTCTGAACCTCTCGATTGTGTTCAATAACACGGGCACATCAATCACCTACGGCGATAGCATCACGCTCGCCGCGAGTTCTTACGATTTGTGGATCAACGGTGAAATAGTCGCCCACGGCACGCGCCGCTCAACTGGCGGCACCTTGGGCAGAGAACTTCAAAGCATCGCGTTCAACGCACCCGCCAGCACCAGCGCCGTGGAAGAAATGTATATTAACCAGATCAAGGTTTCCGACATCATTTCCATCCCCGAACCCGCCGCCGCGGCCTGCGCGCTAGCGCTGTTGGGCCTCGGCCTAGCCGTGCGCCGCCGCCGCGCGTAAGCACTCCGGCCAAGTTTTACTTCCGTGACGCGCGCAACGCGTCACGGAAGTAAAATTATTTCAATTACTTGCAAAAATGCCCTCGCAGTGAGGGCGTATGTATTCTAATGGACAAGACGGCCCCTTTTTCGGTCTAATAATCGGCAATGCCGAAAGACTACCGCACACACGCTCCCATGTCGCCGTCCACACGAAAAGACGTCACCATCAAAGACATCGCGCAGGCCGCCAATGTCTCGGTCTGGCTCGTCTCCTCGGTTTTGAGCAACCGCCACAAGGAGCGCCGCATCGCGCCGGCCTCCGCCGAAAAGGTGATGAAAGTGGCGGCCCAAATGGGCTACCTGCCCAACGTCGCGGCCCGCCAGCTGCGCAAAAACGACGAGGAGGGCCGCTCATTGATGCTCGCCGTCATCACGAACCGGCAAATGCCCTTCAGTTTGACGGAGCATCTCATGCGCTCCCTGCACGCCATCCCGATGGCCGGCAAACACCGCACCTTCACCTTCGAGATCAAATTTTACAACGGGGGCGAACTCGCCCGCATGCCCGGCATCCTCACGCCGAACCGTTTTAACGCCGCCATCATTACCAACACCACGCTTGAGGACGACGCGTTTTTGGCGGCCAACCGCCTGCCCTACCCGGTGGTCATGGGCAACCGCA
This sequence comes from Opitutales bacterium, assembly GCA_031556275.1. Classification (GTDB taxonomy): domain Bacteria; phylum Verrucomicrobiota; class Verrucomicrobiia; order Opitutales; family JAKPNF01; genus JAKPNF01. The sequence goes on from JAVBTG010000004.1 coordinate 18,741, forward strand.
CGATTCCCGGCTACCACAGCGGGGTCGACTCCCCCGCGATCGGCGCGGGCGCGGCGAAAATCCTCGCCGACACCGGCAGCCGCCTGCCCGCGCTGGTGATCCCCAAAGTCTCGACGCAGGCGGTGCAGCAGCGCTCGGAAAGCTTCGCCGAAGGCGCGAAGGCGCTGGGCCTCAAGCCCAAGACGATTCTGTGCGCCGGCTTTTCGGTCGACGACGGGTTCAACGCCGTGCAGGCCTTCCTCAAACACGGCGGACGCTTGGACGGGCTGTACTGCCTGACGGACAATATCGCGATCGGCGCGTGCCACGCGCTGAAACAGGCGGGCCTACGCATCCCGCAGGACGTCTGCGTCGTGGGCATCGGCGACAACGAGATTTCGCCGTACTTCGACCCGCCGCTCTCCACCTTCGGCGCCACCATCGAGGACTTGGGCAAGACCGTGGGCGAACTGCTCGCCGACCAGCTCAACGGAAACCGCGCGCATCCCCATATCGTCGAAATCCCGCCCCACATGCAGCTGCGCCGGTCCACGGCGCGCGGGCGCCTGCTCAAAAGCTGACATGTCCCTTTCGCCGCCACATCCACAGCGCCGCGCCCTCCGGCGCGGCCTGACTGGGCGGCGCGTGCTCTCCTGACATCCTATTTCTATCAT
>JAVBTG010000136.1:0-7057 GCA_031556275.1 Opitutales bacterium
ATCGTGTCGAGTAGCGGGAGGAACAGGCAAACCATGGCGTCCGGTTTGGCGCGTTCCAAAAATTCGCGCATCAGAACTTTGCGTTCGGGCTGTGAAAGGCCGAAGCCTTGGTAGACGCAGCTTTCGTCCAACTCGAAACCGTAGTTGCGACATTCCTGCATGTAGACGTCGAAAATCTCCTTGGCGTAGGGATCCCCCACGCGGCCCTCCATTTGCGCGGAGAGCAGACCGAGGCGCTTGCAGCCCTGTTTGCGCAGCCAATCCAAAATCAGGCGCGCGCCCAGGTGGTAGTCTTCGCTTAAAATGGGGACTGGCAGCTCCGCGAAGCGGCGCCCGAACCCGACCACCTCGACGCCGTTGTCGACAAGGCGCATCATGTTCATGCGATGCCCCAGATTCGGACGCAGCCAAAGGACGCCGTCGACGTTGCGCTGTGTGATTTTTTCGACGAAAGGAACGAGGCCCGCCTCGTCCGGCGGGGCGCTGTATATCATTTCCAAGCGCCAGCCGCGCGGGTCGGATTCGGACAAGAAGCCGTTGAGAATTCGCTGAATCGCCAGTTGACCGTAATGGCTCGGGTGCGCCTCTGACGTCCAGACCGGGTGCACAACCGCTATCGTGCGCACGCCCTTGGCGAGATCCTCGTCCGACACGCGCGCGCGGTGGCCGGGGCCGGAGCCCGCCAGACCCTTGACAAACATGCCCGCGCTCCCGCGGCTTTCGAGGATGCCGCGGTTTTTGAGAATTTGAATGGCCTTGTGGATCGTCAGGTAGGAGACCCCGTATTCATCCGTCAATTCCCGCATCGGCTTGATACGGGCTCCTCCGTGCGTTTTCTGGCTCCGGATGCCTTCGAGGATGCGATCCGCAACTCGCTGGTGGAGATATTGTTTGGATGTGTTTTTTACCGGTGTGGACATAAGTAAAAAATAGGCCGTCTTTGGCGATTCTCCAAGATTTTTTCACAAAAATCTAGGATGTTTTTTTGGCGGGCGTAAAGTATAACTAATAATAACTAATTTTTCTCAAAAAACTTAACAAGGTTTTCGAGTTTTTCGGGCGGCATGTCTTCGGCGAGGACATAGAAAACGCCGCGGTAGCCATTGAGGTCGCGGTGGATGGAGCGCACTTCCTCGACGGTGTCGCAATAGACTTGGAGCAACTTGCCCGCGGCCGCTATTTCGCGCAGCACATCCGCCCATTCCCACACCGGTTTTTGGCCCGCGCCCGGGATCCACTGGATCGCGTCGATGCCGGGCAGCGCGAGGATGTCGCGTATGTGGCGCAAGTTGCCCACGCCGTCGAGATGGTAGACGGTGTGTTCGAGGTAGCTGCTCTCCTCCTCGATGCCGGGCAGGGCGTATTTGCGGAAATCCTCGTTGGAAATCATGTAGCCGAAGTCGCACTGCGTGACGGCGTAGCGCCCCGGCGACCACGCGGGAATCCAGCCGATATAGCCGGTCTCGTCGGAGTGCCCGGCCTCGCGGGCGAGGTCTTCAAAAATCGGGACGTAGAGCTTTCTGATCTCGCCCACCACGCGCTCTACCTCCTCTGGGCAATCGTAGAGGTCCATGCAGAGGTTTTCCGGCCCGCGGATCGCGCTCAAGGCATCGAGCGCGGAGTGGAAATCGTTTGAGCCGACGAGGTAGCGGCCCTTGGCGTGTTTCGCCAGCCGCGCCGTCCATTTGAGCCACGCTTGGTAGGTCGGGTCTTTGCGGACGGTCTCGATGTCGGTGTGGAAATCGGAAAGCTCGTCGATGGCGGGTGCGACCCAATTGGTTTCTTTTTCCGCCGTGCTAAACAGCAACGGCGAGCCGAGCACCGCGCCGAACTGGTCGGGGCCGAGATCGGCGTCGAAATAGGGCATCGCTTCGGCGAGAAATTCGGTTGCGGGAAAGGTAGCGTCAATGGCGTTGAGAATGCGCTGCTGGCCCGTTTCGCTCGAGGCGTTAAAATAACGCTGCGTGTAGGGAGAGGGCGTGCCCGCGGGCGCTTTGTCCCGTTTGGCGCGGATCAACGGGCGCTCGTTTTCGTGGTTCCAAAACTTGCGCCACATGGACGCGGCGTTGTCGAAGTCGGGCTTGAATGCGAGGTGCATGATAGGATTGGGATTGTGAAATAATTTTAAGCGAGCGCGCATAAATTTGAATGCGTCGGCCTCGCTTAAGTATATCTAAAAATTTATTACGCAATATATCAAGCGAATAACGGCGCTCAGCATGCGAAATATAGATTGTTTTTTCGGATTTTTGAGCTATTTTCCTTTCATTTTTGCAATGAAATGTATATCAGCAAAATGCATAGCACATGGAGGATGAGCCAAAGGCGAAGCCCGAGCGCGTTTATCCGCGCGAGTCCAATCCCTGCCTCGACTGGACTTATCGGAATTTGACAAGGCCTCGTGTGAGCTCTACGCTCGGATGCTTTGTTGGAGAGGTGGCAGAGTGGTCTATTGCGGCGGTCTTGAAAACCGCTGAGCTGCAAGGCTCCGGGGGTTCGAATCCCTCCCTCTCCGCCACTTTACACGCAAGGCCTATAATCTCGACGAAATCTCTCTTTGCAATGGAAGGAATTTGAACCCCAAGGGTTCGTAGAGCGAGCGTTTTAGCGAACGGAAGGACACTGCCAAAGTCAGTGGCGGTGAGCGCAAGCGAACCCCGGAGCGTGCGATTCGCACGCGTAGCCAATCCCTCCCGTGCATTTTTCATATCGCAGCTAGGCGATTTCCATGTTATCTAAATTCCCACCCCATGAGAGACCCATTCCTGCAAATCGCCTACGAGGACGCGCTCGCCGGGCTCAAAGAAGGCGGGGTACCTATCGCCGGCGTCCTTGTGCATAACGGAAAAGTGGTCGCGCGCGGACGCAATCAGCGGGTTCAAAAATCAAGCCCCATCCTGCACGGGGAAATCGACACGTTGCTTAACGCGGGCAGACGCTCCGCCGACTTTTACAAGGAATGCGTCCTGTACACGACTCTTTCGCCCTGCATCATGTGCTCGGGGGCGATCGCGCTTTTTAAAATACCCAAAATGGTCATCGGCGAAGACGTGAACTTTGCGGGCGAGCCCGAATTCCTGCGCTCGCGCGGCGTCGAAGTGGAGATTGTGAACGACCCCGATCTGATCGCGATGATGTCGGGATTTATCCGCGAGAATCAGCGCCTATGGGACGAGGATATCGCGGAATAAAAAGAGGCGTAAAAATTATTTTTCGGCGCGCGTTTTCGTGGGCGCGCAGCCTAGGGTGTGTCTTCGAACGAGCGCTGTATCGCCGCGCGCACGCGGTCGGCGAAGGCGGCGTAGTTTTCGTTAGGCTCGGCGCGCAGGGGCTCGAGGTAGCGCACTTGGATGTGCGCGCCGAATTTGGGGAGGCTCGCGCGGGATTTTAGAGCCTCGTAGGCGCCGCTGATGACGGTGGGAACGACGGGCAGGCCGAGTTCTTTGGCGAGGATGGCGAAGGTCGACTTGAATTCCGCGATGGTGCCGTCGCGCGAGCGCGTGCCTTCGGGGAAGATAACCACGCGTTTGCCGAGGGCGAGGGCCGCCGCCACTTGTTGCAGCGAGTCGCGCACGCTGCCCGCAATGTCCATGATGATGACATTGCTGTGGCGCACATACCAGCCCAGCAGGCGGTGGCGGATGATGCGGCGTGTTTTCGCCAAAAAATAGGTGTCGCAGATGCGTTTTTTGGAAAAAGCGACCACGGCAAAAAAGGCGTCTAGGTAGGACTGGTGGTTGGCCGCGATGATCGCGCCCGTGCCGTCCGGCACGTTTTCAATGCCCTTCACCTGCACGCGGTAAAAGCAGCGCACAATTGTCTTGGCGACCAGCACGGAAAGAAAATGCAGGCCGTTCGTGGCGGGCGCGGCGGCTTGGGGATTTTTTAAAATGTCCTGCCAGAGCCCGTCTTCGACGCTTTGTGTTTTTTGCGCGCGCACGTGCTGCCGGACGTGGGCCGCCAATGAGCGCAAGGTCGCGTATTGGGAGAATTCTGCCTCGGGGATTTCGACGCCGTATTGTTCTTGAATATAGGAATGCAGGGTCACTTTCCCTAGCGAATCGAGCCCGAGATCCATTTCGAGGTGGGCGTCGGGTGTCGGGAGGGCGGAGATTTGCGGGGCGATGTGGCGCTTGAGGTCGCGGTAGATCTCGCAATCGGGCTCGGAGGTGCTTTGGGCCTGCGTTGCGGGCGGGGTAGGGGCCTCGATTTCCTTGAAAAAGGCGGGTAGCAAGAAACGCTTCAGCTTGCCCACGCGCGTGCGGGGGAGCTCGCGTACCGTGCATGCGAAATTCAGGATCCGTCGGTAGGACGCTTGGGCGCGGTTATAGGGCAGCACGACGTGGTCGCGCGCGAACTCGCGGAGTTTTTCCGCGCCGAGCTTTTCGGCGAAGGCGTCGTCGAAGCACAGGATGGCCTGCAGGCTGTCCTTCAATGACACGACCGCGACCTCCTTCAAGTCCGGGGATTGCTCCTTGATGATGCTTTCCAGCGCGAAGGGATCGAGTTTTTTGCCGTTGGGCAGCACGATGACTTCCTTGCGGCGGCCTGTCACAAAGAGATTGCCGTCGGCGTCGAGGCGCCCGAGATCTCCGGTGTAAAACCAGCCGTCGCGGATGGCCTTGGCGGTTTCTTCGGGTTTGTTGAGGTAGCCCTGCGTGACGTTGGCCCCGCGCACCGCTATTTCGCCGTCGATGAATTTTATCTCGGTGCTGGAAAGGGCCTGGCCCGAGGATCCTATCTTGGCGGTGCCCATGCGCGGGAAAGAGACGATCGGCGCGCATTCGGACAGCCCGTAACCCACTGCGATATTGAAGCCAAGGGCCTTCAAATCGCCCCACACGTCCTCACGCAATGCCGCCCCGCCGCAGACCCAGAAACGAACCTTCCCGCCGAAACGGCGGTGAATCGCGCCAAAGAGGACGCGCCCCATTCGGTATCCTCCCGTCATTTTGGAAAGACGAAACAGCGCGCGGGCGAATTTTGAGCGCGAAATGCGATCCAAAATGCCCGAATGCAACAGCTCGTAAAAGCGCGGCACCCCGACAATGATGCTGGCCGGGTGCGCGCACAGGGCCGCCGAGATGTCTTGCGGGGCGATGGATTTGGGGAAAACGATGCGCCCGCCCACGTAGATCGGGGCGATCACCGTCCCGACCAAGGGGAGCACATGGTGCAGCGGCAGCATGGCCGGCGTGCTCATGCCGTGGGTAAAATAGCCTTCCTTGGCCACGTCTTGCACGTTGGCTTGGAGGTTCCCAAAAGTGAGCATAACCCCCTTGGGGACGCCGGTGGTCCCCGAGGTGTAGACGATGAGGGCCAGATCCGAAGCCTCGCGTGAGATTTCCGAAAGGGAATTTTGATCGCCCGAGGAAGGGGGACACACGCCGGAAAGGTCGATGAGGCGGGGCGTGTGGCCGATGCTTTGGAGGGCGCGCTCGAGCAGCTCCTTATGGGCGGCGTCGGTGAAGACGACCTCGGGACGGCAGTCGCCCAGCATTTCGGCCAGATCCGCCTCGGTGGCGGCGCCGTCCAACGGCACGGCGCACGCGCCGCGCCCCCACAGGGCGTAGAGAGCCACGATCCATTCGGGGGCGTTGTCGGCAAAAATGGCCCCTATGGAGAGATGTTCGGACAAGCGCGCGCCCAACGCGCCCGCCATGCGCAAAAAATCCTGATAGTTGTAAAGGAACCCGTCGCCTGCAAGCGCGGTGGCGTTGTGTGGGATGAGGACGGGAACTTTCATGAAGGACAGCTTTTAATATTAAGCAAACGCGTCCGGTTGGGCAAGCGAGGATGCATTGGTGGCGGCCCGAGATCGCGGCCTACAAAAAAAGCGGGAACCTTTTGGCTCCCGCTTTTTTTGTGCGCCGTGGATTACTTCGCGGCGGCTTCGAGCTTGGCCTTCAAGTCCGCCTTCGAGGACATGCCCATCTGGTGGACCAGCTTGCCGCCCTTGAAGATGAACACGGCCGGAATGGCGTTCACGTGGTAGCGCACGGCCAGTTCCGCGTTTTGGTCGACGTCGACTTTTCCGATAATGGCCTTGCCCTCGAGCTCCGCCGCCAGTTCGTCCAGCACAGGGGCCAGCGCGCGGCAGGGGCCGCACCAAGGCGCCCAGAAATCGACCAGAACCGGCACGTCGGCCGAAGTGATCGTGCTGTCGAAATTCGCGTTGGAGAGGGTGAGGATTTTATCGGATGCCATTATCTATGGGAATTAAAGTTCCATGAACACCAAGACGGCGAAGGCGACCGCGACGGCGGCGGCGACGGCGTCGACCACAAAGCCGAGGACGGAGGGGCCGGCCGATTTCTTGGCGGACGAGCCCAGGGGCGCGCCCGGTTTGCGGACGGCCGCGGGGGCTGGTGCGCCGCCGTTGGCGACGCGGATGGGCGTCGGGCGAGCCGCCGCCATCGGGCGGGGCATGCCGGCTGACGGAGCCGGGCTCGGGGCGCCGCCGAAAGCGGGCTTGGGGGCCTGCGGCATCGCGGGTTTAAAGGCGGGCTTGGGAGCCTCGGGAGCCGGTGTGGCGGGGGTGTCTTCAGGGGTGCTCATACGTAAGGAAAAATATCGGCGCTTTGCGCGGTTTTGTCAAGGTTTAGCAAAAAGGGGCGGGCACGCTTTGAAATTTCTCACTCTTTGGGCGTGTTTTTATGGAGCAAGTCCGCAATTTCCTTCGGCTCGGCCTCGTCGAAGTCTTTGCCCTTGCGCTTGAGGTCTTCGAAGGTTTTGACGACCGTTTCCGTCATGCGCTCGTGCGTTTGCTCGGATCCCCCCACGAGCGTGAAGCGTTCGGCTTGGGTCATGCGTTTGTGCCCGTCGGTCCCGTCGAGGCCAAGCCCGAGGAGGTGCTTTGAATGTGGTTTGTCGGCAGACATGCGGGTTAATCTAAAGAATCTTCCGAATTTTGGACAGGCGTTTCGGGCAAAGGTTCGTCGTTGCGGTCGCAGTGGATCTCGGCGAACACGTCGTCCTGCCGCAGGTTCATGTGGCGCAGGCGGGTGAGCTCGAGAATCGCCAAAAACGTCGCCACCAAAAAGGCCACGCTGGCCCC
>JAVBTG010000044.1:0-11408 GCA_031556275.1 Opitutales bacterium
GGGGCCAAGGATGTTGCCACAGCCTTTAACGCTGTAGCCCCTAATGTCATACATGAAAATAACAAACATTATCTGCCTTGTAGTTTTATGTTTTGCCAACCTGTGCCACGCGCACGAGGCGCAAGGGCAGGACACAAGAAAGCATGTCTTGGTGCTGTCCTCCTTCAGCAGGGACACGTTCTGGGGGCGCACCCAATTGGAGGGCATCGAGTCTGTCATTCCCAATGACACCTACCATCTCATCATTGAGGAGACGGAGATGTGGGAGAACATGGACAAGCCCAAAGAGGAGGACCTCGACAACGTCCTGCGCCATTTTAAAAAGGAGAAATTCGACATCATCGTCGTGCTGGATCCGCCCGCGATCAACATGGTCGAGGCGAATTTCCACCGCTTCCCCCAAGACGCCAAGTATCTGCTGGCGGGCACCATGGGCGACGAGCCGGAAAGCCTCAAGAGCAAGCCGAACGTGATGGTGATGAGTTTCCCCCTCGCCGTGGAGGCCAACATCAGCATCGGCATGAAACTGTTTCCCGACACGAAGCGGATCGTGTCGATCACTGACGGATGCGAGGACGGAATCATCGAGGAGAACTACGTCAAGTGGATTGTGGGCCACATGAAAAATAGGGACTATGACGCCCTACCGCAGTACAACACGGGCGTCGCCCACGCGAACGTCGAGGATGTCGAATTCTACTACATCAACGGCATCGAATACTCCACGCAGGAGCTCATCGCAAAGCTGACGGAGCTGGCGAAGGAGCCCCTCTTTGTCATCCACTACGGATGGGGCAGCCCCAAGGACAGCGAAACGTTGGAGCAGCCGGTGTACAGCGAGATGATTTCCAAGGCGGTGGACAAGCGCATGCTGGCGTTTTTCGACGACAGCGCCGATTTTGTCGTCGGCGGATACATGACAAACGGCGTTCATCTGGGCGCGTTTATCGGCGAAAAGGCGAAGGAGCTGATCGAGCACGACATCACCATCGACCTCTACGAGGCGCTGAACGTGATTTCGCTCAGGATCAACTGGGAGGTGTTCTCGGAAAAGAACATGAACATCGCCATCATGCCGCCGTTCACCGCGTATTACGGCCTTTCGCCCAAGCTCTGGGACTTTTTGGACTACCGCTGGGTGACGGGAGTGCTGTGCTCCGTTTCGCTGATATTTGTGATGCTCTCGGCCTTCCTGTTCCGCTCGCGCGTGGTCTCGCGGCGCACCGCCGAGCGTTTCCACGAGCTCGCCTTGCAGATGGAGACGACCCTCGGCTCGATCGCCGACGCCGTGGTCGTCGCGGACAAGTACGGGAACGTCACCTTTATCAACGCGGCCGCGTGCGAATTTTTGGGGTACGCCGACCGCAAGGTGGTTTTGAAGTCCCATATCGACGATGTTTACAAATTGCGCACGAACGACACGGACACGCCCATGCCTTCGCCCACCAAGCGCGTCGCGCAGTCCAACGGGAAGGTTTCCTCGGAAAGCGGCTACATCGTGGCCCCCAAGGGGAAATGCAACGTGGCGGACAGTATTTCCACCATCCGCATCAACGAGGCGTTCGCGGGGTACATCCTCACTTTCAAGGATGTTACCAGCGAGTACCGGCAGCGCGCGCAGGCTCTCGGGTACGCGACGCGCCAGAAGGTCGTCAACGAATGCCTGAACTTCGCCATCAAGTCCAACGACTCGATGGAGACGATGCACAAGATCATGGAGCTGCTGTGCAAGAATTTGGGCGCCGACATGATGTTCATGCACCGTGTGGACGAGGGCAGAAACTGGGCGGGCAGCATCAAGTACAGGGACGAGGAGAAGCTCAAGGGCAAGAAATTCACCATTTACGCGCCCCCGCCCATCGAGTTCGTCGTCATGCTGGAAAAGCTGGAGAGCAACCAAGCCGTGAAGTTTTCGACGCGGCCGGGCGAGGAGCACCCGGACTTCCCCGGCCTCGTGGACTTCCAGAAGAAGAACGATGTGAAGTCCTCCATGCTGCTGGGCTTCTTCGATGAGGGGAAAATTTGCGGGTTTTTCGGGATCATCTACATCACCAACCACCACGTTTTTACGAGGTCCGACGAGGAGATCATGCGCAGCGTCGCACGGATCATCGAGATGGATTTTGAGAAAAACAAGCACATGGAAAAGGTGAAGGCCGCCGAGAACGAGCGCCGCCTGATCCTAGACTCGATCCACGTGCCGATCATGCTGTTTGACAAGGACGGCAAGCTCGTGACGCTCAACAACGCGGCCGCCAAGGCCCGCCCGAACTGCACGCGGGAGGAATTGCTGAGCAAGCCGTGCGACGTCAGCTTCTGCGAGGGCAAATACGCCGATCCCTCCCTGTGCCCCGTCAAGCGGGCGATCAAGGAAAAGAAGACCGTCAGCCTGCAGAAGAACGCCTACGGGCGCAATTTGATATCGACGGCCACTCCCATCTTCGATGACGAGGGCAACATCACCAACATCATCGAGAGCGATTCCGACGTGACGGAATTGGTGGACCTCAACAAGAAGCTCGTCGACGCCATGCGCTCCGCGCAGGAATCGGAACGGGCGAAGTCGCTCTTCCTCGCGACGATGAGCCACGAGCTGCGCACTCCCCTCAACGCCGTCATCGGCTATTCCGAGCTCACGCAGAGCCCGGAACTCAACCAAGTTGAGCGCATGCACAACTTGAAGAACATCAACTTCGCCGCGAACACGCTGCTGGGGCTGATCAACGACATCCTCGACCTTTCCAAGCTTGAGGCGGGGCAGCTGGAGATACACAAAATTCCCCTGAGCATGGTGCTTCTCTCCGAGGAGTTTTCCAACATTTTCAAGTTCTCGGCCAAGCGCAAGGGCATCGACCTGAACATGAACGTGCAGGACGGAATTCCGACGCTCATGATGGACATGCTGCGGCTCAAGCAGATATTGATGAACGTCATCGGCAACGCCATAAAGTTCACGCAAAAGGGCGGCATCGATGTGACGATCTCGTTTGAAAAACAGGACGAGAAGACGGGGGAATTGCGCATAAAAGTCAAGGACACGGGCGTCGGCATAGACCCGGAAAACCTCGCGAAGATATTCAAGCCCTTCGAGCAGGAAAACAGCCAGCGCATCCGCACGCGCAGCCGTTACGAGGGCACCGGCCTCGGCCTCATGATCGTGAAGCGGCTGCTGGAAAAGATGGACGGCAAAGTGGAGGTTCAAAGCACGCCGAACGTGGGCAGCACGTTCGACTTTCGTTTCGCGCGCGTGGAGATTTCGACGCTGGCCGCGGAGAACGGCGAGCATCAAAAACCCAAGGCGGTGTCGGTCAGAAAGATGGAGGACTTCACCGCCGACGCCACCGTGCTGGTGGTGGACGACGTGATGCTGAACATCAAAGTCCTGCGCAACATGTTGATAAAAATGGGCGTGAACGTGCTCGAAAGCCTCTCCGGCGAAGACGCGCTGGAGATGATGAAGACGACGAAGCCCGACCTCGTGATGACCGATTTGTGGATGCCGAACATGAACGGCGAGGAGTTTGCCAAAGCGATGAAGGGCGACCCCGCGCTGGCCCGCATCCCCGTCGTGGCGGTGACGGCCGACACCCAGCTGACGGACGATGAGAATCTGTTTGAGGACGTGCTCTACAAACCCATCACGATGCGCGGGGTGTTTGAGATATTGGAAGAACACGTGCCGACGAAGCTGCGCAAAAAGGAAAGCGTGGCGGGGTGAGCGTGTCGGCTGAACGCTGAATCTGAATGCATAAAAACCCGCGCCCCAAAAGGGCGCGGGTTTTTGCTTGGGCGATGCGTTTTTTTAGCTTTCGCGGCGGCGGGCGCCGTTTTCGTAGCGGGCGCACCATGCGGTTGCCCATGGGGTGTAGTCGCCTGCCTCCAGGTGGGCGCGGGCTTCTTCCATGAGGTTGAGGAAAAAGTGTTCGTTGTGGATTGTGAGCAGCGTGCAGGCGAGCATTTCGCCTGCGACGACCAAGTGGCGCAGGTAGGCGCAGGAGAATTGGGTGGTGTAGTTTTGGAGGGCCGGTTCGATCGGGGCGCCGAGTTCCTTAAAACGCTCGTTTTTGAGATTGATGGGGCCGTCGAGGGTAAAAGCCGTGCCGTGGCGGGCGAGGCGCGAGGGCATCACGCAGTCGAACATGTCCGCGCCAAGGGCGATCATGCGTAGGAGTTGGGGGGGCGTGCCGACCCCCATGACGTAGCGGGGTTTTTCCAAGGGAAGATGGGTGGCGGCGGCCTCTACTTGAGCGAGCATTTCCGGCTCGGGTTCGCCTACCGATACGCCGCCGATGGCGTAGCCGGGGAGGTCGAGCGGGGCCAAGCGTTGGGCGCATTCGGCGCGCAAGTCCGGATAGAGGGAGCCCTGCACGATGGCGAACAGGTGGCGGCCCGAGGCGAAGAGGCCCTCGTCGGTCGCGGCGTCTTTGCATTGGGCCGCCCAGCGGATCGTGCGCTCCATCGCTTGGCGGGCGTCCTCGTGGGCGCAGGGATAGGGGGAACATTCGTCCAAAACCATCGCGATGTCGGAGCCAAGCTCGGCTTGGATGCGGATGCATTCGCGGGGGCCTAGGAAAATTTCGGCGCCGTCGAGGTGGGAACGGAAGCGGATGCCTTCTTCCGTGATCTTGCGCAGTTTGGAGAGGCTGAAAACTTGAAAGCCGCCGCTGTCCGTCAAGATGGGTTTGTCCCAGCCCATGAAGCGGTGCAGGCCGCCTAGCTGTTTGACGAGGGTGGATCCGGGGCGCAGGTTGAGGTGGTAGGTGTTCGATAAAATAATCTGCGCGCCCACCTCGTGCAGGTGCGCCGGGGTGAGCGATTTCACCGTCGCCTGCGTGCCGACGAGCATGAAGGCCGGCGTTTGGATGATGCCGTGCGGCGTCGTCAGCGCGGCGCGGCGGGCGCGGCTGGCGGGGTCAGTTTTATGGATGGAGAAATGAGACACGCGGTTTTTAGTTTGTTTGTTTTGCGGATAAAAGACAAGGGTGCGCTCGGTTGGGTTTTGCCTTTCGAGGGGAATTTGGTTTTCTTAGTAGAAACAATGTCCGCCGCATCCGCATCCGAGCCGAAGAAAAAGGCGCTCCACACCGTGGAGCTGAGCGCCGCGCAGGCGGAAAAATTGAAGGCCGTGCTGGAAGGGCAGGCGGGGCAGTGGGAACCCTTTGAGGTGGCCTGCGCGCAGTTTGCGTACAAGGGGAATCAGGTCAATGTCGTGTGCTACGGCAACGGCAAGACTGTGATTCAGGGGAAGCGGGCCGAGGATTTCGTGTGCGATGTGCTGGAGCCGCAGATCACCGGGCAGGCGATGCTGGGGTACGACGAGGTGCACCATCCCGACTGGTTTGAGACGCACGCGGGGCTGGACGAAAGCGGCAAGGGCGACCTTTTCGGGCCTGTGGTGTCCGCGGGTGGCGTGGCCTCGCCCGAGGCGGTGCGCTCGTGGATCGCGGCCGGGGTGCGCGACAGCAAAACGGTTTCTTCCGACGCGGGTATTTTGAAGCTGGAAAAAATTATCCGCCAGACGCCTGACACGGCTGTGAAAGTGTTTCGGTTCCAGATGCCCAAGTACAACGAGCTTTATAAAAAATTCGGCAGCAATTTGAACCGGATGCTGGCGTGGATGCACGCGCGCACGCTGGAGGCGACGCTGGCGCAAAAGACTGCCCCGTGGGGCCTCCTCGACCAGTTCACCGCGCAGCCGCTGGTGCAGCGCGAGTTGAAGGAAGTGCCGGAGGGCTTTGAGTTGCGCATGCGCACGAAGGCGGAATCCGACCCTGTGGTGGCCGCGGCGTCCGTGATCGCGCGGGCGGAGTTTGTGCGGATGATGAACGCCCTGAGCGAAAAGGCGGGCGAGCAACTTTTAAAAGGGGCCAGCGCGCAGGTGAAGGCGCAGGCGAAGCGGCTGGTGGAAAAGTTCGGGCCGGAGGGGCTGGGCGATTTTGCCAAGCTGCACTTTCGCACGGCCTATGAGGCGTTGGGGTTGCCGGTGCCGCAGAAGAAGAAATGGGTTAAGCGCTGAGGCTAGTGGCAAATATGAAACCGATTTCCCTTTCCTGCGTTCAGGCGCGTCAGCGATTTGGCGCGACCATGCGGATGTGTGCGGACGACAATCGGACGGTTATTATTCGTTCCAAAGATTGTGCCGTGGCCATGATTCCTTTGGCGGAATATGAATCGTCGGTGGAGACCTCGTATTTGCTGCGATCTCCGACGAATGCAAGACGCCTGCGTGCTTCGCTCAAACAGGCCAAGGAAAGGAAACTCAAAAAGCTTGATTTGAATACGCTTTGAGGCCGGGTGACTCATCGCATCTCGTAGCGGCCGTCGGCGTGTTTGACGACGCGTTTTTTGAGCTCGAGCATCATGAGGGCCGCGCCGCAGGCGGAGATGGGGAGGGCGCAGGCGGAGGAGATGTCGTCGGCGCTGCGGATCGCGCCCGCTTCCAGTTGGGCGAGGACGGTCGCCTCTGCGGGCGTGAGGGCGCTCAGCGCGGGGGCGGGGGTGCTTTGGGCGGACGGCTTTTCGGAAAAGTCCAACTCAAGGGCGCTGTCGAAGCGCAGGGCTTCGATGATGTCGTCGGCACTAGTCAGGAGGGTTGCGCCGTCGCGTATCAGGGCGTGGCAACCGCGGCTGGAGGGTTGGTCGATACGGCCCGGGACGGCGAAGACCTGCCGCCCTTGGTCCGCCGCGAAGTTGGCGGTGAGGATGCTGCCGCCGCGCTCGTCGGATTCCACGATGATCGTCGCCAGCGACATGCCGCTGATCAGGCGGTTGCGCTGGGGGAATGTCTGTTTGTCGGCACGGCGGCCCAAGGGGAACTCCGAGTAGACGACGCCTGTTTTGGCGGCCTCGCGGAACAGGTCGAGGTTTTCCGGCGGGTAGGTGATGTCGAGCCCGCAACCGAAGACGACCGCCGTTTGGCCGCCCGCCTCCAACGCGCCCTTGTGGGCGGCCGTGTCGATGCCGCGCGCGCCGCCGCTGACGATCCAAAAGCCCAGGCGCGCCAGTTCCCCCGCGAGGCGGTGCGCCGTCTCGCGGCCGTAGAGAGTGGGGCGGCGCGTGCCGACGATGGCCACCGCCTTGCGCGAAACCGCGCCCGCGCCTTGGGCGTAGAGGCCCATCGGGGTGTCGGGAAGCTCGCGCAGCAGCTGCGGGAAATCCGCGTGATCGCGGCCGACCCAGCGCGCGCCGATGGCGGCGAGGGCGCGGTCTTCCTTTTCGGGATCCAAAAAATCTTTCCAGTGCGAGAGGGTTTCGCAGAGAGAGTCTCCCACACCTTTGACGTTTGCCCAGTCGCGCGGAGTGGCTTTTAACACGGCCCAAGGGTCGCCGCCGAAGAACTGGAGCAGGCGGTTGAGGGTGACGGGGCCGACGCCGGGGAGCGCGCAGAGGATTCGGTAGGCGTGGGCAGAGTCATTCATGGATTGCGGTAAACAATTAATGAATGATTTTTTGGCGGGGGCAATGCTTAACTTGCTTATGACAACGCAAAGGGCAGAGATTGCAGGAGGGTTTGCGTCGTCGCGCATCGCTGGGTGTGTTGGCGTTCGGCGATTTCGGAGGCGGCGGCGTGCCATGCGGCGGCCTGCACTGCCGATTCGAAGGGTTGATTGGGGGTTTGCGCTAGCAGCCCCGCGACGAGGCCCGCCAGCACGTCGCCGCTGCCGCCGCGCGCGAGGGCGGGGCTGCCGTTGGCGACGACGATCGTTTGTTGACCGTCAGATATGTGGGTGCGCGGGCCTTTTAAAATGGTGACGACATGGAAGGCGCGGCAGAAAGCGTCGAGATCGCCGTGGGTGTCGGCGGGGTTCAGGCGCGCGTACTCGCCCGCGTGGGGCGTCAGGATGCAGGGCGGGGCGTCTTTCGGACGACGGGCGAGGGCGGTGAGCGTTTCGGGCGTCAGCGCGTCGGCGTCGAGCACGAGCGGGCAGGGGGCCTCGGCGACGAGGCGCAGGATGAGTTGTTGCGTGTCCGCCGAACGGCCCATGCCGGAACCCATGAGTAGGGTGGTGGCGCGCAGGAGTTTTTCCAAAATCGCGTCGGCCCCGTCGGAGGAGGCGCCGCACGCGTCGTTTTCGAGATGGGCCGCCCACATCGCCGCCGGTGCCTGGGCGCAGAACGCCGCCTGCATCGCTGGCGGGCACAGGGCCGTGACGAGCCCTGCCCCCGAAGTGAGCGCGGCCTGCACGTTCATGAGGTGCGCCCCGGCCATGGTGCGCGAGCCGGACAAGACAAAGCAGTGGCCGAACGTGCGTTTGTCGCAGTTGGGCGGGCGCAGGGCGGTGAGGCTGTGCAGAATTTCGGAGGTGAGGGCCAGGCGGGGAGATTTTTTGGGGAACGTATCGTTTTTAAAAAAACCGATGTCGGCGTAGCGCAGGCGGCCGGGGTGGTACAAGTTGGCGCGTTTAGGGCTGCCGGTTTGGTAGGTGAAGTCCGTTTGGAAAATGGGGGCGTGGGGGTCTTGGGCGGTTGTTTCGCACAGGCCGCTGGGGTAGTCGATGCTCGCGCGCAGGCGGATGGAGGGATGCGCGTTGACCGCCGCGAGCAACCCTGCCGCCGGTTCCGGCATCGGCGGGCGGAAGGAGAGGCCGAAGATGCCGTCGAGGCACACGTCCCACGCGGTCGATTGCAGGGCGGAGGCGTCGCCGCGCCAGTTCGTCCATTCAAACGGCGCGCCGGAGCCTTTGCAGGCTTCGAGGGCGCTGAGGGACTGGGGTTTGAGGTCCTCCCTGTCGAACACCGCGACGGCGTGCGCGCGGAAGGGGATTTGGAGATGGTGCAGGGCCGTCAGCGCGATGAGCGCGTCGCCCGCGTTGTTGCCTTTGCCGAGCAGGACGAGGATTTTTAGCGGGGACTGCGGCGAGGGTTTGCGCAACAGTTGCAGGTCGACCGCCTAGAGGCGCGCGATGGATTCGCCCGCCGCCAGCATCGCCCGCCACGGGGCGTCCCGCTCGCCCGCGAACAGGCTTTTTTCCAGACCGGCGGCCGCGCGGTCCGAAAGAAAGGGGTGCGAGGGGATTGGTGTATTCATTTTATCAATACGACGGTCGCCGTTGCCAGCTCCGCCGTGTGGGAGAGGGTGACGAGCAGGCGCGTGCCGCCGCGCTGGGCGACGGCTTTTTGGCCCGCCTCGTCGAGGACCGCGACGGGTTCGCCGTCGGGGCCGCTCTCAACGGAAACGCTTTTCAGGCCGAAGTGCCCTCCTATCCCCGTGCCGAGGGCCTTTGAGGCCGCCTCTTTCGCGGCGAAGCGGGCGGCGTAGCGCTGCCACTTGTTCGCGCTTTGCTCGCACAGGGCGATTTCGGCGTCGGTGAAGACTTTTTTCAAAAACGCCTCGCCCATGCGCTCGGCGGAGGCGCGCACGCGGGTGACCTCGGCGATGTCCGTGCCGATGTTCAAAAAGGTGCCCGGTTCGTAGGGTGTGAGAGGGGTGGGCATGGTCAGATTTGCGGCGGGTTTGCCAAGTCTTTCATGGCGCGGACCGCCTCCTCGATGCCGGTGCACAGGGCGCGGGAGAGGATCGAGTGCCCGATGTTGAGCTCGTGCAGGTGGGGAAGGGTGCGTATTTCGGGAATATTGACGTAGTTGACGCCGTGGCCCGCGTTGACGATGAGGCCGAGTGCATGGGCGGCCTCCGCTGCCGCCACGAGGCGGGCGAATTCCTCGGCGCGCTGCGGGGTGTCGTAGGCGTTGGCGTAGGCGCCCGTGTGCAGCTCGACGACGGGGGCCTTTACCGCCGCCGCGGCCTCGACTTGCGCGATGTCGGGGGCGATGAAAAGACTGACCGCCGCGCCCGCCTGTGTGAGGGAGTCGACGATGGGGGCGAGGCGTTTTTTTAAGGAGACGACGTCCAGCCCGCCTTCGGTTGTCACTTCCTTGCGGTTTTCCGGGACGAGGCAGACGGCCTGCGGGCGGAGTTTTACGGCAAACTCCACCACGTCGCTCGCCAGCGACATCTCAAGGTTGAGCGGGATTTTGACGGACTGGCGCAGGCGCAAAACGTCCTCGTCGTGGATGTGGCGGCGGTCCTCGCGCAGGTGCGCCGTGATGCCGTCGGCACCCGCTTTCTCGGCGAGGCGGGCGATGAGGATAGGGTCCGGCTCGACGAAGCGCGCGACGGACGGCCCGGCCTCGCGGTAGCGGGCCTGCCGCAATGTCGCCGCGTGGTCGATGTTGACGCCCAGGCGGATTTTGCCGGGCTTGAAAAGATAGGGTTCGGACGCGTTCATCTCTCGATACCGGAATCATGCGCGCTTTTCGGGCCGCTGGACAGTTTTTTTTGCGCGGGGATTTTTTGCGCGAACGGCGCGAACAGCTTGGAAAAATTTGACGGCGCGTGGCTTTTTGCGGGCGAAAAAATCTTTTTTGCTTGCCATCATGCGCTTAAATCCTAAATTTTTAATCTTTTCACTAAAATCTTAGGGACATGCCCACCATCAATCAACTCGTCCGGAAACCCCGGAATGTCGTCAAAATCAAGTCCAAGGCCCCCGCCTTGGCCGGGAACCCTTTCCGCCGCGGCGTCTGCACGCAGGTCATGACCCGTACCCCCAAGAAGCCGAACTCCGCCATCCGCAAGGTTGCCAAGGTGCGTCTGACCAACGGCTTTGAAGTGATCGCCTACATCCCCGACGAGGGCCACTCCCTCCAGGAACACAGCGTCGTGCTCATCCGCGGCGGCCGTGTGAAGGACTTGCCCGGCGTGCGCTACCACATCGTGCGCGGGCCCCTCGACTGCATGGGCGTTGAAAAGCGCCGCCGCTCGCGCTCGAAGTACGGCGTGAAGCGCCCCAAGGCCAAGAAGGCTTAATCTTTTAACACTGGAGAATTTTTGATATGTCGCGCCGTCGCCGTGCCACCAAGCGGGAACACACTCCCGATCCCCGTTACAACAACGTCCTCGTTGCCCACCTGATCAACATGATCATGCGCGGCGGACGCAAGAACACCGCCCAGCGCATCGTCTACGGCGCGTTTGAAAAAGTGAGCGAGAAGCTCCAAAAGGGCGATCCGGTCGATCTTTTGCTCGGCGCGCTCGAAAACGCCCGCCCCAAGCTCGAGGTGAAGAGCCGCCGCGTTGGCGGCGCCACCTATCAGGTGCCCGTCGAGATCTCCTTCAACCGCCAGCAGACGCTCGCGTTCCGCTGGATGATCGAGGCCGCCCACGCCCGCAAAGGCGCCGGGATGGAAGAGGCCCTTGCCGCCGAGATCACGGACGCCTACAACAACACGGGCACCGTCGTCAAGCGCCGCGAGGAGACCCACCGCATGGCCCAGGCCAACCGCGCCTTCGCCCACCTGCGCTGGTAGCCCGCCGCCCGCCGCTCTTTGAAATTTTAATTTTTTTACCGGAGATTTCCCTTACCGTCATGGCTTCCGTAGATACGAAGAACCTTTCCCCCGCCAATTCG
>JAVBTG010000031.1:0-10005 GCA_031556275.1 Opitutales bacterium
CACCCAAAAACTGGCCGAACAGCCGATGTGTTTTGAATTTGAAGACACAGCCTAGCTATTGAGGCGCGAAAAAACGCGCCTCGTTTGGGGAGGCGCGTTTTTCAATGCGGCGGGCCGCATGTTGGGAAGAGTGCTTATTTAATCAGCTCGGCGACGTCGTCGGCTTCGGCCTGCAGCTCGGCGCAGGAGGCGTCGATCTTGCCGCGGCTGTAGTCGTTCACGGGGACGTTCTGGACGACCTTCCAGTTCTGGCCATCCGAAACGATCGGCATCGAGATCATCAGACCCTTGGGGGTGTTGTAGGAGCCGTCGGAGCACACCGCCACCGAGAACCAGTCGCCCGCCGGGGTCGGCGTGACGAGGGTGCGCAGGGTGTCGATCGCGCCGTTGGCGGCCGAAGCGGCGGAGGAAAGACCGCGCGCCTTGATGATCGCCGCGCCGCGCTGTTGCACGGTCGGGATGAAGGTGTCCTTGAGCCAGGCCTCGTCCGCAATCACCTCGGCGACGGGCTTGCCGTCGATCTTGGCGTTGTAGAAGTCGGGATACTGGGTGGAGGAGTGATTGCCCCAGATGGTCAGGTTGGTGACCTTGGAGACGTGGACGCCCGCCTTCTCGGCGAGCTGAGCCTTGGCGCGGTTTTCGTCCAGGCGGGTCATCGCGAAGAAGCGGTCTGCCGGAACGCCCTTCGCCGCGGCTTTGCAAATAAGGGCGTTGGTGTTGCAGGGGTTGCCCACGACCAGCACGCGCACGTCGGCAGCGGCGTTTTTGGCGATCGCCTCGCCTTGGCCGACGAAAATCTTGCCGTTGATGCCGAGCAAGTCCTTGCGCTCCATTCCGGCCTTGCGGGGCACGCTGCCCACGAGCAGACACCAGTTGACGTCCTTGAAACCCTCGTTCATGTCGGTGGTGGCGACGATGTCGGAAAGCAGCGGGAACGCGCCGTCGTTAAGCTCCATCACCACGCCCTGCAGGGCGTTGATGGCGGGCGGAATCTCAATGAGATTCAACGCGACGGGCTGGTCGGGCCCGAAGACGTCGCCCGCGGCGATGCGGAAGATAAGGGAGTAGCCGATCTGACCGGCAGCGCCGGTCACGGCCACGCGGATGGGTTTCTTGGTGGACATGGTCAGATTTGTTTAGCAGGTGAAGGAACTGACAAAATAACGAAGGCTTCAAGTTAACAGTTTGAGGAACGCGGGGCAAGATGTCGTTTTCTTCTTTTTGATTTCTTTGCACACGGCACCACGAAAAACCGTTTTAGCATCAAGAAAAATGTTGACCATCCCTCAATAGGAGGGTGTTATTCCCTTAGCCGGTAAATCCCTTAACCCCAAACCTATACCTATGAATAAAGCACAGTTGGTCGTCGAAGTTCAAAAATGCCTCGGCAAGGATGTCTCCAAAGCCTGCGCCGAACGCGCGGTGGACGCGGTCATCGAGGGCATCAAAAAAGGCGTCAAAAAAGACAAGAATGTCCAACTCATCGGGTTTGGCACTTTTGCCGTCGCCGAACGCAAGGCTCGCATGGGCGTGAACCCGAAGACGGGCGAGAAGATCAAAATCAAGAAGTCCAAGACCGTCAAGTTCAAGGCGGGCGCGCAGCTCAAGCAGCTTGCCTAATTCAGTCCTTTCCAAAACAAAAACGGCCGCCTTCAAAAAAAGCGGCCGTTTTTTTATGCCCTGCTCTGAACCGAATGCCAGCCTAAACACACGGCCCCATAAAATAACGCCAGCCCCGAATCACCAACCCGCCGATCCTTGGGAGCTATTTTTTCGCAAGACAAGGCGCAAAAAAAATCCCGGACGAGATTGGGCGTGCGCTGAACGCGCACGGTCCTTCGGACTGCGCCTAATCGGCGCCCCCGCTCCGCGCGCTTATAAATAGCGCGCTCCAGACCTAACGGTCATCTCGGTCGGGATTTTTTGCAGCAACGCAGTATTGCGGAAAAATAGCCCCAAGGATCACTCGTCGGCGAAGCGGATGTCCGGCTCGAACTCTACCGTAAGGCGGTATTGCTGCCCCGGGCGCATCACGAGCGGGTGCGTGCGCTGGAGGACTTGGAGGTAATTGATGTTGCCCCAATAGCCACGGTAGGCGGGGTCGTTGACGACGTCTTCGATATCGGCCCAGACGGCCTGGAAGTCGTCCTTCACGACCGCCGCGCGCAGGCTTTCCGCGCCGAGGCAAAAGGTCGTGCCGCTGCGGTAATGCGAGTGCGGAACGCCCAAGGGCATCACGAAGCGCATTTTTTCGAGCTGGATCTGGGTTTTGACCTGATAGACGAATTCACCCGTGATCTTGCCGCCGCTGAATGTCCAGTTCACTTTGCACGAGCCGATGCCGTTGACGATTTCCTCGTCTTTGGTGATGAGTTCGGGCTGCTCGTAGCGGAAGAAGAAGGAGTTGCGCAGGCCTAGGCCCGACACGCAGCGCTTGCCGTAGAAGGAGGGCACAAAGGCTTTGTCGCCGAAGGTGAGTTCGGGCTGGAAAGCCGGCAGGTATTTGTTGACGGGCCAGTCGAAGATGCCGGGAGCGTGCGGGAACGCGAGCGAGTCGCTGGTGTGATAGTCGCCACCGCTGATGAGCGGGATTTGCACCTGCAGGCCGCTAGCGCTGTCCTGATAAAGGAAAAGGCCCTGATCCTTTTTCTGGCGCTGGTCGAAAATGACCCAGCGGCCCGTCGTCTTGGAGGGGGCGTATTTGGCGGCGGAAAGGTCCCCGCCGATCGTGCGGGCCAAGCGGGCCCACTGGCACAGGTAGCGCGCGCCGTCGAAATTGGCCATGCGGGAGGTGTGGTTCTCGCTGGTGTCGCGCTCGGCGTCGCGTATGACGAGCACGCCGTTTTCCTGGTCGAGGTAGGAGACGAAGAAGAACTGGAACAGGCGGCGCAGGATGTCGAGGTACATCGGTTTTTGTTCCTCGGAGATCCAGCCGTCGCGCAGGCTTTGCAGGATCAGGCTGATGCAGTGCATCTGTCCGTACGCGCCCAAGCCGCGGCCGAAGCTCCAACCGAGGCCGTCTTGGCGGACGAGGTCGGGCAGCAGGCGCAGCAATTTTTCCGCGTAGGTGCGCAGGCTCGGGAGCTTGCGGTCGCGCAAATGGATGTTGGCGTGCAGCTGGAGCGCCGGGCGGATGAACACGAAGTTCATCACCCCGTAAATGTCGAACTGGCCGCCGAGGCCCTGCGGGTGGTCGTCGCAGTAGCCCCCCGTGCTGTACTGCTGAATGCGCTCGATGAAGCGGTCGATCAGCTTGCCCGTCTCGTCCTTTTTGGAAAGGCCCACGCTGAAACGCGCGACGCTCTTGGCGATGTTGAAGGCCTGAAAATGGTTGTCGTAATCGCTGCGGGCGAGCAGACCCTTGTCGAGGTTCTCGCGCGTCGTGTCGAGCAGGCGCTCCCAGACGGGGTTGCGGTCTTTGGCGACGCCAAAGGAAAGCAGGCCGAGGGCCGAATAGGCCAAACCGTTCTCGCTCATCTCGGGGGCGAACGCCTGGCAGGTGATGGCGCGGGCCGTCAGGTCGATCAGGTCGTACTTGCCCAGATAAGTCTCGCCCGTGGCGCGGTGGAATTCGCCGATGGCCTGGGCGGCGTGGCCCGGCTCGTCGGCGCGCATGTTTTCGCCCGGGATGGGGGAGACGGAACCGTCTTCGTTGATCGCTTCGAGGTTTCGGCTCAAGATGGCGCGAGCCATATCGAGGCACTGGTTGGCGAAATTATGCATGCCGCTGTGTTTTAAATTCGTGTAAAGATTTTTTTTCGCGTTTTATGGGGCGAAAGTCAACAGGATTAACTTTTTAGGAGGGGAAATTTTCTCAGGAACTGGAAAGCAAACGGACGAATTCCTGATTGGTTTTGGTCTGGCCCAAGCGGGCGACGAGCGTTTCGGTGGCGTCCTCGATTTTGGCCCCCGCCATGGCGCGGCGCAAAAAGTGCGAGGCTTGGAGCGTCTTTTCGTCCATGATCAGCTCCTCCTTGCGCGTGCCGGAGGCCGCGAGGTTGATCGCGGGCCAGATGCGCAGTTCGGCCGCCTTGCGGTCGAGCACCATCTCCATGTTGCCCGTGCCTTTGAATTCCTGAAAAATCAGATCGTCCATGCGCGAGCCCGTCTCGATGAGGGCGGAAGCGATGATCGTGAGGGATCCCCCGTCCTCGGTGTTGCGGGCGGCGGAGAAGATTTGGCGCGGCTTTTCCAAGGCGCGCACGTCCAAACCGCCCGTCATCGTGCGTCCCGATGTGCCGCGGGCGGCGTTGTGGGCGCGGGCCAAGCGGGTAATGGAGTCGATCAAAAGCACGACGTCTTTACCCACTTCGACCAAACGCTTGGCGCGCTCGATCGCCATATCGGCAACGCGCAGATGGTTCTCGACGTCCTCGTCGTTGGAGGAGGCGAAGAGCTCCGTTTCGGGCAGTTCGCGGCGAAAATCCGTCACTTCCTCGGGGCGCTCATCCACCAGCAGCACCATCACGTGGCACTCGGGGTGGTTTTCCAGCACGCCGTGGGCGATGTCTTTGAGGAGCGTCGTTTTGCCCGTGCGCGGTGGGGCCACGATCAGGCCGCGCTGGCCTTTGCCGACGGGGCAAAACAAGTCGATCACGCGGGTCGTCAGGCGTCCGTCCTTGGTTTCCAGACGCAGCTGTTTGTCGGGCGTGATCGTCAAAAGCTGGGTGAAATCGGGCTTTTTGCGGCGCTCCTCCAAGGACAGGCCGTCGACCGTCTCGATGAAACGGACTTTCGGGTTCGAAAAACGCTCGTCGTGCAGCGCCTTGGCGACGATGAAGCTGCCGCGCTTGAGCTTAAAACGGTGCATAAGCTCTTGCGGCACAAAAGGATCGCTCATGCGGGTTTTGCCATTGCGGTGCAAGTCCAAAAGCTGCCCGGCCTTGTTTTTATCCGGCTCCAGGACGCCCTGCACCTCGACCTGCGGACGGGGGGTGATGTTCTCGCTCATTAGAATCTAAACAGAAAAATACAAAAGAAACGGCCTTACATGAACCGTAGGGTGTGTGAAAATTAAAACCGACCGGACGGCCGATGTGTTTGAATGCCCAAACGCACCCGACCCTCGAATAACATTAAAAAAACGCCGCAACGCTGACGCGCTCGCACCTTAAAAAAACGGACCCCTTTAAAAAAAACGCCCGTATCATGGGCTTCATTCGGCGGGGAAAACCTCTCGCGCGCACCGCGCGGCGTGTTAGGAAAGACAATTAAAAAAGCCTTTTCGCTTTGCAAGAACAAAAAAAATGAAACAAATCCCGTCCCCCATTGACATATAAAACGGTATTGTGCACACTGAGAGCTTGTCCGTCCGGCATTACGCCCGGACGTTTCCCCAATTCACCCGCACCCCTTTCTCCCTATGACGTCTCTTACCCAACACCCCCGGAGCCGCAAAGGCTTCACCCTGGTAGAACTGCTCACGGTCGTGGCCATTATCGGCATCCTCGCGGGCATCCTGATCCCGACGGTCGGCGCGGCGATGAAATCCGCCAAAAAAGCCAAAGGCCGCAACCAGATGCGCCAATACGCCGTGGCCATTCAGAATTACAAGGCCGAGTACGGCTATTATCCGCCAGTGGGCCAGCTTAACAGCACCGGAAGGGCCACGCTGGACAACACGAACGACTCGCAGGACTTCATCATGGCCATGTCCGGCCGCGACTACCAGGGCAACGCCCTCAGCGCCGCGCAGCGCAAAAAACTCAACCCCAAGGCCATACCCTTCTGCACCTTCAGCGAGCAGGAGTTTTACGTCGACGAATATTCGGGTGAAATCACCGAAAACCAGCTCGCCGACCCCTTTGGCAACAAGGAGATCAACATCCGAACGGAGTCCGGCTCGCGCATCGGTGTTGTGACGGGCCTAAGCATCACCACCGCGCGCAACAGAACCAGCGCCAATTACACGGAAGTGCGCGCGCCCGTCGTGGTTTACACCCTTTTCGACACCGCCAACCAGGAAGCCAAGCGCAAAGGCTTTGAATCGTTGCTGAGCTGGGAATAACCCGCCGTCACGTCACCCCCCATGTCCACATCTTCGACCCCCACTCGCGCCCCAGGGTTCACCCTCACTGAACTGCTCGTGGTCATCGCCCTGATAGGCATACTGGCCACCACGGTCGGGGTAGCGCTCACCGGCGGCACCGGCCGCGCGCTAAAAGCGGCGCAAAGCCAGGTTATCTCCGCCATAAACGTCGCGCGCATATCCGGCATCAAAGGCGGGGCGCTTTACCCGGGAGAGGACACTTCCAGCACGATCCCCGTGGCCGCGCTGATAATTAACATCAACCCAAATTCGGACGGTTATTTGCGCCAGTTCGGTGTGGTGGCCGGAAGGTGCAACAGCAATTACAGCAATTTCAAATGGCGCGCCGTGGGTAGCCCGATGATGTTACCCGAGGGCATTTTTTTCGTCCCCAGCAACCAGGCCGGGAGGGTCGACGCCGACAGCGACATCCAGACGAGCTCGTCCCGCGCCTCCCTCGACCTGACCTACCCGTATTTTAAAACTTACACGGGCGGAGTCGGCACGGATATCGGGGGAAACACCCAAGGCCTGACCGCCGAGCCGTTCTACTGCCTTTTTTACGGGAACGACGGCGCCCTCATTTGGAGCAGCGACTCGGGAACGCCCGCTTCCCCCAACACCACGGCAAGCCAAAACCTTATCATCGCGGCCGGACAGCGCGTCCCGAACGAAAGCGGCACATCCTTTACTGTCACCTTTTCCAACGGAGCCCCGGCCACGGGCGTGCGCGCGATCCGCTACGGCAGCGCCATCCCCATCAACGACCCGGACGATCTCTCCCGCTAGGCATAAATTTTATTTTTTATAAACCCATGCGATTGAACCCCTCCCCCATGCAAACCCAAAACAGGGCCGGCTTTTCCCTTGTGGAAGTCGTGCTGGCCGTCGGCGTGCTGGCGGTTTCCGTGCTCGCCCTGCTCGGCATGATGGGCCCGTCTTTCCGTCAGGTAAAAAGCGTGACGGACAACAACGCAGCCATAAGCATCATCAGCAAATTCAACGCGCTTATCCAGGAGAACTCCTTCAGCGACGTTTACGAAATGGTGGTGCAAAGCGCCAGCGGGCAAAACTCGAATCTGGCCGTGATGCTCTTTTACCAGGAAGAACAGTTTGACACGGGAACGATCGACGGCACGCGGTATCGCGACCGCGTGGCGCTTATCGCAAACGGCGTCACAAACCTCGGCAACAAGGGATTCCTCTCGATCAGCGAATTGGCCGGCAACATCGGCCCAAGCAGCAGCGACTGGCGCGTGGTCCCGCCCGTGGTCGCGGTCGTGGTATCGCTCTCGCCCATGGTCAAGGACATCCCCAACGCCAACTCCATCAGCTACAACGAGGCCACTCCCTACGAGTCCGGCGGACGAATGTTCCCCAACTACTCCGGCCTGCCATCCTCGGCGGCGAACTACAACTTCGGCATGCTCCCCATCATGGCGTCTGTTTTCATCATCCCCAATTTGAATGAGGACATCGCGGACGGAAACTTCAACCTGACCGCCCGCAACCGCGTGTTCACGCTGACCAACCGCGCCTTCACCTTCCAAGCGGTCAAACTGCGCTAACCCCTCCCCCCACCCTTATGTCGCAAAACCTTTCCCATTTCCACAAAAAACGCAGGGCATTCACCCTCGTTGAGATCATGGCCGCCACCGCGGTCATGAGCGTGGTCATGCTGGTGGTGTTGTCGCTGGTTTCTTTCGTGCTCAACGCATGGAACCGCAGCACCGCCTCGCTGGAATCTTCCGGCCGCGCGCAATTCGCGCTGGATTTGCTCGAAAAGGAGCTTAGCAGCCTGGAATTCCGCCAAAGCGCGCAAAACTACGAGTTTTTACGCGCGATCACGAGCACGGTGAACGCCTCCGGCATCTCGATGCCCAACCAGCAAAGCACGTGGCTCATTTTCCTGGCGACACCGGCGGATTCTTCGAGCGGAGCCGTCCAATGCATTTCCTACAAGGTGGTCTACCAAAACCCCCTGCGCCAAAACGGCGGCGGGGACGCCCAAATGTTCGGGCTATACCGCTCGAAGATGAGCCCGAAGGCGACGCTCATGAACGCCTATGTCAACAAGGCCAGCTTTGCAGACCAAGGCCTTGAAGGCGTGATGAAGGGAGAACTGACCGCCCAAGACGACTCCCCGGATGAAATAGCACAAAGCGCGACGGAAGGTGTCGACAACTTGCTGGTGCCCAACTTGATGTCTTTGAGGATCATTCCTTATTTCTGGGACGAAGGCGGCAACACCCCGGTACTCACGCCCTTTCAGGGAGGCCTTACCAACCCCCTGCAAATCACAAACACGCTGGCCTTGGACGCCAAAAACGGGGCCGGTTTGATAAGCGGCGGCCGTACCAACGTCAAGCTCGCCTACATCGACATCATCATGACGCTGCTCACATCCGAAGGATCCTCCTTCCTGCACGCGATGCAGCAAGGAAGGGCGCAAACCCCCGCGGATTGGGACGAATGGCTGAACAAGAACACATATATGTTCTCCAGGCGCGTCGCGATTCAGGGACAGTAATACAACCAGGATTTCCCGCACAAAAAGGCCGTCTGTTTTCAGACGGCCTTTTTGTGAAAAAAACACAAGCTCTAACCGACGCAAAGTCCTATTCCCAACAGCAGGGACCATATGCATAGAAAGCGTGCGGTGTCGGCCAAGAGCGGGTTTAGCCCGGAGAAATTTTGGCGTGCGCCGAGGGCGCGGCATAAAAGGACTCCTTTGGGCAACAAGAGCGCGGGCAGACATATCCATGCGGTGATGTTTGCGCCCGATGTCCACAGCAACAGCGGCAGTCCGAGGCAGGCCAGCAAGACGGCCGAGGCGTACTGCGCGCGGGCGAATGCGGGGCCGAGGCGCACGACCAGTGTGCGTTTGCCCGCGGCGAGGTCGGTCGCGCGGTCGCGGTAATTGTTCACGAGCAGAATATTGTCGCACAAAAGCCCCGCCGTGAAGGCGCCCGCCCAGACGGGCCATGAGGGAATTCCCGCCTGCACGTAAAACGTGCCCGCGACGGCGGCGAAGCCGAAAAAGGCGATGACGAGGATATCCCCCAACCCCGCGTAGCTGGCGCGGCTGTAGCCAAGCACCCCGAGCATGCACAGGATGCCCAAGAGAATGAGCCCCCATCCGCCGAAGCAAAGCAAACCAAGGCCCATGCAGGCGGAAAGTGCAAGGGCCGCGTAGGTGGCCAAGCGCATGGTTTGTGCGCGAATGCGGCCAGAGGCCACCGCGCGCGTTGGCCCCTTGCGGTCTTTGCCGTCGGTGCCGCGCACGCCGTCGAAATAGTCGTTGGCGAAATTGGCGGCCACTTGCGCCGTCACGGCAAAGCCGAGGCACAAGAGCGCGGCCGTGGGGCGCAGGGAGTGCGCGTGTTGGGCGAAGGCGCTGCCAATGATGACCGGTGAGACGGATGCCAGCAGGGTCTTCGGGCGCGCGGCCTCCCACCAGTGGGCGAAGGATGCCATCAGGCTGTTTTTTTAAATTGAAACCGAGAATGCGAGAGGCGGCTTATGCCATTTTTGGGGGCTTCGAGCCGAGGCGATGCGGCACATCGTCGAGGCGAGGACACCCGAAAATGGCTTAAGCCCGACCGAGCAGTCGATGTGTTTGAATTTAAAAACACAGCCTAGTCTATTTATTCGGTGGAGACGGAATCTTCGCCCTTGAGGGCCGCTTCGAGCGCGTGCCAGGCCAAGGTCGCGCATTTCACGCGCTGGGGGAATTTGCGCACCCCGCCCAGGGCCGCGATTTCGCCGTCGGTGTCGAATGAGCACTCGCAGGCGTGTTCGCCCGTGAGCAGGTCGTGGATTTTTTGGATTTGCCCAAAGGCCTCCTCGATTGTTTTGCCTTTGACCGCCTGCGTCATCAGCGAGGCGGAGGCTTTTGATATCGCGCAGCCCTCCCCTTCGAACTTCACGTCCGCGATGCGCTCGCCGTCGAGTTTGACAAAAATGCGGATCTCGTC
>JAVBTG010000187.1:0-7816 GCA_031556275.1 Opitutales bacterium
TACGACGGCGACGACTGGACCGTCCTGACGATAGGCGGCAAGACCCGCAATGGCATGATCCTGCGCGCCCACTACAACGCGGACAAAAAGAGCGACGTGTTCCAAGTCAGCACCGACGGCGGCGTGGCATGGACGGACGTGGCCCCCTTCACCATGGGCGCGTGGAGCCGTATCGCGGTCGAGCTGACCAAGACGGGTTTTTCCGTCTGCGTCGACAACTCGCCCGCCAAGGCGTTCTCCATGCCGCTGCTGCGCAAAATCTCCTTTGGCGGTCTCTACGTCGCGCCCGACTGGCCGATGGGCTCGCAGGCCGTCAAGTCCGCCAGCGACGTGCGCTTAAAACTCGACACCATCACGGTCGAATAAACAAATTCCTTCCATTCACAAACCATCCATGAGTTCTCCGTTCCTCACCCCGCAGGGCGACACGCCCCTGCGCCGTTCCACGATCAACGCGTCGATAGCCGTTTCCAAGGAAGTCTTGAAACGCCTCGGCCTCTACCTGCCCGCCTTCGGCCATTGGTCGACGGCGGATTGGGAGAAAGCGGGCCATGACGCCGACGAAATCCGCGCCTGCGGCCTCGGCTGGGACGTCACCGACTTCGGGAGCAAAAAGTTCCACGAGCTGGGCCGGACGTTGTTCACGCTGCGCAACGGCCTGCCGCTGACCAAGGACAAACGCTTTCCCAAGCCCTACGCCGAAAAGTTCATCGTCGAGCCGGAGGCGCAGCGCTCCCCCATCCACTATCACGCCAACAAACGCGAGGACATCATCAACCGCGCGGGCGGCAACGTGATCGTGTGCCTGCACCCGATCGGCGAGGACGGCATGCCCATCAAACAGGGCATGCTCACGGCCTCGGTCGACGGGATATCGCGCACCTTTGCGGCGGGCACGGAAATTCGTCTGCTCCCCGGCGAGAGCGTGGCCATCCCACCGCGCACCTTCCACCAATTCTGGGCGGAAGAAGGCACGGGCCTGCGTATCGACGGCGTCGGCTACACCGTCAGCGGCGAAGTCTCCACCGTGTGCGACGACTATAGCGACAACTGTTTTATAGACAAGTGGTCGGCCCGCTACCCGACGATCGTGGAAGACGTCGCGCGCGACGTTTATCTGTGCAACGAATATCCCGCCGCGAAGTAACCGCCAAAAAAAACAAAAAGCCGTCGGAGGAGTTTTTCCTCCGACGGCTTTTTGTTTTCATCCGTCACAGAATGTAAGGATCCGCCCCCAGCGTGCCGCCGAGCGACTTCAGGTAGCCCAGTCCCTTCACGCGCTTGATGTCCGCGCGGATGTTCTGCATCTCTTGCACGATCGCGGGGTCCTTCACGTCAAAGGCCCCCGACTCCAGATTGCGCAGCGCCTTCTGTAGCGTGTTGACTTCGATCTGCTGCCGCGTGATCAGCCGCTCCGCGTACCAGTCCGAGTTCACGATGCGGTCGCGGTCGAACAGCATGCGGATGTCGGGGTCGTCCAGCCCCTTCCCCTCGTACTGCCCGTCTTTCATGATGTGCAGCAGCGCCTTGAGCGGCGGGCACGCCCCCTCGATCGAGCCGTCGGCGAAATAACCTTGGGCCGCGCGCTGGTGGGCTCCCACGATGTTGTCCATGCCGTCCGCGAAGGTGGCCATGTCCTGCAATTCGGGCCGCAGCATGTCGGTCGTGAAGATCGAGCCCGGGTCCGAAAACACGCGCCCGAAATATTTTATGACAAACTCCTCGGTGATGCGCCAGCCCAGCCGCGAGGACAACACGGGCTTGCCGTCGTGTTCCATGTCCTTGCAGCGCTCCAGCATCCCCTGCTCGATCAGAAGCGACGCCTTGCGCTCGGCGGGCCGCATGCGCGACCAGATTTCCGGTATCACCAAGCTCACGTCGTGGTCGATGCGGTACTTCGGCCCGAGGCACCCCGCGCTGCTGAACCAGCCGTCGTAACCCGTCAGCGCGAACGACACCAAGGCGTTGTTCAAATCCGTGACGGGGCACAGCGCGTTGAAGGGGCCCTTCGTCAAAGCCCCCTCCAAGCCCGCGCCGACCGTCGAGGGCGACTTGCCCGTAATCGAGGAAATAAACTCGATGAACAGTTCCGGCAATTCCATGTAATGGAGCGGCCCGTGCACCGCCAACGGCCGGATGCCGTCCGAGGCCGGGTTGTTGCGCCGCCCCGAGATCACGGACGAGACGGGGTGCGGCACGGCCTTGCCGATCGGGATCGCGCGCGCCAGCCGCGCGCCCACGTCCGCGATGTAGTATTTGCGCGGGTTAACCAGATCGTCGCGGTTTTGCAAATAGCGCACGTTCTTGCTGGGCTTGCCGTCGATCAGACGCGGGTTGGCCGAGCACACCACAAAATCGGGATGCTGCTCTTTGAGAAAATCCTCAAGATTGCGCCGCATCGGTTCCGTGAACTTGTCGAAGCGCAGCACGTCTTCGCGCATCTCCTGCACCTGCTTGCGGTCGAGCGGCTCGTAGTTGGAGAAAAACATCCCCTTTTGCGACATGTCGGACTCCGCGCGCTTGTCATAGCCACGCACCACGGCCTCGTCGGGCCGCTGGAAAAGCCGGTATTCGCAGTTTTCGGTAAACTTGACGGAGCCGCCCTTCTCCTTCAACGGTTGCGGCAAATAGTCCACCGCGTCAACCGCCGCCACGACGGAAGTCGTGATATCGTCCTCCATCTGCAGCTTGACGGAGGGCGCGTAGTCCTTGCGCAGGCTGAACGTGCGCCACGAGCCGTCCTCGGTGAAGCCCACGCGCAGGTACGACGTCAGCACGGCCATGTTCTTATACTTGAGCGTGTTGCCGCCCGTGCCGTTGATCGTGTCGACGGAGAACTTGTCCTCCCACTCGTTGCCCCACTCGGGCCGGTAGTGCCGCTTGACGGTCAGCACAAACTCGCGGATGTAAAACGGGATCGACATCAGCCACGCGTTGTACGCGTCCGTGTAGTCGTCCGAGGGCGTCAGCAGTTTCACGACGGAGCCCATCGTGCGCCGCCCGTCGAGAATCTTGCGGCTGTCCGCGCCGTGATTTTCCTTGGGATCCTTAAAACGGTCGCCGAAATTCTTGTTGATGATCTCGGCCACCTTTTTGATGTCCGTCTTAAAATCTGCGACCATGGACGCCCCGTGGATGATGGCGTCGGAGATATCCTTTGAAATCTCGCTTTTGCCCCCGCCGGAAACGGTGGCGGGCTTGTGGCAGCATACCCCCTCCTCGGTCGTCCCGATCAGGCGCCAGCGGCGGTTCGTGTGCGGGCGCAGCATCTCGACCTTGTAGCCTGCGGGAGAAATATAGGTGTTCCCCGGCAGCAGCTTTATGGATTTTTGCTGACCGTCCTTTTCCCATCTGTCCGAAAGCGTTTTTAAGGAAAAATACGCCAGCGGCTGCACATAGAGAATGTTGGGATACTTTTTGTCCCGCGCCCAGCCGTCCTCAAACACCTCGATTGTGTCGCCCATCGTCGCCACGAGGTTTTGAAAACTGCTGCGTGTGTTCGGCTCATAGGCGCGCCCGTAAAAATCGTCGCCCAAGTCCCGCGTCGAATACGCCAGCGTGCCGCCGCTGTGCTCCTCTTCGCACTGCCCGTACAGGTTGGCCGAAAAGCTGATCTGCGTTTTGACCTCCTTTTTGGAGTAGCCAAAATAATTGTCCGCCACCAAGGTGACGATGACACCCGTGCTGTCGCGCGCCGTCACTTTAAAGGGTTTTCCCTCATTATAAAGCTCGTCCTCCCTCGCCCAGCACATGCCGTCGCGCTTCTGGCGCTCCGTGGCCTCGACGACGTTGGGCAACCCAAGCTCCCGCTTGGTTAAAAGCATCAAATGCGGGGCGAGCACGATGCACCCCGTGTGGCCGGTCCAGTGGCGGTAGTCCAATTCCGCGTCGTTGCGCTGCAAATAAGGGTTCCCCGCGTTGCCGAAAATGCTCTCGATAAAATCGAGGTTCGACACCAGCCCCCCGGGCGCAAACGCCCTGATCTCCATCGACTTGGCCTGCGGGCCGTTCGGAACGGCGGGGCACACGATGGGCCGCACATATAGCGACACCCACATTTTCGCCTTCTTTTCCTGCGAGGCGGTGAAGGGCACGTCCAGTATCCCCTCCGGCGCCTCAAAGGCGCGTTTCCACATGTTTTTAAAGGCGAGCTTGGGGACGGATTTCTTGTCGTGCGGCACGGGCAACCCGCCTTCGGCCACATGAAAAACCCCGGCCGTCGTGCGTCGGTCGTTTTTGGGATTGTTCACAATCCCCTGCCGCACGCGGTGCGAGCTCACCAGCGGGTTGGCGTAAGTGTCCTTGTCGGCGGGCAACGAAAGCATCCGCGCCGTGCCGAACGTGTCGAGCACGAAAGTGCGGTGCGGCAATTCCGGTACGCCTTCGCGCTCCTCCAGCACGTCGTCGAGGTACGCCCCCATGAATTTCATGATGCGCCCGTCCGCCGGGCAGTAATAATTCTGGGAAAACCGGCGGGCAAACTCCCGGTAATTCTCCAACAGCGGCTTGGCCAACCCGACAATGGGGTAATCCCCGTCGGCCCCGAAAACCGGCTCGCCCGCGGCGGCCAGCCGCATGTTGACGTATTCAAAAAGCGTCTTGCCCCCGACTTCGTTTTCGCCGTTGGCGGGGTTGATCCCCAGAGATGAGTTGTAGTCCATTATAGATTAGCTTAGCACCCGAAAAATGCGCACTTCAACGAGATTCGAAAAATCCGCCCGTGCCTTCGCCACAATATCCGCGCAATGCCGCCCAAAATCCACCTGAATTGCGACTTTTACATGCAACCGTCCCATTGCGCCCTGTTTTATCTTGTGCAAATTGCACATCATGATTCAATTAACATTTAAAATGGCCGGTTTTTACGCGCGCCAACCTCGCATATTCGGCCGTCCCAAAATTTTTCCGTTTAAAATGAGAAGACTCTGCTTCCTGCTTTCCGTCCTGACGCTGGCATTCTCCCATCTTTTCGGGGGATCGCCCGCCCCGCAAACCGCCTCGCCGGACGCGCCCGCCAAGCCCAAGAACATCCTTTTTGTGACCTCCTACAACTCCGGTCTGGACTGGACCAAGGATGTCATCGAGGGTTTTAACGACCACTTCCGCCGCGCGGATTTCCCGAGCCGGATCGACGTGGTGGAGCTGCGCGTGCTCAAAAACATCCGCGAGGGCGCGGGCGAGGAGGATTTTCAGCGCGCCGTGGAGCGCATCAAAAACAAAAGGCCGGACGTCCTCGTCGTGGTGGATCTTCCGGCGATTCTGTTCCTGCAACAGTATTACGCGGAACTTCCGCCCGACCTGCCGATCCTGATCTGCGGCTATCCAGATTTCCTCACCTTCCCGCGCGCGGACTACCCCAACGTGGCGCAAATGCAACAGCGCCTCGATTTGGGCGCGAACATCGAGCTTGGCCTGACGCTTTTCCCCGACACGCAGGAAATCGCCCTAGTCACCGACGCGGGCCCGGAGGGCGTGGCGCTCGAAGCCCACGCCCGCGCCCTGCTCAAAAACTTTTCACGCGCCAAAGTCAGGTATCTTAACGGCAAAAACCTAACCACGGACGAGATGCTCGAGCAAGTGGCGGCCATGCCGAAAAACTCCATGGTGTTTCACGGTTATTGGAAAAGCGAGAAGCAGGAGGTGTTTCTCTCTTTCCAAAACATCCTTTCCCACCTCATCCAGACAACCCCCGGCCCCGTCGTCGCGCTGATCGAAAACGCCGACCCCCAAATGCTCGGCGGGATCATGTCGATGGGGATACCCCACGGCAAACGCGCGGGCGAGCTGGCGGAGCAAATGATCCGGGGCACGCCCCCGGCGGACATCCCCTCCGAAAAAGACCCCGGTGTCACTCAGCTCAACTGGAGCGCGCTGCAGCGTTTCGACATTCCCCTCTCCAAACTCCCCAAGGGCGCGATCATCGAGGGCATGCCCCCGAGCATCTGGGAAAACCACCGGGATCTGCTTTTGCTCATTTTAACGTCCTTTCTAATACTATTATTCTGGCTTTTTTTCAGCCTGCGCGGCCGCAGTCGGCTCCGCCAAACCAAGGTCATCTACGACCATCTCCCCCTGCGCATAGCGGCGTTTGACAAAGACGGAAAGGCCGTGTTCAGCCACGCTTTCGGCGGGACGCACAAGGCGGTTTCGCACATCAACGATTTTCGCCACGACGCGCAGATCCTTTTCAAAAACGGAATCGCCGAGGCGTTCAAGACGGGAAATCCGCAGTCCTTCGAATATGATCTCGAGGGCAAGCGCCGCAAGGCCATCCTGTCGCTTTTGCCCTCCAAAAATTTCGGGCGCGGCGTCGTGCTGGCGGTCTCGATGGATGTGACGGACCTGCACGCCTCCCGCCGCGAGCTGCAGAGCCTGACGGAGCACCTGCGCATCACGATCGACTCGATCGGCGACGGCGTCATCGCGACCGACGCCGAGCAGACGATCACCATTTTCAACGAGGTGGCTGCCGGGATGACCGGCTACACCGCGCAGGAGGCCGTCGGCAAAAAGCTGGACGAGGTGTTCAACATCATCAGCTACCTGACGGAAAAGCCCGTTCCCTCGCCCTTGCGCAAGGCGATCGAGGAAGACAGGATCGTCGAGCTGGCCAACCACACGGACCTCATCGCCAAAGACGGCAGGCGCCTGCACATCGCGGACAGCGCGGCCCCGATCCGCGATCCGGACGGCACCATCCGCGGGGCGATCCTCGTGTTCCGCGACGTCACCCAAGAATACGAGCGGCGCGACCAGATGGCCCAGGCGAACCTCCTGCTTTCCAGCGCCACGGACATCGCGGGCATGGTGTGCTTCAAGGCGGGGGCGGACCTCGTCGTGAAGCCCGAACAAATTCCCTCCAACTACTGGGCCTCGCGCGACGGGCGGCTCGTCCCGATCAGCGAATGGGTGATGCCGGAAGACCGCGACGAATTCAAACGGCAGTGGCACGCGCTGCACAAGGGCGAGATCAGCCAGATGGACCTCGTCTACGGCTCCGAATTCGGCGGGCAGAAAAACTACTTCAACATCCGCGTCGTCGCGCAAAAAACGAAGGAAGGCGCCTCCAAGGAATTTTACGGCGTCATCCAAGACGTGACGAAGACAAGGACGGCGGAGCTCTCCTGCCGCGACACAGGCATGCTGCTCAAGGGAATTTTGGACAGCCTGCCCTCCTGCGTCTTTGTGAAGGACTACAGCGACGGCGGGCGCTACATCCTGAGCAACCGCTACCACCAAAAATTCGTCGGCGACTACGGTTCCTGCGTGGGCAAGACGGACGCGGAATTTTTCCCGGAACCCCTGTGCACCAACTTCCGTAACGAGGACCTTCAGGTCATCGCGGACGGCGGCCTTTCCCGCACGCACGACTTCTTCCCGCAATCCGACGGCAGCGTGCTGACGGCGCACACCTACAAGACCCGCATCGATTTCGGAACCAACCGAAAGCTCCTCCTGGGCATCAGCGTCGACGTCACGGAGCTCGACGCCGCGCGCGAGCACCTCAACCGCCACATCGAGCAGGAGCGCATCATCAACAGCTGCCTCGAGGCCATCGCCTTGGAGCACGACCACGGCGCGGTGCTCAACCGCATCGTCCAAGTCATCGGCGAGCACTCGAAGGCGGACCGCTGCTACATTTTCGCCTACGACGACGAGGCTTCGACGTTCAGCAACCTCTCCGAATGGTGCGGCGAGGGCGTCAACCCCGAGATCGATTCGCTCCAGGACATCCCGACGTCGGTGAACCCGGCGTGGAACGAGGCACTGCGCAAACGCGAAATCATCCTTTCCTCCGACATCGAAAAGGACCGCC
>JAVBTG010000098.1:0-14505 GCA_031556275.1 Opitutales bacterium
TGGAGCAGTGGCTGCTGAGCCTGTGGAACGCGTGGAAGCAATCGCGCATAACCCGCCGCGAAAACCGCGAGCGCCTGCGCGAGGAAAAGATGCTCGAGCGCGCCGCCCGCAAGGCGGAGGCCGAGGAACGCGCGATCGCCGAACAGGCCGCGCGCGAGGCCGCCGAACAGGCCCGTATCGCGGAGGAAGCGGCCCGCGCCGCCGCCGAAGCCGAGGCTGCCGCCGAGGCCGAGCGCGTAAAACAGGAGGAGGAAGAAGCCCGCCGCCGCGCCGAGGCGCAGCAGGAGGAGGCGGCCCGCATCGCCCGCGAGGCCGCGCAGGCCGCGCGTGAAGCCCAGCGCAAGCGTGAGGAGGAGGAAGCGCGCATCCACCTCGACCGCTTCGGGCCGGACGAGGATGTGACGATCGAGGTCGCGCCCGCCTTCGGGCAGCAGGGCAACAGCGCCCCCGCGCCGGAGCCCGCCGTTGAAAAGCCCGCCGCCGCCAAACCCGCGCCCGTAAAAACCGTAGCCCCCGCCGCCGAAAAGACCGCGGGCGGGCTCAAGATTTTGGAGGCCGAGAAAGTCGAAAAGGCCGTCGCCAAGCGCCCCGAGCGCAAGGGCAGTTATGTGTTCCCTCCCCTGGATCTGCTGTCGGTGCCGCCGAGCGAAGACCAGTTCCCGACCGAGGACCACAACGCGCGCATGGAGACGCTCGTGCAAAAGCTCGCGCAGTTCAATTTAAAGGTCTATCCGGGCGACGTGCAGTCGGGCCCCGTCATCACCCGCTATGAGGTGCATCCGGCGGAGGGCGTGCGCGTCAGCCGCATCGCGAATCTGGACAAGGATTTGGCGCTCGGTTTGCGGGCGATGGGCGTGCGCATTTTGGCCCCCGTCCCCGGCAAGGGGACGGTGGGCGTCGAGGTGCCCAACTCCGTGCCGCGCCCCGTCGGCCTGCGCGAGATCATCGAGTCGAAATTCTGGGCCGAGTCGAAGGCGGAAATACCCGTCGTATTGGGCAAGGACGTGACGGGCCGCCCCATCGTGCAGGACTTGGCCAAAATGCCCCACGCCCTAGTCGCGGGCGGCACGGGCTCCGGCAAATCGGTGTGCGTGAACTCCATCGTCGCGTCGCTCATGTACCACTCCACGCCGAAGGACATCCGCTTCATCATGGTCGACCCGAAGGTCGTGGAAATGCAGGTCTACAACAGCCTGCCGCACATGCTGATCCCCGTCGTCACCGACCCGCGCAAGGTGCCGGGCGCGTTAAAATATTTGGTGAAGGAGATGGAAAAGCGCTACCGGCTATTTGCCAAAGTCAACGTGCGCAACCTCGTGGGTTTCAACGCCAAATTGGAAAAAGACCGCGAGAAGCAAAAGGAGGCCGAGGCGCTGGAGGCGAGCCTCACTGTCGAGGAGCGCACTGCCATGCATGAGGCCGCGCGCGCAAGCGCGGAGGAGGATTCCGACATGCCGTCGGAAAAACTCCCCTATATTGTTTTGATCATCGACGAGCTGGCGGACCTCATGATGACGGCCCCCGCCGACATCGAGCCCGGCATCGCGAAGCTCACCGCCAAGGCGCGCGCCGCCGGCATCCACCTGATTGTGGCCACCCAGCGCCCGAGCGTGAATGTGGTGACGGGCATCATCAAGGCGAATTTGCCGTGCCGCATCGCCTTCAAAGTGGCGTCCAACACGGACAGCCGCACGATCCTCGACTGCCCCGGGGCGGAAGTTCTGCTCGGGCGCGGCGATATGCTGTTCATCCCGCCCGGCAGCTCCGAGCTGGTGCGCGCGCAGGGCGCGTTTGTGTCGGACGAGGAGATCAACGAGCTGGTGGCCTTCCTCAAAGAGCGCAACGGCGAACCCGAATACGCCGACGAGGTGCAGCAAGAAATCGACGCCGCCAGCGCGGAAGACGAGGAGGGGGGAGGGAGCGGCGACGACGAGAACGACGACCTCGAGGTGCGCGCCATGCGCGCCTTGCGCGAGCAGCAGGCCGCGGGCAAATCGCTGTCCGTTTCGTGGCTGCAGCGCCGTTTGCGATTGGGCTACAACCGCGCGGCCCGCATGTTCGAGGAGTTTGAAGACCGCGGGTTGATCCGCACCAACCCCGACGGCAAAAAGGAGCTCGTTTCCGAAGATTGAGCCGCGTGGGGCGCGTTTTCCAAAAAACAAAAACCGCCCTTTTTGCAAAGGACGGTTTAAGCACAACAACCAACCACAAACAACTGACTCAAAAAGCCTCGGCACACGCTCCTAGGGGCAAAAACGAGTGTGCGTTTGCCAGTTAAGACAACGCGCCCGGGCGAAACGTTCATTCTTTTTAAAAATACTTTTTTAAAATTGCAAGACGTTTATATATAACGACTAATAAAATGAGAATCACCGGAGGCAAAGCGCGCGGCATCCCGCTAAAACTCCCCGCCAAGGGCGAAATCCGCCCGGCGACGGACTATTTGCGCGAGGCCGTCTTCGCCTCGCTCGGGCCGCGCATCGCGGGGACCTCGGTACTCGACCTTTTCGCGGGTACGGGGGCTTACGGGCTGGAGGCCGTCAGCCGCGGGGCCGCGCAGGCCTTTTGGGTGGAAAAAAACCGCGCGGCCATCCCCGCCTTGGAGGCGAACCGCGCGGCCGTCGCCAAATCGATGGGCGTGGCGGGGCAGGAGGCTTCGCTCGGTGAAATCCGCCAGGCCGACGTGTTCGCGTGGAGCCCGCCCGCCGGCCGCGTGTTCGATTTTATTTTCGCCGATCCCCCTTACGCGTTGTTCGAGACGCAGGGGGCGGCCCTCATCGCCCGCCTCACCGCATGGCTCTCGCCGGACGGCGTTTTGGTGCTGGAGGCCCCGGGCAATTACGAGCCGGTTTTGCCGCCCGCGTTCGCCTGCCGCAAACGCCTCTGCAAAGGTCCGCACCAACCCTCGGCGCTGATGGTAAGCCGTGCTTGAAAACCATGACACATCGGCTGTTCGGCCAGTTTCGGACATTTTTTTGTGTCCTCACCTCGACGATGCGCTGCATCGCCTCGATTCGAAGCCCAAAAAACTGTCTCAAAACTGCCTCTCACATCCTCGGTCCCATTCTTCAAACACGCCCTGATTTCATAATTTTCAGCCGCTTGAAACTTTCCGCAAAAAAAATGGTTTTCCCCTTTCAGACATCGGCGGCATGAAGCCGTCCTTATTCAAAACCCTCCACACATGAAATTAAGAATCCTTTCCGTTGTTTGCATGGCCACGGCCTCCATATGGGCGCAGGACGCCTCCGCGGTCGCAGTTTCCGAAGAAGCGGCGCAGCCGGCGGCGCGCTCCGTCAGAAAACCCGGCACTCCCCTGCGTTACCCGATGGGCCACGGCCCGCAGATCCCGCCGGAAGTCATCAAGGCGTTTGACAAGGACGGCGACGGCGTTTTGAACGAGGCGGAGATGGCTGCGCTGAAAACGGCCGTCGCCAAACAGGCGGCCGCCTACGAGGCGGGCGCGCGCGACGGCGAGGCCCCTGCTCACCACCCGGCCCACCCGGCGAAACCCGCCATGCGCGGGCCCGGGCCTCAGGTCCCCTCGGAAGTCGTCAAGGCGTTCGACAAGGACGGCGACGGCGTGCTCAACGCCGAGGAACGACAGCAGATGCGCGACCGCCTGCAGGAGATTTTCAAAAAGTACGGCACCGAAGGCAGCGCGGCGCTGACCCCCGAGCAGATCGAAAAAGCCGCGGCGGAAAACCCCGACTTGGCGGAAATGCTCAAGAAATTCGGCGGCCCGCGCCCTGACGGCATGCAGGGCACGGAAGGCAAGGGCCGCATGACGCGCCCCGAAGGCGACGCCCCGCTGCCCGGCAAGCACATGACACCGCAGGGCCGCCGCCCCGGGATGCAGATTCCGCCGGAAGTCGTCAAGGCGTTTGACAAGGACGGCGACGGCGTGCTTAACGCCGAGGAGCGCGAGCAGATGCACGCCGCCATGAAAACGGCATTGTCCACCTACGACAAGGACGGCGACGGCAAGCTCAGCGCCGAGGAAATCGAGGCGTTGAAAAAGGACAACCCGGCCCTGGGCGCCTTGGTCGAGGCGCGCGCCAAAGGTGGCCGCGAAGGCGGCCCCAACAAGGACGGCAAGGGCCCGCGCCCCGAGGGGAAGGGCAAGCCCGGCAAGGCCGCGCCCGCGGCTCCCGAGGCGGAATAAGCGCGCGTTGCAATGACGCCCCGACGCCGCGCCGAGAAAAAATCTTGGCGCGGCGTTTTGTTTGCGGCACAGTGTGTGGCGGGATGCGTCTTCGAAGTCCGCACGGCGTCTGCTTGACCAGTCTTGGCCCTTCGCATCCACCATGCGGAATTTGAAGACGCATCCCGTTAAAAATTTAGCCAACGCCGCCTTGAGCCTCGCGCCGCGGCCCTATCGACCACCACTGTCACCATAAAAATGAGCTATTCGCCGGAAAAACTGTTGCTGATCGCGGGCCCCTGCTCGCTGGAAAACGAGAACGTGTGCCGCACCGTCGCGCAAATGCTGGTGCAGCTGCGCGAAACCCACGCGGACTTGGAGATCGTCTTCAAAGGCTCGTACGACAAGGCCAACCGCACGTCGTTGGGCGGTAAGCGCGGCCCCGGGCTTGAGGCGGGGCTCGGGCTGCTGGCGATGGTCAAGCGCGAGTATAACCTGCCGGTGCTCACCGACGTGCACGACTGCGCGCAGGCCGAGGAAGCGGCGCAGGCGGTAGACGTGCTGCAGATCCCCGCGTTTTTGTGCCGCCAGACGGACTTGCTCGTGGCCTGCGCGCGCACGGGCAAAACGGTGAACGTGAAAAAGGGCCAATTTTTGTCGCCCACGGAAATGCGCTATGTCGTGGGCAAACTGCGCGACAGCGGCGCCGCCGACGTGTGGCAGACCGAGCGCGGCACGACGTTCGGCTATCAAAACCTCGTCGTCGACATGCGCTCGTTCCCGATCATGCGCGAATACGGCCGCCCCGTGATTTTTGACGCGACGCACTCGGTGCAACTGCCGGGAGCCGCCGGCGGCTCCTCGGGCGGCCAGCGCGAGTTCGTGCCCGCGCTCGCCCGCGCGGCGCTAGGCGCGGGGGCGGACGGCCTGTTTTTCGAAACGCACCCCGATCCGGCGCACGCCCTCTCCGACGGCCCGAACCAGATCCCGACGGCGGCTTTTCCGTCAGTGGTCGCGGACTGCCTCGCCATCTGGCGCGTGCTGCGCAATCTTTAATCGAGAGCTATGATTGGGGACAGGAGGTTTCCGTATCACACGGCGATTTTCTCCGAAAATCGCCGTTCCCGCGGTTAAAAACTTTCGATACTGCGTTCTGCATCGCCCAAGCAGGGGAGCAGTAAGCGTCGTACAGCCCCCCTACTTTGGCTTCCTTGAACTTCGTCTCGAAAGTTTTTCCATCGCGGGAAGGCCGGGAAGAATCTAAGCGGAAGAGAGGGAGCGCGTAGGCGAGGGTGATGACGCCGCGCCGCAGGCGCGGTGAGTCGAGTGCTGCTTTTCCCTATTGGATCTGACTCACCGCGCTTTTGTGCGGCGTAAGAGCCCGCCTGTCCTGCGTCGACAAAATCGCGAACGGCGAAGTTTGGTGTTGGAGAGGTAGTAGCTACCTCGACAACGAAAACGAAGCCTCGCGCGATTTTGGCCGCGGGAACACGAAAAATCGAAGATTTTTCGTGTCGAAGTAGCGACTCCCCGCGTTTCACACATGCCGTTTCCCACGTTTCCTTCGCGCCATCTTCCGCATGCTTGACTTTCTCAACATTTGCAACTATATTTCAGTTGCATGAGCAAAAAGGGAAAAGGCACTGAAGCGCTTGCTTTGCGAACCCTCGGATTTTGCTTGGGGGGAGCTGGTCGTCGTCCTTAAAAACTTTGGATACCTCGAGCAGGGCACGGGAAAAACAGGCGGTTCCAGGCGCAAATTCGCGCATGCCAACGGCGGGGCCGTCTATTTGCACAAGCCGCACCCGAGCGGCATTTTAAAGGCTTACCAAGTGCGGCAAATCATCGAATATTTGAAGAAGAAAGGATTGGCATGAACACACTGAATCATAAAGGGTATCTCGGCAGCGTGGAGTTTTCCGAGGCGGACAACCTGTTGTTTGGAAAAGTTCTTTTCATCAACGATTTGATTTCCTACGAGGGCCGCACGATTGCGGATCTGAAAAAGGCCTTTTCGGAGGCGGTCGATGAATATTTGGCGGATTGCGCCGCTACGGGAAAAGCGCCCAACAAGCCGTTTCGCGGTTCTTTCAATGTGCGCGTTCCCCCAAGCACGCACCAAAAACTTGCCTTCTTGGCCTATCGCCGAGGGAAAAGCCTCAACGCCTTTGTGGCGGAAGCGCTTAAAAAAACGGTTGGCTAAAGACGCGTCCGCCCTACGCCATCGCCAGCTGCGCGAGCGCGACGAGCGCGGCGGGGCCGGCGCGGAATATATAGCCCGGCAGGCTCACGGGCAAAAACCCGTCGGCGCGCAGACGCGCGTATTCTTCGGGTGAAAAATCGCCCTCGGGGCCGATCGCCACCGCCATCGCGGCGGGGGTGGCGCCGTCGGCGCGGCATTGGCGCAGGGTTTCGCCCAAGGGGCGCGCGTCGGGTTCCAAGCTCGCGACAAATTTCCAGACAGGGCCGGAAGTTTTTGCGTC
The DNA here is from genome assembly GCA_031556275.1 of Opitutales bacterium. Lineage (GTDB taxonomy): Bacteria > Verrucomicrobiota > Verrucomicrobiia > Opitutales > JAKPNF01 > JAKPNF01. The sequence continues at coordinate 6,628 of JAVBTG010000098.1, forward strand.
GGTGAGCCGCCCGTCGAGCGCGTCCACCGCGCACACCGCGTCGATCGCGGGCAGCCACGGGTTGCCGGACTGCTTGCACGCCTCGATGGCGGCCAGCGTCCAACGTTCAATGCGCGAGCGCTCGCGCTCGTCGTCCAGCCGCATTTCGCTGCGGTCCGCTTTTAAGGGAATCAAGCGCGCGAGCCCGAGGGTGATGACGTCGCGCAGCATCTCGTCCACCGCCTTGCCCTTGAGCAGCGACTGCGCCAAGACCAGCTGTGGCGCGCGCGGTTCAAAATATTCCACCCGCTCCACGCGCACGGCGGCCTCGCGCGGGTCTTCGGTTTCCAAAACGCCGTGAAAAATCGCGCCCTTGCCGTTGAGGATTTGCACTTGCTCGCCCCCACGCGCGCGCAACGATTTCACCAGATGGCGGCTCTCCTGCGGGGGAAGCAAAATCGTCTGCCTCGCCAAAGCTTCTAACCCGGGTTGAAATACATGCAAGCCTGCCATTTTTTCATTATCGGCCAATCAATCGCGCAAAGAAAGCCGGAAGTGCGCGGGACGGTTCCCGATGTTTTGCATTGACCCGCCCAAGTGTTCGCATTGTGTTATAAAATTATGAGCAAATTCGCCTATGCCTCCTCAGTGCGCGCGTGCGCGGCGCTTTACGCCGGTGTCGCCGCGGCGACATACTTGGCAGCTTCGCCCCAATGGATGTTTTCAGCCGACGACCAGTCGTCCTTTTATAAGGACGGCGGCATGGGCGTGCGCCCGGGAGCGCGCGCGGGGGCGGTAAGCGCGCTTGATTTTTCGACCTTCCCGCCGAAATCGTACCATATCGACGGCGTCCCCTGCAGCGTCATCGGCCCCCCCGCGGCCGTCGCGGCGAAGGGCGGCAATGTGGTCGTCGTCGGCTCAATGAAGGTGGATCCGCAAAACCCCGCCAAGCTCATGGCGGGCGCGGACGTCTCCCTGCTTTCGATCGACCCCCAAACCGGATTCACGTGGAAGGACACGGTGTCGGCGGGCAAGGAACCCACCGGCGTCACCCTTTCGCCCGACGGCAAGACGGCCTATGTCGCGTTGCGCGGCGAGGGCGCCGTCGCCCGCTACGACATCGAGGGGGGCAAACTCATATTGTTGGGCAAGCAAACCGTGGCCAAGCCGGAGGACCTGCTGTGTCTTGTCACCCTTTCGCCCGACGGCAAAACGGCCCTGGCCTCGCTGCACGCGGCCCCCGCGATCATGGTGTTCGAGGTGGCGGCGGACGGCTCGCTTAAAGAAAAGCAGACGCTGCCTACACCCAACAACCCCTACGACATCCATTTCATCCACGGGGGCAAACGCGCGCTGATCTCGTGCACGCTCGTCGACACTGTCGTCACGCTGGAGCGCGCCTCCGACGGCCAATGGGCTGTCAAAGGCACGGCGAAGACCGGCCGCATCGCGGAGGGTCTCGAAGTTTCGCCGGACGAAAAATGGATTTCGGTGAGCTGCTTTGACGGCGCCAACGCCGGCCCGCGCGATAAAAAATGGCATGGCCAGCCGGGCCGCGTGTACCTGTTCGCCGTGGGCGACGACGGGCTGCTCGCGCAGACGCAGGCGCTTGACGTCGAGGGCGTGCAACAGGCGGCGACGTTTTCGCCCGACGGCAAATATCTGGCGGTCGGTCAGTTCGGCGCGGGCAACTTGGCGATTTTTGCGCTGAAAGATGGGCAGTGGCGCGACACGGGCGTGCGCATCGAACTGCCCGGCCAGTGCGCGAGCCTGTTTGCGGAGCTGTGAATTTTAAGGCCAAAAAAATCCATGAAGCCCATGTTGAAATTTTTCACCGCGCTGCTGCCCGCGCTTTTGGCGGGCGTCGCCTTCGCCGCCGAATCGCCGACTAACAGGCCGCAGGGTAAAGCCCCCTTCCGCATGCTGTTTTCCAACGACACGACAAACATCCTGTCGTGCCTAAGCCCCTATCACGGGCCGGACGACCGCGCGCTGACCGACGCCATGATCCGCGCGAGCGTCGACGAGGCGGCCGTCCCCGGCATGGGCGCGCAGCTGCTGCAGCCGGGCATGAGCTGGGTGCCGTGGTGGCCGAGCAAGGTGGTGCCGCTGAAGTCGCATCTGGCGTGGTTTGAGCGCCACTACGGCGTCGCGCCCTCGGGGGCTTTCACCGACTACCTGCGCAATGGGGGGGACATGGTCAAAGTGTTCACCGAGCAAGTCCATAAAAACAAGGAGGCGGCCTTCATTTCCTTTCGCCTCAACGACGTGCACGCGCTCGACCAGGCGTTTTTAAAAACACCGAACCATGGCCGCTACGCGGTGAGCTTCGCGCAGTTTTACGTGGAAAACCCGCAGTTTCGCATCGGCAATATCGAGGAAAAAAGCGTGGCCTCGCGCGTGCAAAACTGGCTCCACCCCGAGGTGCGCGACTATAAGTTCCGCATCATCGAGGAGGTCTGCCAAAATTATCCGGTGGACGGCATCGAGTTGGATTTCATGCGCTGGTTCGGCTACTTTCCGCGCGGCACCGACGCCGCCCAGGCCAAGGAGATCATGGCCGACTTTGTGGCGCGCGTGCGGAAGATGCTCGACGCCACTTCGCGCGAAGGGAAATACCGCTGGCTCAGCGTGCGCATCCCCGCCTCGCCCGAGCAGTGGCCGGACCTCGGCATCGACCCGAAAGCCTTTTATGAGGCCGGCGCGGATATCTTTAATCTTTCCAACTCCTACTGTATGACGCAGCAAAATCCGGTGGCGCTGGTGCGCTCGCTCGCTCCCGCCTCCACGATCGTCGTGGAGCTGACCAACACGGTCGCCACATGGAAGGTGACGGCGGGCGGCGGCGACAACGCGAACCTGCGCCGCGCCACGAAGCAGATGCTGGAAAACACGGCGCGCCTGGCCTACGCGCGCGGGGCCGACGGGGTGAGCTTTTTCAATTTCGTCTACTACCGTCCCTTCGGTTCGGCGCGCGAAAAGCGCGGGCCGTTTGACGAGCCGCCTTTCGACGTCTTGCCCTCATTGGCCTCGGCCGAGGGTGTCAAGAACGCCCCGCCGTATTACTTTTACGCCACCAACGCAGACGGCGGCCAGATGAAGGGCCGCGAGCTTTTGATGAAGTCCGGCGACAACCATTCCTTCACGATGGACATGCTGCCGCTGCCGCGCGGGCAGGCGGGCCGCCTGCGCGTCCAAATCGTCACGGAGGTGGAAAAACCAATGGGCGAGGGCGAGTTTGACGAAACCGCCGACCGCGGCCAATGGCGCGTGCGCGTGAACGGGCGGGAGCTGCGCCCCGACCCGTCGGCGGGGGAGGTTTATCCCTTCAACACCGACATCCGCGCTGGTTTCGGCGAGATCGAGCAATACCGCGCCTACGTCATTCCGCCCGACCTTGTGAAGGACGGCCTCAATCAAATCGACGTATGGTACGCCTCCGGCAGCCAGCCGATGTATCTGCGTTTCGTGGACGTGGCGCTTAAATAGCCGCTTTGTTTTTACCCGCGCTCCGGCAGCCAGCGTTCGGCTTCGCAAAGGGGCCATCCCTTGCGCTTTGCGTAGTCGGCGAGTTGGTCGGGGGCGACGGGGCCGACGCGAAAATGTTTGGCTTGCGGGTGCGCGAAATACAACCCCGCCGCCGAGGGGGCGGGGCGCATGGCGCAGCTGTCGGTGAGGGAAATGCCCGTGGCGTTCTCGGCGTCCAGCAGTTGCCACAGCGTGCGCTTTTCCGTGTGGTCGGGGATGCTCGGATAACCGATGGCGGGGCGGATGCCGCGGTAATTTTCTTTAAAAAGTTCTGGGGGCGAAGCCTGCGTCTGCGGTTCGATGCCCCACCATTGGCGGGCCTTTTGGTGGAGCCATTCCGCCGCCGCCTCCGCCGCGCGGTCGGCGAGCGACTGGACGAGCAGGGCGTTGTACGGGTCGTTTTGCTTTTCAAATTCCTTGGCGAAGTTTTCGGCCTCGACGCCCGCCGTCACGGCGAAGCCTCCCATGTAATCGGGCGTTCCGGCAGGGGCCACAAAGTCGGCGAGGCATTTTTGTTGGCCGGCCGGCGATGGGGTTTGCTGGCGCAGGAAATGGAAGCGCGCGGCCTCTTTTTGGCGCGTGTCGTCGGCGAAGACGACCACGTCGTCGCCGTCGCGGTTCGCGCTCCAGAAGGCGAGGGCGGCGCGGGGGGCGAAGCGTTTCTCCCTCACGATGCGCTCCCACATGGCCTTGGCGTCGGCGAGCAGATCCTCGGCGGCGTGGTCGTGGCCGCAGGGGCAGTTTGCCTTTTTATGGACGCCCCACGCGTGCCGCAGTTCGGCCCAACGGATGAAGGGCGTCAGCTCGGACGTATCCGCTTTTATGATACGCGTTCCCAAGAACTCCGGCTTCGGCGCGGGCGATGTCTCCCAGCCGGAACCCTTTTCGCGCGCCGCTTCGAGCGGCACCAAAGGCGCGGGTTTTTGCGCGATAAAATCCGCCCGCAGCGTTTCCTGCCGCGCTTGGATCTCGCGCCGGGTCTCCTCCCGCTTCTCGGGCGAGACGAGCGACAGGCACAGCTGCGCCATTTGCGAGGCGTCGCCGCCGCGCACGACAAGCCCGTTCGGGTAGGCCGGGGCTATCTTTACCGCCGTGTGGCGTTCGCCCGTCGTCGCGCCGCCGACGATCAGCGGCATGGAAAAACCGCTTTCGTTCATTCGCGCGGCCACGTGCGTCATTTCTTCGAGGGAGGGCGTTATCAGCCCGCTCAGGCCCACGAGGTCGGGCTTGCCCGCCGCGACGCGCTCGATGATTTTTTCGCAGTCCACCATCACGCCCAAATCCTCCACCTCAAAACCGTTGCAGCTGAGCACCACGGAGACGATGTTTTTGCCGATGTCGTGCACGTCCCCCTTCACCGTGGCCACGAGAATTTTTCCGCGCCGCGCGCCCTCCCGTTTGCCCGCCTCGATGAGCGGTTGCAGGTGCGCGACCGCGCGCTTCATTACCCGCGCGCTTTTCACGATCTGCGGCAAAAACATTTTGCCCTCGCCAAAGAGCGCGCCGACTTGCCTCATCCCGTCCATCAGCGGGCCTTCGATGAGGTTCAAGGCGTTCGCGCCGCTTCCCGTCAGTTCATCCAAATCGGTTTCGATAAAACTGTCCACACCCAGCACCATCGCCTGCCGCAACCGCTCGTCGGCGGGCAAGGCCCGCCATGCGGGAGTTTTTTCGCCTGCCGTCGCCGTCGCCGCGCCCTTGAGCGTTTCGGCGAGTTCGAGCAGGCGCTCCGTGGCGTCGGGCCGCCGGGCCAGCACGACGTCCTCGATGCGTTCGCGCAAGGTCGGCTCGATGGTTTCGTAATTGGCGAGCATGCCCGCGTTGACGATCCCCATGTCCAAGCCGTTCGCAATCGCGTGGCGCAAAAAGACCGCGTGCATCGCCTCGCGCACGGCGTTGTTGCCGCGGAAGGAAAATGAGACGTTGCTGATCCCGCCGCTGACGCGCGCGCCCGGGCAGCGGCGTTTGATTTCGGGGATCGCCTCGATGAAATCGAGCGCGTAGCGGTCGTGCTCGGGCATCCCCGTGGCGACGGTGAGCACGTTCGGGTCGAACACGATGTCCTGCGGGTCGAAGCCCGCTTTTTTGACAAGCAAATCGTAGGCGCGCGCGCACACGCGCACCTTTTCGTCGCGGGCGGTGGCTTGGCCGTTTTCGTCAAAGGCCATCACGATCACGGCGGCCCCGTAGCCGCGGCACAGCCGCGCGCGTTTCAAAAAAATCTCCTCGCCCTCTTTCAAGCTGAGCGAGTTGACGATCGCCTTTCCCTGCGAACACTTTAGCCCCGCCTCCAACACCGCCCAGTCGGACGAGTCGATCATCAGCGGCACGCGGGCGATGTCGGGCTCGGAGGCCGCGAGGTTCAAAAATCGCGCCATGCACGCGGGCCCGTCGAGCAGGGCCTCGTCGAAATTCACGTCGATCACGTTGGCGCCGCCTTCCACCTGCTGGCGGGCGATGTCGAGCATGGCGTTGTCGTCGCCCTCGCGGACGGCCTTTTTAAATTTCGGGGATCCCATCACATTGGTGCGCTCGCCGACCATCTGAAAAGGCGCGTTGTCCGGCAGCGTGAGGGCCTCCAACCCGCTCAGCCGCAGGGCGGGCGCGGGCGCGGGAATTTTTCGCGCCGGGATGTTTTCAACCGCCTTGGCCAGCGCGGCGATGTGCGCGGGCATCGTGCCGCAGCACCCGCCCGCGAGGTTGAGCCAGCCGGATTTGGCGAACGCGGCCATGGCCTGCGAGAAATGCTCCGGCGTCTCGTCGTACCCCGTCGGGCTGAGGGGGTTGGGCAACCCCGCGTTGGGGTAGCAGGATACATAGCAGTCGGCCAACGCCGACAACGCTTCCACATGCGGGCGCATTTGCTCGACCCCGAGGGCGCAGTTGATCCCCACGCACACGGGCCGGGCGTGCCGCACGGAGTTCCAAAAGGCCTCCAGCGTCTGCCCCGAGAGCGTGCGCCTCGCGGCGTCGGTGATCGTGGCCGACAGCAGCAGCGGCAGGCGCTCCGCTTTGCCCTCAAAAAAACGCTCGACGGCGAAAATCGCGGCCTTGGCGTTGAGCGTGTCGAAAATCGTCTCGAAAATCAGCGCGTCGGCCCCGCCGTCGACAAGCCCGCGCAACTGCTCGGCGTAGGCCTCGGCCAGCTCGTCAAACGTGACGGCGCGATACTCCGGCCGGTCGGCGTCGGGCGAGAGCGAGGCCGTGCGGTTGGTCGGCCCGATCGAGCCGAGCACCCAGCGTGTCTGCCTGGGGTGGGCGGCTTCCCATGCGTCCGTCTCGGCGCGGGCGATGTGCGCGGCGGCGAGGTTCATGGCGTAGACGTGCGCCTCCAAGCCGTAATCCGCCTGCGACACGCGGTTGGCCCCGAACGTGTTGGTGCTCACCATGTCGGCCCCGGCCTCCAGATAACGGCGGTGCACCTCGGCCACGCGGTCGGGAAGCGTCATGCACAAAACGTCATTGTTGCCTTTGATGTCCTGCGGATGGCTTTTAAAAATCTCCCCGCGAAAATCGGCTTCCGTTAGCCCGAACTGTTGCAGCAGCGTCCCCGTCGCCCCGTCGAGCACGAGGATGCGGCGGCCCAGCGCCTCGACGAAGGCGCGGCCTCTGGACGTATAAGTGTGGGAAGCAAAAGGAGCGTTCATTATTAAAATATCAACATATCTTGATATGTTGATGCGTTTATGTCAAACACGCTTTGCCCCGCGCGTTTGAGTTTGAGCCGCCGCAATCCACGGTGTTTATTTAAATGAATGGATTGGCTTTCCCTCGCTCCCGGACGCATAGACAGCCTAGCAGCCCGCCGCCTCGACGCGCTGGCTGCCGCCTTTCGCGAGTGCAACGCCCGCGTGAACCTCGTCTCGCGCAAGGACATTGAGAACTTGGAAACGCACCACATCGCGCCCTGCGCGGTCGCGGCGCGGTTTTTCGCGCCCGCCGCGGGCGTACGAGTGATGGACGTGGGGACGGGAGGCGGGTTGCCGGGCTTGCCGCTCGCCGCGATTTTCCCGGAGGTCGAATTTGTGCTCGTGGACTCGATCGGCAAAAAAATCCGTGCCGTCGCCGAGATGGCGCAGGCTGCCGGGCTGGCGAACGTCAAGGCCGTCAACGCCCGCGCCGAGACGGTGCCGGGCCGCTTCGACTTCGTCACGGGCCGCGCGGTCACGGCGCTGCCCGTATTTATTTCTTGGATACAAAAGAAAATCGCCTTCGAGAACCGATCGGAAACGCAGAACGGCCTGCTCTACTGGAAGGGCGGCGACTTGGAGCCGGAGCTGGCGGCGGGCGGCCTGCGCCCGAATGCCCTCCACAAGCTCGACGAGCTGCTCGACGAACCGGAAGATTTCCCGGGCAAGTACATCGCTCCCT
>JAVBTG010000118.1:0-5302 GCA_031556275.1 Opitutales bacterium
GATGGCGGCGGGGCTGTTGCCGCCCGTCTCCACGAGGGAGCGCTTGGACCATGTTTTCCCGTTGTCTTTGCTGGAAAGCACGTCCATCCACGTCTGCTTGCCCATTTTTTCGCGCAGCCCGACAATCAGCTCGCCGTTGGGCATCTTGCAAAACCCGGGCATGATCGAGTAGAGGGGGAATTTTTTGGGCATGGGCTTGGGCGCGCGCTCGCCGGGGCCGTCGCCTATCCACGAGACAAAGCCAAACGTGCGCCCCCCGTCGGTCGTTTCGGCCACGGCCGAACGCCAAAAGCCCGGGATCTCCCTCACCGTCAAAAACAACAGGGCCGATTTTTTCCCCGTCACGAGGTAGGTCGAGCGCGTCGCCAGCTGTAGCTTGGCGGGGTCCAATCCCGTGAAGCGGTAGGGCCCCTTCCACGAACGCCCGCGGTCGGGCGAGGTATAAAACACGTCGCCGCGGAGCTTCATGCAAAAGTTGGGGTCTTGGAAATCGGCGATCCCGGGGCAGTCGACCGCCTTTTCGATGACGGTCGTGTTGGCGGAAAACGTCTTGGGGTCTCCTTTGGCGTCGGGCCCGACGATCTCGTCGTGGAATTCGGTCTTCCACGTTTTGCCGCCGTCGAGGCTGCGCGCGAAACCGACGCGCTTGGTGCCCTCGAGGGCGATGCTGTGCCGCGTGTCCGACCCCGAATAGTCGCCGACTTGGAAGCTCACCAGGATCTCATCCCCCCAAATCCACATGCCCTCGTTGGCGGGCCACGCCGCAAAGCCCTCTTGCTCGCCGTGCCGCAAATAGGCGATGCCGTGCTCGACGCTCGCGGGGTCGACCGTCGTCGCGGTCTCGTCCTCGGGCCCGTGCAGCACAATCGTCTTGGGCGCGTTTGCGGGCGCGGCGCAAAGGGCGCAGGCAAAGGCGAACCATGCGCACAGCAAAATTTTCAAAGACAGGATGGGGTGTGTTTTTTTCATAAAAGGTGCGTTGCGAAACAAAATAAAAGAAGTGCGTTTTACCCACGCGTTTTAAAATACGCAAACAAATTGAAAGGCCGCGCCGCCGCTGCGTTTTAAAAATTCCGTCGCGCGGTTCGTGTTTTCGGCACCGCAAAATCAACCGTGTTTCCCTCTGAAAAATCGAAACTTTTCCATCGAGCCCGAGCACCGTTTTTTTGCGTTTACGTTTTTCTTTTGCGCAAATCTTTGTGCGCATGGGATGTTTTATTTTCATTGGCAGACCGCCAACAAACATGTTTTCCTTTCGGTGCATGAAGCACACATTTGTATTAGGCTGCCTGATCGCGGCCGTGGGCGCAACGTCGGCCTTCTCGGCCCCGCAAAATTACGCGGAACCGGAGCGCGTGCGCTTTGTGCCCAAGAGCGGCGATTGGGAAAACGCGAAAAATTGGAGCAACCAAAAACTGCCTTCCGGCTTCACGCGCGTCTACATTCCTGGCGACAAAACGGTCACCGTCAGCGGGCGCGTGGAGACCGTCGACAACGTCAACCTCGGCAGCGACAAGAACAAACCCGGCACGGTCAACATCGTCAAGGGCGGCAAGATGGCGGTGGCGTTCATCAGCGTCTTGGGGACCGTCCCGAACGCGGAGGGGGTCCTTTATCTGCGCGGCGGCGAACTGTTGGTGGGCAACGACAGGGAAACGCTGGGCCAGCTGTGCGTCGGCGCGGAAACCAGTTTTTCCGGAAAGGGCTTTGTGGAATTCCAGTCGGGGAAATTCACTGGCGGCCTCACCGTCGGCAGCCCGGCGGCGCAGACGCAGGAGGGGGTGCTGCGCGTCGTCGGCTCCAAAAGCGAGATTGGGACGCACGCCAAGGGCCGCAATTTCCTGCGCCTAAACCCTTCGGGTGTCATCGAGTTTGAATTGGACGACAAGGGCGTCTCGACGCTGAACTACCGCGGCGCGCGCTTCCTGTCCGAGGGCGGCACCATCCGCGTGGACGGCAAACAGTACGCGGGCCCGAGCAAACGCATCGAGCTGATCGTCGCCGACAAGATCACCAACCAGCCGCCCAAGGTGGAGATATCCAATTTCACCTCCCAGTACGATGTGACGGCCGCGCGCGAACGTATCGACGGCAACTCCGCGGAAGCGATCGTGCTAAAAATAACGCAGAAAAAGCGCTGAGTTTTTTGCCGCCCAAAGCGCGGCCTACTGCACCTCGATCGTCTCCGGCAAATTCCCGTACTTCGCGGCATAGGCTGCCCGCAGCGGCTCCGCCGAGGCGCTCTCAAAGGCGTCGTCGACGAACGCCATCACGGCCCCCCCCCAGCCGCCGCCCATCATGCGCGCGCCGTAGACATGGGGCAGCTTTTGCAGTCCGTCCGCCAAAAAGTCGAGCTCGGGCACGCTGTTCTCAAACAAATCGCGCGAGGACGCGTGCGAGGCGTTCATCAACCGGCCGGTTTCGTCCAAATCGCCCGAGGCCAGCGCGGCGACGGTGGCCTTCACCCGCGCGTTTTCCTCCACCACGTGCATGGCGCGCCTAAACGGAACCGCCCCCATCTGCGCCTCCAATGCGCGCACCTGCTCGATGGTGGCATGGGCCAAACACTGCAATTCCGGATAACGCGCCTTGAGCACGTCAAACGCGCGCGCGCACTCCGCGTGCCGCGCGGCGTACTGCGAATCCACGAGCGCGTGTTTTACGCCGGACTTGATCAGAAAAAATCGCGCCGTGTCCGGCAGCGGCAGCGTTTTGAATTCCAGTTTCAGGCAGTCGATCCACACCAGCGAGTGCGGCCAGCCGAAGGCGGAGACCCCTTGGTCGAGAATCCCGCAGGGCATGCCCACAAATTCGTTTTCGGCCATTTTGCCGATGAGGGCCATCTGTTTCTTGTCGGGCGCGAACCCGAAAAGCGCGCACAACGTCTTGAGGGAAGACAGCTCCAAGGCGGCGCTCGAGCTCATGCCGGCCCCCTGCGGGATGTCGCCCGCGATCGTCATAGAGAACCCCGACGGTATCTCATAGCCGTGCCTGCGCAGGCTGTCGACCACGCCCAAAATGTAGTTCGCCCAGCTGTCCTCGCCGCTTTGGCGCTCAAACCCCGCAAACGGCACCTCCACGCGCGCGGGGGGCGTCAGCGATTCGAGCACAACGCGCCCGTCGTCGCGCGCACTGGCGCAGCTGTAAGTGCCCAGCGTCACCGCGGCACCGAGCACCTCGCCGCCGTTGTAATCCACGTGGTTGCCCACGAACTCCAGCCGTCCGGAAGAAAATCCGGAAGCCTTCGGCGCCTCGCCGAATTTTTTTAAAAAAGTCTCTGCGCAAAGCGCCTGCATGGATTTCATAAGGGGGGGCAAATCGTGCGGTTGCCATGCCGCCGCTTGGGCTCAAAAAAACGCCACGGCGCACGGCATATTTCCGATCATTATGGCACACGCCTTTGCGCGAGTAAAGTTGCAAGGCGGCTCGGCCGCAATCGCAATCTTTTCGCGAAAGTTCTTGAAACAGAAAGCTTTAATAGGGCAGGATTGGTGGTATAAATAAAAAGCGCCGTTAAAAGCGCAAAACCGAAAGACTTTAACGGTTACTATTTACCGCCATGACGGCCCATACATTTTTAAAACGTTTCTTATTTTTTTTCCTAATTTGCCTTTCGCTGTCATGCGCGGCTGAATGCCTCGCCGCCGTCGCCCCGACGGCGCCCGCGGAAAGCGCCTCGTCGTTCTGGGTCGGCAAATACGGCATCACCATCATTGTGTGCGCCTCGCTGATGGTGCTCGTCTGGATTGTGGCGAACGTGCGCCGCAACAACGTCATCCGCGAAAACGCGTTTATCTACAGCCATATTCCGATCCGCGTCGTCGCCTACAACAAGGACAATTATCTCATATTCAACCACTCGGGCGACGCGCAGATACAAAAACTCCTGAAATACGGGAAGAAAAACTTCCACCTCTCCGAGCTCCCCGAAGAAATATTCATCCCTTTCACGCAGGGGCTGAAGATGACGCGCGCGTCGGGCCGCGTGGAAAGCGTCATCTACCATTGCGTCGATTCCTACCGCCGCGCGACGTTCGTGAAGCTCCCCGAAAAACGCTTCGGCAAAGACGCCGTCATGATCTTTTCGGTGGACATCACCGACATCGAAAACGCGAACAAGGAGCTGCAGGCGGCCTTGGACAAGATCCGGCACGCCGACGCGGAAAAATCGATGATCTTGGACGCCATCGACGTGCCCGTGATCCTTTTCGACAAAAGTTTCAAAATCATCAACATCAACTCGGCGGGCGTGGCCGCGGCGGGCGACGGCACGCTGTCCCGCGAGCGCGTGATCTCGGAGCCGTGCTACATGAATTTCTGCGGCGGCAACAAGCCGATGGACGGCTGCCTCTTCGAGTCCGTGATGCGCACGAAAAAGCCCCATAGCATCGAGGCCGTGTCGATGACGGGCCGGGACATCCGCGCGACCAGCACGCCGGTCTTCGACGCCGCGGGCGAAATCGTCAACATCGTCGAGAGCATCACGGACCTGACGGACATTTATAACAGCAAGCGCGAGCTCACCAAGGCGATGGAGGCCGCGCAGGCGGCGGACAAGGCCAAGAGCCTCTTCCTCGCGACGGTCAGCCACGAGATCCGCACCCCGCTCAACGCCGTGATCGGCTACAGCGAGCTGTCGCAGGACAAAGGCATGGCGCCCGAGACCATCGTCGAAAACCTCAAGCACATCAACTCCGCCGCCAACTCGCTGCTGTCGCTGATCAACGACGTGCTGGACATCTCGCGGCTCGAGGCGGGGCAGATGGAGATCACAAAGGCCCCGGTGGACTTCCACGTCCTGATGGACGAGCTGACGGGCATTTTCAAATTCCGCGCCGACCGCCAAAACATCGGCCTGTCGTGCGAGTTCGCGGGCGCCGTCCCCGTGCTGATGCTGGATCCCTTGCGCATAAAACAGGTGCTGATGAACATCGTCGGCAACGCCGTGAAATTCACCGACCACGGCGAAGTCCGCGTCGAAGTTTCCTTTATGCCTTCCGGCGAAAACCGCGGGGCGCTTCAAATAAAAGTCAGCGACACGGGCATGGGCATCGCCCCGGGATACACGCAGAAAATATTTGATCCCTTCGAGCGCCAGCCGGAGGGGATGGCGCGCGGCCTGCGCGCGCGGGAGGGCACGGGGCTCGGCCTGTCCATATCGCAGCGCCTGATAGGGCAGATGGGCGGTGCGATCACCGTGGAAAGCGAGCTGGGCAAGGGCAGCACGTTCACCGTGTCCGTGCCCGTCGTTGAGATCTTTAAGGGGAAAATAGAAAAGCCCTCCGCCCCCGCGCCCGTCCCC
>JAVBTG010000097.1:0-11142 GCA_031556275.1 Opitutales bacterium
CGGCTCCGGCGCGCGGGCGCATATTCGAGGGGTATCAAGTCGTCGGCGTTTCCGCCAAGGCCGCGGCCACGTTGCGGGTGGGCGAAAACACGATCGCGATCCATTGCCGACGCGGGTTCGAAAATCCGAGCGAAGGGCAGATGATCGACGCGGGGCTGTTGCAATTATCGTCCAACGAAACGATGGAGGGGTTGATTGACGCGCGGGCGCGGATTGTCCAAACGGATCTGCCCGAGTCGGTTTGGCTCAATGTCTGGCAGTACGGGGCGGGGCCGATGACGTCGGTCATGATGGTCAATTATGATATCGACGTGCTCAGGGACACGGTCGCGTCCGTGAAGGATCGCAAGCTGCGTTTGCATGTGGACAACGCGGAGCGCCTGACGGATGCGTATTGGTTTGCGACGGATTACGATACCGGCAAGCTGGCCGAGCCGCAGCCGATTGAATTTACACGGGATGGCAATTGGCTTGAAGTTTCGCTGCCGCGATTGGATGTGTTTGGCGTTGTCGTGTTCGCGGCCAAGGAGGAACTCGCCGCGCGCACGGCCGCCGCCGAGGCGCGCAAATGGTACGAGCGCGTTAAAATCGCCCAGCGCGCCCTGGAAGACGGGCCGATTGTTTCACAGGCGGATCTGCGGCAGACGGCAGATTTGCTGGGCAAGATACAGGGCGACATGCCCGTGAAGGATTTTAAGGCGATGGAAACGCAGATGCGCGTTTTGGCGGACACGCTTAAAACCGCGCTGGACAGCATCACGCAACGCGTGCAGGCGCAAAAGCGCAAAACCCGCGAGGACACGCTGGCGGTGGAGGCGGTTTACAAATTCGACTTCGGCACGGCCGCCACGGAGAAGGGATGGATCGCGATTGAGCCGGGCAGCGTGTATTCCGAAAAGCTCGGGTACGGCTGGACGCAGAACAAGGAGATCGTCGCCGTCGACCGCGAGTTGCCGGACGGCGTGCACCGCGATTACATCCGCAACATCAACCCAGTCGATTCGAAATGGCCAGGGAAGGTGCAAAACCGCGGGTATCCCTTTGCGCGGCCCGAGCACAGGCCGGGTGAATTCCGCGTGAAACTGCCTAACGGCACGTATCGCGTGACGGTCGTCGTCGGCGATTATAGCGAATTGCGCGCGTTTGACGGAACCAGCGGCGAAGGCAATGCCGCCTCCACTTACGTCGAGGCCAACGGCAAGCTGGCGTTGCTCGGCGAGACGCTGCGCACGGGGCGCTTCGACAACCGGACGTTCTTGGTGGATGTGACGGACGGGAAGCTCGATTTGCATTTCTTTGGCGGGAACGTCGGGCCGCTGTACGCCTCCGCTATCGAGTGGATGGTGAACGCACTCGTCATCCAGCGCGTCGATCAAACGCCGACGGCCGCCGCGGCGAAGTCCGAGGCACGCAACCGGCGCATTGCCGAGGCCGCCATCCGCGATTGGGTGATCGCCGGGCCGTTCGACGATTCCACGTACACGGGCATGACGGCGCTTTTCGGACCGGAGGCGGAGTTGTTAAAAGATCCTTCGCTTGCGGACAAGTATGCGGCGCAAGGGTGGAAGCTGTATGCGATGGAAAAAGGCACCGCGCCGCGGGTTCCGCTATCGGAGTTGTTGGGGGCGAAGGAAGGCACCGCCGCCATCGGCGTGGCGCGCATTTGGTCGGCGAACGAACAGAAGGCTGTCTTGGATGTTTCGCTCTCGCAGTGCGGTGTCGTTTATCTGAACGGCGAGGTTGTTCACAAGGACGAATATGCCGTCGGGTTGCTGCCGCATGAGGCGCGCGTGAATGTGACGCTTCGGGAGGGAATGAACACCCTGATGATTAAGACGCTGCACCATTGGGGGGACGACTGGGGCTTTTGGGCGGGACTGGAGGGCGTCGACGGCAAGCCGTTGAACGGCGTCGAAAACAGGACGGGGCAACGATAAAAACACCATAGAAAGTTTCCAAACATGAGTTCCCCCACGGCCTGTCCTCAGGCAAAAAAATCGCGCGCGCGGTTTGTCGTCGTCGGATTTTGCTTTGTGTTGGCGATGATCACTTACATGGATCGTGCCTGCATCGGCATACTGGCCCCGTATATACGGGCAGATCTCGGGCTGTCCATGCAGCAAATGGGGCTGGTCTTCAGCGCGTTCACCGTCTCTTACGCGATCTTTGAAATCCCGTCCGCATGGTGGGGGGAAAAAGTGGGGGCGCGCAGCGTGCTCACGCGCATTATCACATGGTGGTCGGTGTTCACGATGCTCACGGCGGCGGCGTTCGGGTTTGTGAGCCTGGTTGTAACACGCTTACTTTTCGGGGCGGGGGAAGCGGGGGCGTGGCCGAACGCCACGCGCGTTTTTTCGCGCTGGATTCCCATGCGCGAGCGCGGGCGGGTGCAGGGGATTTTTTTCGCGGGCGCGCACATGGCGGCGGGGATAACGCCGCCGCTGATCATTCTCGCGCTCTATCCGTTGCTGGGCTGGCGCGGGGTGTTTATTTGCTTCGGCCTGCTGGGAATTTTTTGGGCGATCGCGTGGCGCAAATGGTTTCGCGACAAGCCGGAGGATCACCCGAGCGTGAATGAGGCCGAGTTGGCCTATATTCAAAAGGAGAGCGTCGTCGACGAGGGGGGACACGGGATCGGGAAAGGCGTGCCCTGGGGCGCCATGCTAAAGAGCCCGCATTTGTGGCTGCTTTCGCTGGTGGCGTTTGCCAGTAGCTACGGGTTTTACTTTATCATTACCTGGCTGCCGACGTTTATGGGCACGCTGGGGCTGGATTACACAACTTCTGCCGTTTATGCGGGGTTGCCCATGATTTTCAGCATCCCGGCGGACATGTTGGGCGGGGTGACGACCGACTGGCTGGCCGCGAAATTTGGACTGCGCATCGGGCGGGCGATAGCGGGCGGGGCCGCTTTTGCGGTGGCCGGGGTTTCGATGTTTGTGGCGACGCAGGTGACAAGCGCGCATCTGATCGCCTTGTTCCTGGCGATCGGCGGCGGGGCTTCCATGTTTGCGCTCGCGGCCAGCTGGGCCAGCTGCATTGAGATCGGCGGCACTCATTCCGGCGTGGCCAGCGCGGTTATGAACACGATCGGGCAGGTAGGGGCCATTCTTTCGCCAATCGTGACGGCTTGGCTCGTCGGAGAGCAGGGGAGCGATGGGAGCTGGATTTTGCCGCTGCAGGTTATCGGTGGACTTTATCTGGTGGCTTGCGTGAGTTGGGTTTTCATCAATCCGAATATGCGGCTACCGCAGTAATGGGGCACTCTCGGGATAGAAATGTTTTATATATCAAGATAAATACCGACTATTCAGATTGACACACATCAAAAACATCCCTAAATTCAGCCAATGCATGGCATTATGTCTGCTATGGCGAGAAATTCTACTGCAAAAATATCCCCTTGAAAATTCCAATGAAAACATCAAATAAAATATCATTTGCGACCCTCGTCGTGGCTGGCGCGATGACACCCCTTCTCGGGTCGGTCGTCGATCTGCAGGCGTTGCAGGCTGGGCACGCGTCTGTCATTGCCGCGTACACGTTTGAAGGCGAGCGTAACGCGACGGACGGATCAGGCACATGGCTCGCCGAGAAAGCGGATGCCGTCGGTAGCAATTTGATCCAGAATCAGCTGACCGCTACCGGGCCCAGATATGCCACCCAGATGGCGGGCTTTGACAACTCGACATCTTGCGCAAACATGGTCGCCCTTGGAAACGGTAGCTATGGGGCCGGGTTAAAAACGGAGGCCGCACTCACTTATCCTTCGTCGGGAACCATTGAGTATTTGGTTAAATTTGCAACCGGGACGACTTCTGCTTTCGTGTTGACCAATCAAAGTGGAGCCGGCGACACCCGCATGCGCTTCCTAACGACAAACAACGTGAAGGCGCAGATGGGGATAGGCGATTTGACCTCTCATGATCTGATTGGCGGATCGACGGACGTCGATTTTATTCTTGGTGATTGGTATTATGTAGTCCAAACCTGGGAAATCGTTGGCACCACCGTTACCCTTAATGCCTGGGTTGCCGACTTGACCACCAGCGGCGATCTGACTCAAACGATTGTGAACGCAAGCAATCCTTACGGTAGCAGCGGCGCACCCACGGATACCCTTCTTATAGGTGGTGCCAATAACGGAAATCGCGCTAATTGCGCCCTGGATGCACTCAGTGTCTATGACGAAATCCTGACTGCGGATACCATTGCGCAACATTTCAATAGCATTACAGGAATCCCTGAGGCCGCTTCGGCTTCTCTCCTGCTGGCTTTCGCCGCATTGATTCCGGTGTTGCGCCGCCGAAGGAAATAGGATTGCGATTAATCTAAATCGCAAGCAACAACAGCCTTCTTCGCTAACGGCGGGGAAGGCTGTTTTGTTTTCAGGCATTTGACGAAAAATACGGGCGAAAACGAGTGATGGTCGCACGGCCGAGCGATGGTGGGACTGGGGGCTGTGGGTGTTTTGTCGAAACGCGCATGATGTGTTTGGGGCGGGCGGATTCTCTTGGCGTTCGCTCTGTGAAATTTATATCAAAAATAATATCTCGATTTATCATTGACATATACCAAGACGATTTCTAAATTTATCAGCAGACTGGACACCTTGCGTTAGAGCTAATAAAATTCTACTGACAAACATACCCTAAATCACAATGAAAATATCAACTAAAATATCGTTAGTGGCAATAGCCTCGGCGGTCGCAATGGCGCCGCTTTTCGGTTCGGTCGCAGATTTGGAGACATTACAATTCGGGCACACTTCACTTGCTTATCAATACACATTCGAGGGGACGTACACCGCCGCAGATGGCACGGGAACTTGGATCAATCAAAAAGTCGATGATTCTGGCGTGAACTTGGCGCAGAACCCATTTCCAACAGCATTGACAACTCAGTCGTCCGGTTTTGATATGAGCTCTAAAATGGCAAGTTTTGGCGGTGCTAGTAGCCAAGGCGTGGCTGGCTCGGGTTTGTTAGCGTCAGAAACCATCAATCTGGGAACAACGGCGACCGTCGAGTTTCTCGTGTCTTTTGGCAACATGACCACACCTGGTTATAACCCCAAAGAACGTTTTCTGATTGAAGGGGCCAATGGGACAACTAACGGGCGCACTACTTTTGGCATAGTATCTCAAAGCTGCGACGCCTTCAGTAATATGGTAGGCGGCCCCTCTCAACTCAATCTGATTGGTGGAACAAGTGATGTGGCTTATGCACAGGACACATGGTATTATGTCGTGCAAACCTTTACTGTTAATGCCGGACAGATTACAATAAATGCCTGGGTAGCCGATTTGACAAATGACGGCGAGCTCACGCAGGTATTAACCGACATAACCAAAGCTTTCACTGGTGATATTTCCACCACGTACATGAGCTTGGGGCGTTCGGCTGGCGCGCACACTACCACGCAAAGAACAGCAGCCGTTGCCGATTTGGACGCACTCGCGTTCTATGACAGCGTTTTGGATATGGATACCATCAACGAGCACTTCAACAGCATCACCATTCCGGAGGCGGGTTCCGCCGCACTTGTTTTGGCGTTTGCCGCGCTGATTCCGGTGTTGCGCAGGCGCAGGAAGTAAGGGATTTCGAAACGATATTTGAACTGTGATTAAGGGGCCGGCCTTGCCCCGCTTGTCAGTGCGGGGAGAGGCCGGAGCGGGGGTGGGTTGTGAGTTTGATTTTGGTTTTGAATGCAATTTCGACCGGGGAGGCCCTTTGAGCGGGATCGATTTTTTCGGATAATACAAAATAATACAAAATGGAAGAATATTTGAGAAGCAATCCGGACCGTGTTGTGTTCTGCCCCGTCGAGGGCGCGCCGGACACGGACAACGAGCATTTTTTGGTGACCCAGTTGAAGACCGGAGAGCTGGTCGCTTTCTGGACGCAGAGTAGTTGCGAGAATTTTGGCAACAACCATATAGTGATGTCCGTGAGCCGCGACGGGAAAACGTGGACGACGGCGCGCACCATCGCCGGCTCCAAGTCCGCCGGCAGCGACCAGAAGCAGGCGAGCTGGCAGTTCCCCGTCATCACGTGCAGCGGGCGGATATACCTTTTCTTTCTGCAAGAAGTGGACAAGTTTGACTTGGACCGCGCTTCTTCGGGCGCGCTCGGGTGCCAGTATTCGGACGACAACGGGGAACATTGGACCAAGCCCGTCATTTTGCCGATGCCGCGCAATCGGTTTGACAACACCGATGCCACGGTTCCCAAAAACTGGATCGTCTGGCAATTGCCGATTCGCGACCACAGCGGGAACGTGCTGGCCGGATACACGCATTGGACAAGCCCGCAGCACCATAACAACCCTCCCGTCGGCTGGTACAGCCGCGACAGCCGGTGCCGGTTCTTCCGCTTTGAAAACATCGACCAGGATCCCGATCCGAAGGATATTAAGATCAACTGGTTTATGGACTTTAAAAGCGGCTTGGAAGTCTCCTATCCTGGGCGGCCCGATTTGTCCGTCGCGCAGGAGCCCTCGATCGCCTTGCTGCCGGACGGGCGCGTGTTTTGCGTGATGCGCACGTTCACGGGGTATATTTACTGGTCCGTCTCGTCCGACAACGGGGCGACATGGACGAAGCCGGATATCTTGCGCGAGCGCGACGGGGGCGAGCCGATACGCCAGCCGATCGCGTCCTGCCCCGTGTTTCCCTTAAAAGACGGGCGCTATCTCTTGGTGCATCACAACAACGACGGGCATTTGGGGAAATTTGGGCCTGAGCACGCGTTGCACAACCGCCGCCCCGCCTTTGTCCGCCTCGGCGAATTTCGCCCGGATGCCGCGCAACCCATCTGGTTCAGCGACGCCCTGCAGATCCTCGATTCGGACGGCGTGTGCATCGGGCCAAAACAGACGTGCGAGATCGCGACGTATCCAAGCATGACGGAAATCAAGGGCGAGCGCATTCTCTGGTATCCCGACCGAAAATTTTTCCTTTTGGGGAAACTGCTCCCCGACACGTTGCTGGCTGGACTTGCCGTGCCGCAGCAGGCGAAGCACGCCGCGCGCGGGGAAAATATAAAAATCGCGTTTTCCGCGGCGCTGCGCGAAGTTTAACCCAATCCGGCTTATGAAGTGTTTTTGCATGATCCCGCTGAACCATGGGGGCGTATGGGCTGTTGCCCGAATCTGGGTGTTGTGCCTGTTGGCGGGGTTATTATGCCTCGGAGAGGCGATGGGGCAAGGCGGCGGGGCCGCGCTTGCGCCGCGCACCGCCATGCCGGCGGCGAGTTATGGGATGGAGCAAGCTCCTTGGGTGTTGGAGGGAAAATTTTCCTCCCCCGCGATGCCTGCCGACGCGGTGCAGACGTTTGCGGGCACGCGGCAGTCCTCCTCCAAATTCAAGGGATGGGATCTGGCGATGGTGGGCGGGCAGATACGCTTCATGTCCACGCCCTTGCGCGGGACGAGCAGTTCTTTTCTGACGCCCAAGCGCTATGACGATGGGATGGAACACGCGCTGCGCCTTGTCTGGGAGCCGCAGGGCAGGCAGGTGACGCTGTTTGTGGACGGGCAGGCGGCGGGCAGTGTCGGCGGCGTCGCGCCTGTGACGGGGGCGCCCGGGTTGCTTTTTGTTTTTGGGGCGAAGCAGAATTCCACGCAGGACGGTTGGATGTTTGAATGGCAGGGGAATTTGGGCGAATGGCGTTTTTACTCTAATCTCCCGGCAGGGAATGTGGTGTCCACCGCCTCCGCGGACGCGGTGGAGGCGCAGGAGTTGGCCGTCGCCGACGATTCCGGCGGCACCGCGTTGCCGCCGCCGCAACAAAGCGCTCGCCCGCCACTTGCCCAGCGCGCCGCGCTGCCTGCGGCGAATTACGGCATGGAAAACGCTCCGTGGGTTTTGGAGGGATCGTTCGCCTCTCAACCCATGACGGGCGGCGACGCGCAGACGCTTGCGGGGACACGACAGTCCTCCTCGAAATTCAAGGGATGGGATCTGTGCATGTTGGGCGGGCAGATCCGTTTCATGTCGACGCCCTTGCGCGGGACGAGCAGTTCTTTTCTGACCGACAAAAGATATGACAACGCTCAGGCGCACGCGCTTCGGCTCGTGTGGAATCCGCAGGGCAGGCAGGTGACGCTGTTTGTGGACGGGCAGTCGGTGGGCAGTGTCGGCGGCGTCGCGCCCGTGACGGGGGCTCCCGGGCTTGTCTTTGTCCTCGGGGCGAAACAGGATCCCACCACGGGAGGATGGCTGTATGAATGGCCGGGGAATCTCGGCGACTGGCGGTTTTATCCGAACGCATCGCCGGAAAATGTGGGCGCGCAACCCGCGCCCTCGGCGGCGGCCGCGCCCGCGCAGCGGCTCGCGTCGGTTGCAGGACAGCAGACGCACGCGCTCAAAACAATCGCCTTAAAAGGCCCGCAAGTCGCGCTCACATGGCAAGAGGGCGCGGGCAAGCAACGTACAGTGTTGGTGTATGACAAGCCGATCACGGAACAAAACCGCCGCGAGGCGCGGGTGCTGGCGGAAAAAATGCTGCCCGGATCGGCGAATGACTGGTATGAGGACCCCTCGCAGACGAACCGCCCCGCGCTGACAAAGCGCGGATGGGTGCTCGGGCCGGATGCGGCGCCATTGGACGTCAATGACGGCCTTTTTGTCCACACGGCGAAGCAGGGTGATCCCGAGGAAATTTATTTCGCGGTCTTGGCCGACGGGGAAATGGTGGTGGCGGGTGAGAACGCCACGGTTTCGCCTGTGTCGCTGAAAGCGGGCGTCATCGAGGCGATCCCGCAGACCGAGGAGGCGGTGACGCAGATGCAAGGGACCAAGCCGGGCCTGCCGGTCGTGCTGTATTTGCACCCGCACACCTCGCGCCCTTCGGGGAAGCTGACGCATCTGTTTTTCGGCGACGAAACGATGGGGTGGAGCGAGGGGCTGCCCTTCAAATTTAAGGTGACCGTGAATGCCGATCACATTTTGGTCGAGCCGCACGACCGCGTTTGGATCAACCGCAAACTGCAAAGCGGGGAAGTTACCAGCTCGTTTGATTCACGCTATCAGAACATCGAAAGCTGGTGGTATGGGACGAATGAATTTATCAACGACCCCGCCATGCGCGCCAAGGGCAGGATCGTGAATTACACCGACCGCTGGCTTTTGTGGATGCTGGACTGGGTGATTGAAAATTATCGGGCGGACGCCAACCGCGTATACGGCTTTGGCACCTCGATGGGAACGGCCGTCCAAGTCTTCGCGTTCAATCATCCGGAGCGCTTCGCGTCTGTCGATGTGCTGGTGCCGTTTGTGGACTGGTCGTATGTCGGGGCAGAAGGCAGCAATTTAAAACGCCTCTCCGCGCGACTGGGCGGGTTGGATGTGAAGACGCCCGACGGAAAAACGCTTGCGTATGAGATGAACCTCATCACGCGGATCGAAGCGCAGACGGACGATCTGCCCTTCATGGTGGTGCGCTGCGGGCGCAACGACAAATCGGTTTTTTGGGAGCGCAAGCCCGCCTATTTTGAGGCCATGAACCGCAAGGGCAACGGGCTGCTCGCCCAATGGGATCAGGGCGATCATTCGAGCGCCGGGCGTACGGCCATAGCCGGATTCCCCGCCTACCGCGAGATGGGCTGGTATCTCGAGCGTTTCGCGGTCAACAAAAGCTATCCCGCCATTCTCAATTACAGCGGCAACGATGATTACGGAAACGGCGGCCCCGCGAGCGGCGCGCCGGTCGGGTTCATCAACCGCGGCTTGGATTGGAGGGTGACGCAAGACACGGCGAAAGGCTATCAGATCGAATTTTTGAGGACACAAGGCGCACCCGAAGGCCCGCTGTCCTTTGACTTTGTGGTGCGCCGCCCGCAAGGGTTTAAGCCGCGCGCGGGGGATACTCTCGAGGTGGAATACGCCGGAGCGGGCGGGGCGGCCAAAAGGGGCGCGCTCAAAGTTTCCGAAGACGGGCGCGTGCGCGTGAACGGCGTTGTCATGACGGGGAACTCCGCCACGGTTTCGCTGACGGCAAAATAAGGTTAACCGCGCGGAGGGATGCCCATGAAAAAACTTTTCTTTTTGGCCTGCGCCGTGCTCTGCGTTGTGCCCGCGTGGGGCGCGGCCAAGCAGTTGCCCGAAATCCCCCGCAACAACTTCGTCGCGAAAAAGGGCGATTGGAACAAGGCGAGAAACTGGGAGTTCGGCCGCGTGCCCAAAGACGAGTACGCGCGCATCATAAACGCTTCCGTCCTCACCCTCGATGCGGCCGTGCCGGAGGTGGAGTCCGTGATTGTCGGCAGCAGGCAATATCCCTCGACGCTCATTGTGGAAAAAGGCGCGGACTTAAAGGTGCGCAACGCTGTCACCATTTGGAGCAATTCGGAGGACGGACAGGCGCGCTTTCACATGAAGGGTGGACAGATTGAGACCGCCACCGGCAAGACGGAGGGCGCCGTTTATGTCGGCACCGGCGGCACCTATGCGGGCACTGCTATCGCGACGCTCAGCGGCGGGAAGATCATCGGCTCCGTCATCGTCGGTTCCACGCTGCAAAAAATTCACACAGGAAAAGTCGTCGTGGAAGGAAGCGAGCCCGTGATTGTCGCCGGGCCCTTCGCGCAGGCGCATTTTTTGGTGACGCCCTCGGGGACCGTCGAGTTTGTCTTCGACGAAAACGGGGTGGGCTGCTTTGATTACGCGGAATCGCCCGCGGGCAACCGCCTGATGGCAGGGGCCACGATCGTGGTGGACGGGAGCAAATACAAGGGCGGGGCGCGCGTGTTCCCGCTGTTCACCGCCGCGCGCATGGAGGACGCGGGCGCGCGCGTCGAAGTCGCGGGATTCGCGCCCGGGTATGAGACGCAAATCCTAAAAGTGCACCGCAGGGTGCCCGGGCTTTACATCAAAGTTTCCCCCGTACAGTGAGGGCGTTTTTTTTACGGTTTTTCCAGCTTCGGCTTGGCTTGGATCTCGGGTGCGGCGGTGTCGGGCACCCATTTTTTAATGAAATGCCACGCGAGCTGGCGCCCCAAAGACTCAAGCGGGTAATGGAGATTCGCAACCGCCAAGGAAGCGTGCCCCTGCTGCGGCCCCGAACGGTAGTCGGCCGCCAAGTCCGCGAAGAACGCGGTCTTGCTTAGCAGCTTTGGATTTTCGGCGCGCAGTTCCGCGATCG
>JAVBTG010000171.1:0-8610 GCA_031556275.1 Opitutales bacterium
TGGCGTTTTTGCTCACGCGCGGGGACGCCGGGGCGGGCATTGATTTGCCGCAGGCCTATGACTGGGCGATTTTGGCCGAAAAGGCGAAGCAGGCGCAGGCGCACGCGTTGGTTCTAAAGTTGAAACCGATGCTCAATAGCGCGCAGCGCCAGCAGGCGGAGGACGCGGCCAAGGCGTTTAAGGCGACGCCGGAAACGGCCGCCGCCGTGGCCGTGGAGAAGGAAGCTCCCGCCAAACCGTAAAGAGCCAACATACGCTGACATGGCACTGCCGCACGCGCTGGAAGGGTTGTTTCCCTCCCCCAAGAAAATCAGGCTGGGCAAGGGGTCTTGCCCGTTCGGCCGTGACCGTGGTTTTAGGGCGGATTTTCCGAAAGAGCGCCGGTTGCGCGAGACGTTCGCGCGGTGGGAAAAAAGCCGGGCCGCCGCGCTCGGGATGGAGACGCTCAAAAACGGGCCGCGCTTGGATATTGAGCTGGGGGTGCGCGAGATTCCGCGCGAGGGGTTTCGCATTGATATTTCGCCCAAGGGGGTTGTTATTTCGGCGCGCGAGGCCGCGGGGGCTTTTTACGCGCTGCAGACGCTCATGCGGATTGTCCGCGACAACGGCGAGGGCGCGTTGCCGTGCGCCGTCATCGAGGACTGGCCCGACATGCCGATGCGCGGGTTCATGCTGGATGTGAGCCGCTGCAAGGTGCCCACGCTCGAATCGCTGTTGGAGCTGGTGCCGCAACTGGCCGCCTTGCGGCTGAACACGCTGCAGCTCTATGTCGAACACACGTTCGCCTTCAAGGGCGGCGAGACGGCGTGGGCCGACGCTTCGCCGTTGACGCCCGACGATTTGCAGGCGCTTGAGGCGGCCTGCCAGCGGCATTTTATAGAATTGGTGCCGAATTTGAACGGATTCGGGCATATGGATCGCTGGCTGCGGCATCCGGAATGGAAATCTTTGGCGGAATGCCCTGAGGGCTACGAACGGCCATTGGGGGCCGGGTGGTCGCCGTTTGGCGGGACCCTCAAGCCGGACGAGGCGTCGTTGGCGTTTGTGGACAAGCTTTATGCGGACTATCTGCCGCGCTTTGCCTCCCAAAATTTTAATGCCGGTTGCGACGAGCCGTGGGAACTCGGACGGGACGCGAGCGCGGCGCGGTGCGAGCGGGAGGGAAAACACAAAGTTTATATCGACCATGTGCTCGCCCTGCATAAGCTCGCGGGTGAAAAGTACGGCAAGCGCATGCAGTTTTGGGCTGATATTTTGATGGAGTCGCCCGAGCAGGCGGCGCGGCTGCCGCGCGATGTTATGCCCGTTTTGTGGGGCTATGAAGCCAATCATCCGATTGGCGAGCAGGCGCTGGCGGTGGCGAAAAGCGGATTGGAGTTTATCGTCGCGCCCGGGTCTTCCGCGTGGCTGACTTTTTCGGGGCGCTGGGATAACGCGCGGTTAAACATCGAGCGGTGCGCCGAGGCGGCGTTGGAGAGCGGCGCGTCGGGGCTCCTGCTCACGTCGTGGGGCGACAACGGCAATCTTCAGCCGTGGCCCGTTTTTTACGCGCCGCTGGCGCTGGCGTCGGCGCTGGCGTGGAATGTGCGCGAGATTCCCGACGACGCGACCATCGCGCGCGCGATTGATTTTGTGTTTTTTAACGGCGCGGGCGGTATCGGCGAAAGTTTGATCGCGCTCGGGCTGTGCGAAAAGGGGTTTTTAAAAATTCATAACCGCTCGCGCCTGTATCAGGCGGCGTTGGCGGACGAGGCGGTGTTGCAGGCGCTCGTCGGGGAGTTGCCCGAAAGTCTTTGCGCCGAGACGGACGCGGTTTTGGCGGCGCAGGAAAACGTGTTGAAACGGCTTGCGCAGTCCACGGATAAAAACGGCGTCGCCCTCGCGGCGGAGGAGCTTTTGTGGGGGGTGCAGATGAACCGATTTGCGCTCGCCCGCTTGGCGCAGTGCCGTTCGGGCAAGCCCGATCCGAAGCTCTACCCCGCCCTGCGCCGTCTGCTGGGAAAGCTGGAAAATTTATGGCTGCGCCGCGCGCGTGTGGGCGGGCTTTATGAGGCGCAGGGGCCGTTGCGCGGGTTGTTGGAAAAAATGGGGGGCTAGCGGTTTTTGCTGGAAAGGGATGCCTTTTTGGCTGTGCGGTATCATCTTTCCATTTGAATCGGACAAATATTTCGCCAGAATGTCTTTGTCCTAAAAAAAGTTTTCACAAAAACAACGCCGCGTTATCTCTATGCAAAAAAGAATCCCCTATCTTTTTTCCTGTGCAGTATTCACCATTTTATTGATTCTGCTGACTTCTTTCATCGGCATATTACCCGCGATATTCTGGGCGTTACCCTGTGGGGCGCTTGCTTATTGGGTTACGTCGTTTTCCCTTGCGAAAAAACATGAACCAACCGATGAAACTCCAAACAAAACATCAAAAAATACGCAGCCGTTCAAAATTTTCAAGATAGCCCTTTGGTCTGTTATTTATCTAACGGTTACATTTTTTGGATGGGCAATTTGGAGTGTCGTGTTCCACAAGGCCTTTTTCGATACATCAAATAACGCCAAATCCTTAGCTTCTTTTTTTATCTCCGCGACAGTTTGTTTACTATTGGGCATTTTTTTCACGAAGCTAATTTTCGCATTTTTGACATTCATCGCAAACAAGACCATTTCAGGGAAAAAACACGCAGAACAAAGAATAACGAGCGCGCTCTCCAAAGAATTTCCAGAGGCAAAGCCAACACCCGTTGCGTTCTGCGTCCATTTTTTGAAAGTCAATAAATTCGCGCGTATCTTCCTAGCGCTCACCCCACTCCTTTTGATCGGAATGGGCGATTTCGGCAAAGAGGGATACTGGTACTACACCCTTTTGAAACTCGCCGTCAGCGTTGTGTGCCTTTACGCCCTTATCAAATTCAAGACCGAGTGGATCAAATGGGCGATGGGAGTGGTCGCTGTTTTATATAACCCGATTCTTCCATTGAACATCGATGAGAGTAATGTGTGGGCGGTGCTAAATTTAGCCACTATCGCATTCCTATGGCTCGCCCTGAGATCCGAATTGCGCGCGCAAAAAAAATCCTGATTTTTCACCCAAAAATTTCATGACTCCAGAACACTTCGATAAAATTTATCGCCGCGCCATTTCCTTGGGAGCAGATCCGCTTAGGGATCCCGTTGCCTCGCATCTGGCCTCCCGAGCTTCAATGTTGGCGCTCGTTTGTGAGTTTGGATGCGTGCTTTTCATTGCCGGATTGGCAAAAGGAAAAACCATGGCGATCATGCTGGGCTTAGCTCTTCTTCTCATCGGAGGCATCCCCTTGCTTCTCACAACGTCCGAGATCAGTAATTATTCAAAAACTTCTTTCGTGGTGCTGTTGACCGTCGCAATTCTCTTTGCCCCCATCTCCGGGCTTACCGCAATTCCTTATTTTCTAGGGATGTTAAAGCGATAGCTCTACTTAGTCCCGCTTTCATTCTGTTTGGCGAGCCTTGCCTCCTCGCGTTTTTCGTTTGCGATCCAAGCATAGGCTTCTTTGGCGCCGCCCTCGATGTCTTCGTGGCCGTGGAAGCGGGCCAGTTCCATGTGGCCGTCCGCAAACACGTCTATCTCGACGCGTTGACCCACAACTGTCGCGTCCACCGAAATCGCGTCGCAGCGCGAACGGCGCAATGTGTAGTAAATGCCCGCGTCCTCGAGTTTTTCCAACAGGCGAAAGAGGGGGTGGGATGGGGTTTTCTTTTTCATAAAATGGGGCCTTCAATCTTTCGCAGGAAACGCCGCTTTTCAAGACACAATTTCACAAAAAAACCCGTTTCTAGGAAGAAACGGGTTTTTTGAAAAATGGAGCGAGCGAAGGGACTCGAACCCTCGACAGCCACCTTGGCAAGGTGGCGCTCTACCAACTGAGCTACGCTCGCTTGTAGTTCCCCGCCGCCTCCATTTAAAGCGGGTGGAAAGTTTTTATCGTGCCAATCTCAACGGCGTTTGTCAAGACCCAGCGTCATATTTTTTCGAATACCGGAGGGCAGCGGCAGGAAACCGTTCTTGGACAGGTAGTCCGAAAATTCGTCCGAATACAAATAGTGCACGAGCGAGGCGACTTTTTCCGTCTTGCCCTTTTCATAGGCGATGTAAAACGGCAGGGCCAAGGGATAGTCGCCGATGTAGGCGTTTTCCATCGTGGGGGAGAAGGCCAAGTGCCCCTGCCCGCCCCGGCCGGTCGAAACGGCCAAAATTTTCAGCGCACTGTTTTCCTTCGCGGGCAAGGCGCTGAAAAAGCCGATCGCGCCGTCTTGCGTCGCTATCGAGGTGTAGAGGGCCTCGCGCGATTCGGCGATGCGCACGTTCGGCTTGAAGCCGGAATCCTCCAGCGCCGCGTGACGGAAAATCTCAACGCTCAGGCCGTCGGAAATCTGCGGGGTGAACGCCAGCAGCGGGCGCATGCCCCAGACTCCCGTCATGCCCACCACGCTCCAGCGCTCCGCCGCGCTTTCGGACTTTTCGCCGAACACGCTGGCGAGCTGGCGCAGGCTGATTTCCGTCAAAGGATTGGCGGCGTTGACCGCCACGTACACGACCTCCGAGCACAGCTGGCTGGACGTCAACGTCGCGGGCAGCTTTTCCGAGCCGAGCGGGCGGGCCAGAATCGCGATGTCGGCGCTGCCGCCTTGCAGCTGCTTCATGGCGGGGACCGAGCCGTCCATGTCGAGCGCGAGCGCGAGCCCCTGCTCTTTGGCGAAACGTTCCAGCCCCTTCTCGATGACGGGCCTGAGCAAATCGGAACCTACGATGCTGACGCGCTGCTGCGCGTGCGCCCCGAGGGCGGCGGCGAAGACGCACAGGCCGGCGATGGCTTTCAGGAATTTCATGGGGTAAAGCATATTAGATTCGGGGACGGACAGACAAGGTTTCTGAACTTAAAAAACCGTGTTCGATTGTGGTGGGTATTTGGGGAGGAATCAAACGGTTTTTCCGATGCGTTCGAATTCGGGCCATTGGGCGAGTTTGCGGTGCAGGGTGCGGCGCGATATGCCCAGCAGTTGGGCCGCGCCCGTGCGGTTGCCGCCGACGCGCTCGAGCGCCTCGCGCAGGAGCCGTTTTTCGTTTTCCTCGCGCGAGAGGCCGAGAACCGCCCGGGGGGCGTGGGCGTCGGATGCTCCTTGGGCAAAGCGGCCGTCGAGGGCTGCGGGGCTCACTTCTTGGCCCGGGCGCGTGACGGCCAAGTTTTCGCAAAAATTGCGCAACTCGCGCACGTTGCCGGGCCACGGGTAGCGCGTGAGGGCCGTGAGGGTTTCGGGCGTCAGGCGCGGGGGCTTGGCGCTGTTTTCCTGCGCGAAGTGGCGCAGGTAATGATTTAACAGCGGCACGATGTCCTCGCTGTGCTCGCGCAGGGGCGGCAGGCGCACGGGCACGACGCTCAGGCGGTAGAACAAATCCTCGCGAAAGGTCCCTTTTTTGACCATGTCGGCCAAGTCGCGGTGCGTGGCGCACACGAGGCGCACGTCGATCTTCAGCGGCTTCACGCTGCCGAGGCGCTCGAGGGTGCGCGTCTCCAAAAAGCGCAGCAGCTTCACCTGCATTTCGGGGGAAATTTCGCCGACCTCGTCGAGAAACAGCGTGCCGCCGTCCGCCGCCTCGAAGCGGCCGATGCGGCGGTCGGTCGCGCCCGTGAACGCGCCCTTTTCGTGGCCGAAGAGCTCGCTCTCCAATAGATTCGAGGGGATCGCGCCGCAGTGGACGGGCACGAAGGGGCCGCGCGCGCGGGGGCTGTTTTGGTGCACCATCTGGGCGATCAGCTCCTTGCCTGTGCCTGTCTCGCCCGTGATTAGAACCGTCGCGCGGCTCGGGGCCACCTGCTTCACCTGCTCGACAACGTTCATGAGCGGCTTGCTCTGCCCGACCAGCCCCGTGAAGCTGAATTTGCGGTCCAAGCGCTCGTGCAGGGCTTGGTTTTGCGCGGCCAGCTCGCGGTTTTGTTTCTCGGTGCGGCGCGTTTGCAAGAGGCGCTTGACGACAAGTTCGAGCTGCTCGAGGTTTACCGGCTTTGTCAAAAAATCCGCCGCTCCGCGCTTCATGGCCTCGACCGCCGCAGGCACCGTGCCGTACGCCGTCATCATCACGCAGGTCGGCTTGTTGGGCAGCGCCATCGCGCGGTCGATGACGCGCATGCCCGTCTCGCCCGTCATGCGCAAGTCCGTGAGGATCAAGTCGAACGGTTCGGCGTCCATCATGCGGAACGCCTCCTCGGCGCTGGCGGCGCAAAATACTTCGTACTCGTCCTGCAACGCCGCCGCGATGCCCTGTCGGGTGTTCTTTTCGTCGTCTACGATGAGGATGCTTTCAGGCATGGGGAATTAACTGTGCCAAAATAGCACAGTTTGGGAGCAAGGGGAAATCTTTAAAATCGCAGGAACGGCGGATTCGCCGCATATGGCCTTTGGGCGTATTTTTTAGTGTGAAAACGTTAAAAAATGCTTTAGGGTGTGTCGCATGCCGTCAAACCGCCCTTCCCTGTTGAAAAAAACCGCGTGGCTTCTTTTGATTTTGGCACTGTTTGCCGTGGCGGCGAAGATCGCCTGCGATACGATGGCTCCATCCGAGCAAAAGACCGCAACAGACGCCTCGGAAGACGACGCAATACACCTGCTCCCGCTTGAGGCCGCACGCGCGCTGATCGCTTCCGGCGCGGACCTCAACCGCGAGGACGCCACAGGGGACACCCCGCTGGTGCGCGCGCTGGAAATCAAAGGGAACATCGAAGCCGTGCGCCTGCTCGTCGAGGCGGGGGCCGATGTCAACCAGCCCAGCGGCGAAAATAAGAACCAGCCGTTGGCCTATGCCGTCTTCCGCGAGCAACCGATGGAAGTCATTTCCTATTTGCTGGGAAAAGGAGCCGACCCCAATAGTGCCGTCCGCGACGGAATGATCAGCGCGCTGACGTATGCGGCCGGTCAGAAAGGCGGCCAATCCGTGATGCGGGCATTGCTCGAAGCCGGCGCGCGGGCCACCCCAATCCATCCGGAAAAGGAAATGGCCCCTATTTTTTGGGCCATAAACAATGATATCCCTGAAAACATCCGCATCCTCGTCGCGGCGGGGGTGGATCCCAACGCTCCGGCTTCGATTGGCGGAGATCCGGACGCAACGATGGATCCGCCGATTTATCAGGCCATCTTCTGCGACAGCGCGGCGGCTCTGAAAACTTTACTGGAGCTGGGCGCGGATCCCAACCAAGAGGCGACCTCCATTATGCGGACGACTATAAATTCACCGCTATGGCTGGCCGGCTTCTCCATCGGTTCCGATAGCCCGAAAATTATCGAACAACTCATGCTGGCCGGAGCCGACTCGTCAAAAAAACGCCAAGGGATATCGCTCTTGTGGACGCTGACAAGCATGTTGCCGGCATGCCCCGAAAAATCCCGCTCAATCGCGGCCATGTTAAAAACGGGCGCGGATCCTGACATTCGCAATGAGGAAAATGGCGTCACACCGCTGATGATCGCCGCATTGCTTTCAGATTCCACAGAAACGGTGGACGCCTTTCTGGCGGCCAAAGCGGATGTGAACATCGCGGACAACAACGGCGGCACGGCCCTGATGCGCGCCGCCAAGAACTACGCCCACCCGCAGATCGTCCGGCGCTTATTGGATGCCGGTGCCGATATTGGCATGCGGAACAGCGAGGGTGAAACCGCGCTGATCATCGCCTGCGACAAAACCCACGAAAAAATACCGACGCCCGAGGAATTGGGCGAAGAACTTTTCTTCGACGACGAAGATCCAGGTTTTTTTAAAAAAATATCGGACGCCCTCAAAACCATGGACGCCGACGCGCAGAAAGAGGGGCGCAAAGCCGTCATTGAGGCGTTGCTGAAAGCGGGGGCCGACCCGGATATCAAAAACGCGAAGGGGGTTTCGGCGAGGGACTTGGTCAAGAACGAGCCTGAAATCGCCGCGCTGTTGAAGTAATCGGGCAAAGCGCCTGTTCCATCACAAAAAAATCCCGTTGAAAAACGGGATTTTTTTCAAAAACTTGGTGGGTCAGCCGGGATTTGAACCCGGAACCAATTGCTTAAAAGGCAACTGCTCTACCATTGAGCTACTGACCCGTGCGGTAAGGCTTACGCGCAAAAAAATAATTCTACACGGCAAGCCTTTGCGGTCAATGGGAAAAAATGGCGCAAGGGGGTTGCATCGGCAATGGGAGGGAGCGCGGGCGGGGCCTAGGGTGTGTTTTCAAATTCAAATCGAGGATGCGACAGGCGGTTTTGAGGCATTTTTTTGGGCTTCGAGCCGAGGCGATGTGGAACATCGTCGAGGTGAGGACACGAAAAAAGGGCCAAAACCGGCCGAGCAGCCGATGTGTTTTGAATTTGAAGACACAGCCTAGGGTGTGTAATTAGAATCCTTCGTCCATTAAAAGTCCCACAATTATGACCGACATCATCACAAACAGGACGAACGCGCTGATGGATATCCCCCATATCGCCCACGTCGTCCCCCTGACGCGCTCTAGCGCGCAGCCGATGACGCCGAACACAAAAACCAGCACATTGACGCCCATCACGACAAAGATAGCCAGCCCCAGCAGCATGCAAAACGTCTCGTCCGGTTCG